>NZ_JBFABE010000068.1:0-42899 GCF_040640155.1 Streptosporangium sp. NPDC023615
CGGGACCTGCGCGTCCGCGCCACCGCGCCCGGCGGGGGTCCCGGACGTCCGCGTCCCCCACGTCCCCCACGTCCCCCGCGTCCCCCGCGCCCGGCGGGTTCGCGAGGGCTCGCCCTCAGAGCCGTCCGGCCGCCTTCAGCGCCAGGTAGGCGTCGGCCAGGGCCGGGGCGAGCCGGTCGGGGGCGGCGTCCACCACCTCCACGCCCTGCGCGCGGAGCAGGGCGGTGATCCTGCGCCGTCCCGCGGCCAGGTGCTCGGCCGCCGCGGCGCCGTAGACCAGCTCGGAGGTGCCGCGCCCGGCCGCCATCTCCGCCACCTGGGGGTCCGAGACCGCGGCCAGGAGCACCAGGTGCCGCGAGGAGAGCCGTGGCAGCACCGGGAGCAGGCCCTCCTCCAGCGCCGCCGGGTTGAGGTCGGTCAGCACCACCACCAGGCAACGCCGCCTGGCCCGCGACAGGACGGCCGCGACCATCCCGGCCGAGTCGGCCTCGACCAGCTCGGCCTCGATCGGGGCCATGGTGGTCACCAGCGAGGAGAGCAGCTCCGTGCGCCCCGTGCCGGACACCCAGGCCCGTACGGCACGGTCGTGCGCCATGAGGTCGACCCGGTCGCCGGCCCGGGAGGCCAGCGCGGCCAGCAGCAGCGCCGCGTCCATCGACCAGTCCAGGCGGGGCCAGCCGGGCACGACCCGCGGCTCGCCGGCCCGGCCGGTCGAGGGGGGCTCGGCGCCGGCCGTGGGGACCGGGGCGATGCCCACCCGTCCCGCGGAGGTACGGCCGGTGTCCAGCACGATCAGCACCCGCCGGTCGCGTTCGGGCCGCCAGGTGCGCACCACGACGTCGTCGCGGCGCGCGGTGGCCCGCCAGTCGATCGAGCGGACGTCGTCGCCGGCCACGTACTCCCGCAGCGAGTCGAACTCGGTGCCCTGCCCGCGGACCATCGAGGGGTGCTGCCCCTCCAGCTCCCTGAGCCTGGACAGCTTGGCGGGCAGGTGCTTGCGGCTGAGGAAGGGCGGCAGCACCCGGACCGACCAGGGCACCCGGTGCGAGCCCTGACGCGCCGCGACGCCCAGCGGGCCCAGCGTCCGCACGGTCACCGTGACCGCCTCGCGGTCGCCCCTGCGGGTGGGGGTGAGCGTGGTGACCAGGCGGCGGCGCTCGCCCGGGGGCACGTCCAGCGGCAGGTGCCTCGGCGCGGCCCCCGCCGAGGGGGGCCAGGCGTCCCTGAGCACGCCGCGCGCCCTGCGGGGGCCGGGGTTCTCCACGATCAGCTCCACCGTGACCGACTCGCCGAGCCGGACCAGCCGCTCGCCCGCACGGGTGAAGCGCAGCGAGCGTACGCCCCCGGCCAGCAGCAGGTCGGCCACGACCAGCGCCGCGATCAGCAGCGCCACCGCCGCCATCGCCAGGCCCGGCCGGGGGGCGAACAGCACGGCCAGGGTGCCCACCAGGGCCAGCAGGGCGGCCCGTCCCGTCAGCGCCATGGTCAGCGGGGCACGGGGACGGAGGCGAGGATGGCGTCGATGAGGCCGTCGGCGCTCGCGCCCTCCAGCTCGGCCTCGGGCCGCAACTGGATCCGGTGCCGCATCACGGGCCTGGCCAGCGCCTTGACGTCGTCGGGCGTCACGTAACCGCGGCCGGACAGCCAGGCCCACGCCCGGGACGCGGCCAGCAGCGCGGTGGCGCCACGCGGTGAGACGCCGAGCCGGAGCGCGGGCGACTGGCGGGTGGCCCTGACGACGTCCACGATGTAGCCGAGCACCTCGGGGCTCGTGTGCACCCGGCCGGCCGCGGCGCGCCCGGCGGCGAGGTCGGCGGCGCCGGCCACGGCCCGGACGTGCGACAGGTCGCGCGGGTCGAAGCCGAGCGCGTGCCGCTCCAGCACCGCGATCTCCTGGTCGCGAGGCGGCAGCGGGACGGTCAGCTTGAGCAGGAACCGGTCGAGCTGCGCCTCGGGGAGCTGGTAGGTGCCCTCGTACTCCACGGGGTTCTGGGTGGCGGCCACGATGAACGGGTCGGGCAGGGCGCGCGCGTCCCCCTCCACGCTGACCTGCCGCTCCTCCATCGCCTCCAGCAGCGCGGCCTGCGTCTTCGGGGGCGTGCGGTTGATCTCGTCGGCGAGCATGAGGTTGGTGAAGACCGGTCCCTCGCGGAACTCGAACTCCGAGGTCTTCGCGTCGTAGATCAGCGAGCCCGTGATGTCGCCGGGCATCAGGTCGGGGGTGAACTGCACCCGCTTGAAGTCGAGCGAGAGCGCCGCGGCCAGCGTCCTGACCAGCAGGGTCTTGGCGACGCCCGGCACCCCTTCGAGCAGGACGTGCCCCCGGCAGAGCAGCGCGATCACCAGGCCGGTGACCACGGCGTCCTGGCCGACGACCGCCTTGGAGACCTCCGTCCTGAGGGCCGCCAGCGCCTGCCGCGCGGCGTCCGCGCCGGGCACCTCGCCCGCGGCCGGGACGGCCGGGACGTTCGGGACGTTCGGCGCGCCCCACGTCCCGGGCACTCCGGAAGGCCCGGAAGGACCGGAGGGCCCATGAGGTCCGGAAGGCCCGGGGGCCCCGTAGGTCCTTCGGGTCTCGGACGTCGCCGGTGCTCCGGGACCGTCCGGCGTTCCCGGTGCTCCGGGACCGTTCGGTGTTCCCGGCGCGTTGGGGCCGTTCGGCGTCCCGGGCGTGCCCGGCTCGGTCCCGGCGGGAGAGGAGACCCCTGCGGCGAGATCGCCGTTCCCCGGTGGTGTGGTCACGACTTTCCGACCTGCCTTTCCACGAAGTCCATGTATGCGGCCAGGGCCACCAGCCCGGCCTCGTCGACCGGCGGCGGCCCGTACAGGGCGGCGCCGACGCGCGGCGCGGCCTGGCCGGTCCGCTCGGCGATCGCGTTCACCACGGCGTCGGCCCCCGCCCCGTAGGGCAGTCCGAGCCGGGGGGTGACCCGGTCGACGAAGCCCGCGCGCAACGCCGCGGCGGCCCGGTCCCTGGCGCGCCTCGCCCGGTACAGCCTGGCACGTCCCTCGACGGTCTCGGCCGCCCTGACCACGACGGGCAGCCGCTCGGCCACCACCGGGCCCAGCCTGCGGCCCCGCCACAGCGCGAGCAGCAGCACCGCGACGAGCACCTGCGCCACGGCCCACTTGACCCCGTCGGGAACCAGGTCGTAGAACCCCGGCGCCCCGGCCGCCCGGGGCCCGCTCTCGGGTGTCGTCAGCCAGATCAGGGTGGGCCTGGCGCCGGCGAGGTTCATCGCCAGAGCGGCGTTGCCGTCCTCGGCGAGCCGCAGGTTGGTCATGAAGTCGTCGTCGCCGGTCACGGTGACGGTCCTGTTCCCGGCCGTCAGGGAGACCAGGGTGGGTTTCCGGGCCGAGGGGTAGCAGCCGACGGCGCCGGTGGGGAGGGTGAGGGTCACGCCGCCGAGGTGGGCGCTGCCCGCCCGCGCCGCGGCCGGCAGGTCGCACGCGGGTTCGCGGGAGCGTGCCCGCGCCTCACCGTCCGGGCCCACGCCCGGGGCCAGCAGCCGCAGACGAGAGCGCACCCCGGCCAGCAGCAGGTCGGAGGGCGTCGTGGCGAGCCGCTCGGCCTCGTCGGCCGTGAGCGGGAAGCCGGAGCTCACCAGCAGCGTGCTGCCCGCCGGGCCCGCCCGGTCGGACAGCGAGGCGGCCTCGGCGACCGAGGTGACCCGCGCCACCCGTACGCCACGGGCCTGTACCAGCCGGGCCAGGCCCTTGCCGCCCGACAGCGAGGTGTCGGCGGGGTCGAGGGGTCTTCCGGTCTGGCCCTGCCCGCCCAGCAGCACGGCGGCCAGGGCGCCGGCGACCATCATGACCGTCACCAGCAGGACGCTCCTGCCGCCGCGCCAGAGGCCGGCCGCGGTCGGGGAGACGGAGGTCCCGGTGACGGCCGCGCGTGCCGCGGGGGGCGGGGGCGCCGCGAGCGCGGGGGAGGGGGGCGTGCCGGGAGCCTGCGCCCGGCCGGGCGCGGACGGGCTCACGGCGCCGCCTGGCCGGCGGGCGCCGGGCGGGCCGCGCGCAGGCGCTCGTCGAGATCGCGCATGATCCCGTACGCCTCGGGCGTGCCGGGCACCTCGCCGTAGGTCACGTCGTCGAACACCCTGGCCGCCACGGCCAGCTCGGCGGCCAGGGCGGGCAGCGCGCGCCCGGCCTCGGCCGCCAGCTCCCCGGCGGTACGGCCCGGGACGACGTCGACGATCACACGGTCCTCCAGGTCACGGGCGACGGCCCGGAGCCGTTCGCGGATCGCCTCGGCCCACCTGCCCTGCTCCGCCAGCCGCTCGGCGGCCTCGCGGTGCTCGGCGGCGGTGAGACGGCGCTCGCCGAAGACCCCCTTCGCCCGCGCGGTGCCCCTCCCGGCCGTCCTGCGGGCGACCAGGAGCAGGGCGACGACGACGCAGACCACGATCACGACGAGGGCGACCCGCGCGGCCACGCTGCCGACGACGCCGATGGACTCCTGGTCGAGCAGGTCGCCGAGGAACTGGTCCGTCCACCGCCAGAAGCGGTCGAACAGGGACTCCCTGGCGTACCCGGGTTCGAGGAGTTCCCCGACGGCCCGGCGGCGGGCCTCCTCGCGGTCGATGCCGATCGGTGAGGTCAGGAGCGCCATCACGAGGCTCCCCGGTCCGGACGCCCCTGCCCGGCGAACACGCCGGGGGTGACGGAGGGGGCCCACAGGTCGTCGACCGGGACCTGCGCCCGGCCCTGCCGCCGTTGTTCGAGCGTCTCGGTCTGCAGCACCAGGTCGAACGCCTCGGCGCGCATCCGCCGGTCCGCGTACAGCAGGCCGTTGACCCCGGCCCGCAGGGGCTGGGCGATCGTCGCGCCCACGGTGACGCCCACCGTGATGAGCACGGTCGCGGTGATCTGCGAGGCGGGGAAGTCGCCCAGCGTGCCGACGAGGGTCCCGGCGAGCACGAAGGGCAGGCCCAGCACCTGGCCGACGAGGAAGGCGATGAACTGGGTGAGGAGCAGGATGCCGAGGGTCCGCCAGAAGCCGCCCGAGACCAGTTGCCAGGATCTGCGCAGCGAGCCGGCGACCCCGAGCCGCTCCAGCACCGCGACGGACGGGGCCAGCGCCAGCCGTGTGGTGAGGAAGGCGAGACCGGCCAGGAAGGCCAGCGCTGCCAGCACGCTCACGAGCGTCGTCACCACCTCCCCGGCCCCGGCCGCGCCGAGCACGGCGAGGAGCCCCAGGATCAGGAACAGCGGGACGAGCACGAGGAGGAGGATGACGAGGACCAGCCCGAACAGGGTGGGCACCCGGCCGCGGGTCCGCGCCCAGGCCTCGCCCGCCGTCATCGTGCCGCCGAAGACCGCGCGGCCCAGGATGGCGGTCAGCATGCCGGTCAGCAGCGTGATCACGACGAACTCCACCCCGTAGGAGAGGAGGGTGTCGCCGATCAGGGAGCCGAACCCCGGGGCGGCGGGCTCGTCCAAGGAGGTGATTGTCGTGTTGCCCGAGGGGCCCTGGCTCAGGTCGGGCAGGTCGATCGTGCCCAGGAAGACCACCTGCGCGAGGGCCGTCAGCGTGGCGGCGACCGCGGACAGGCCCAGGACGCTTCTGCGGTTGGAGCGGATCAGCTTGGTCGCGCCGTCCAGGATGTCGCCCAGGCCGAGCGGGCGCAGCGGGATGATCCCCTGAGGCGTCGCCGGGGGAGGCGTCCGCGCGCCGTGCGCCGGCGTCCCGTGGGGGCCCTGCGGGGGCGCTACCTCGTCGTACGGCGGCCAGGGGCCCGGGGTGGCCTGCGGCCCGGGCTCGGCGAGCGGGACCGCGAAGACGCCGGGGACACCGGGGACACCGGGGACACCGGGGACACCGGGGACGCCGGGACCCCTGCCGGGTGTGGCCCACGGCGCCCCCTGGGCTCCGGGGCCTCCCGGGCCTCCCGGGGCTCCCGGGATTCCCTGGGACTCCGGGGTGCCGCCGTAGGGCGGTGGGCGGTGGGACGCCCAGCCCGAGGGTGCCCCGGAAGCGCCCGGATGCCCCGGAGCCCCGGAAGCGCCCGGAGCATCCGGGGAATCCGGGGAACCCGGGGAACCCGGTCCGCCGGGAGCGGGGCCGTGACCGTCTGACATATCCCAATCCTGGCATGTGGACACACCGGTCGGGGTGATCGGGTGATCCCGGCGCCCTTCCACCCCGCAAGACCGCCCCCGGGCGGCCCTTTCCGTCCCGGAGATCGACGGAGATGACCGAGAGATGGCCGAGACGCCGTCGTTTACCGCAGACTGGGACCGTGGTCATCACCGCCCGGTGTCCGCAGTCGCCGGGGCCGGAGACGGCCGTGCGGGGGCATCACTGCGCGCTCCACGTCGTGTACGCCTAAAATTCGTCATTCGGACGCCCGGTCGTCGACCGGTGTCATCTGGTAGGCGGACGAGGGTAATCTTCGACCACCGAGCGGTTTATCCCATTACTCCCGAACTGCGTAAACCGAATGAGGGGCCATGAAAGGACGCGTGCTGGTCGTCGACGACGACGCGGCTCTCGCCGAGATGCTCGGGATCGTGCTGCGCGGGGAGGGTTTCGAGCCTTCCTTCGTCTCCGACGGGGACAAGGCGCTCGACGCGTTCCGCGACACCCGGCCGGACCTGGTCCTGCTCGACCTGATGCTGCCCGGTGCCGACGGCATCGACGTCTGCCGGCGCATCCGGGCCGAGTCGGGGGTGCCGATCGTCATGCTGACGGCCAAGAGCGACACCATCGACGTGGTCCTCGGGCTGGAGTCGGGGGCCGACGACTACATCGTCAAGCCCTTCAAGCCCAAGGAGCTCGTCGCCCGGGTGCGCGCCCGGTTGCGCCGCACCGACGAGCCCACGCCGGAGATCCTGCAGATCGGCGACATCACGATCGACGTCGCCGGGCACTCGGTCAAGCGGGAGGAGGAGACCATCAACCTCACCCCGCTGGAGTTCGACCTGCTGGTCGCCCTGGCCCGCAAGCCGCGTCAGGTCTTCACCCGCGAGGTCCTGCTCGAGCAGGTCTGGGGGTACCGTCACGCGGCCGACACCCGCCTGGTCAACGTGCACGTCCAGCGGCTCCGGGCCAAGATCGAGAAAGACCCCGAGCACCCCGAGATCGTGGTGACGGTCCGAGGGGTCGGGTACAAGGCCGGACCGGCCTAGCCACGGCTCCCCCCGGACCCGAGATGCCTTCCGCACCCAAGAGACGCCGTCGCACCCCGCGCCAGCTGCTGCGGGGTGTGCGGCGGCGTACCCGGCGCGCGGCCGGGCGGGTGCGCCGGATCTTCTGGCGCTCGCTCCAGTTGCGCGTGGTCACCAGCACGATGGTCATCTCCATCGTGGTCGTCGCCGTGCTCGGCGTCTTCCTGATGCAGCAGATCGTCAGCGCCACCCTGGAGAACAGGGAGCGCGCCGCCAAGAGCGAGGCGCAGGCCGACAGGAACGCGGTGCTGGGCTACCTCAGCCAGCCGGCCGCCGAGGCCGCCAAGCAGCCCGCCGACGCCGGCCAGGTCCTCCCGGGGGCGGGCGACACCCCGCTCGGCCAGGCCACCGCCGCGCTGGCCCGCCGCGCCGGGTCCGCCAGCCGCTACTCGGTGATCATCCGCAACGAGACGCGGCCGGGGGAGTTCTACGGGACCACGGACATCGACCCGCGCAGCATCCCGGCCAGGCAGCGCGAGGAGCTGTTCAAGAAGGAGCCCGGCGAGGAGAGCACCTGGTACACCCCGCTGCACTACGTGGGGCAGAAGACCGTCCCCGGCATCGTCATCGGCACCCGCCTGGACACCTCGGGCACCGCCCTGGACTCCTCGTACGAGATCTACCACCTGGTCCCGCTGGAGCGGGAGGAGCTGATCCTCGCCTCGGTGCAGCGGATGCTCGTCCTGGTCGGGGCGGGGCTCGTGCTGCTGCTGGCCGCGATCGCCTCGCTGGTCACCCGGCAGGTCGTCACACCGGTCCGGCTGGCCAGGCAGGCCGCCGAGCGGCTGGCCGCGGGCCGCCTGGACGAGCGCCTGAAGGTCCGCGGCGAGGACG
Organism: Streptosporangium sp. NPDC023615; assembly: GCF_040640155.1. Taxonomy (NCBI): domain Bacteria; kingdom Bacillati; phylum Actinomycetota; class Actinomycetes; order Streptosporangiales; family Streptosporangiaceae; genus Streptosporangium; species Streptosporangium sp. NPDC023615. The sequence continues at coordinate 8,008 of NZ_JBFABE010000068.1, forward strand.
ACCTGGCCCGGCTGGCCGCCTCCTTCAACGAGATGGCCGCGAACCTGGCCCTCAAGATCCACCAGTTGGAGGAGCTCTCCCAGGTCCAGCGGCAGTTCGTCTCGGACGTATCGCACGAGCTGCGCACCCCGCTGACCACCGTGCGGATGGCCGCCGACCTGCTCTTCGACGCCCGCGAGGACTTCGACCCCATGGCCGCCCGGTCGGCCGAGCTGATGCAGAACCAGCTCAACCGGTTCGAGGAGATGCTCGCCGACCTGCTGGAGATCAGCCGCTACGACGCGGGCGCGGCCGACCTCGACGTCGACTCCGTCGACGTCAGGGACGTGGTGCTGCGCGCCGTGGCCGACTCCGAGGCGCTGGCCGAGCGCCACTCCACCCGCTTCGACCTGCGCCTTCCCGGCGAGCCCTGCATGGCGGAGATGGACAGCCGCAGGGTCGAGCGGATCCTGCGCAACCTGCTGTTCAACGCGATCGAGCACGGCGAGGGCCGCGACGTCGTGGTCTCTGTCGCCGCCGACAGGGACGCGGTGGCGGTGGCCGTACGCGACCACGGGGTGGGGCTGAAGGCCGGCGAGGAGAACATGGTCTTCGACCGGTTCTGGCGGGCCGACCCGTCCCGGGCGCGCACCATCGGCGGCACGGGCCTGGGCCTGGCCATCTCCCGCGAGGACGCGATCCTGCACGGCGGCTGGCTGCAGGCGTGGGGCGCGCACGGGGAGGGCTCGCAGTTCCGGCTCTCCCTGCCCCGGGTGGCCGGGGCGGTGCTCCGGGGCTCGCCGCTGCCGCTGGTCCCGCCGGAGGTGGAGATGCGCCGTACCTGGCGTGGTCAGATGACGCCGGTGCTCTCGCCGGCGGCGGCCGACGGGGGGCGGGATGCCGACTAGAGGCGGCCCGCGGCGCCACGCGCGCCGGGCCGGGGAGGTGCTCCCCGCCCTGGCGCTGAGCCTTGCCCTGCTGGCGGGGACCACCTCCTGCTCGGTCATCCCCACCGGCGGCAGATCCGTCATGTCCGTCGACGACGAGAGCAAGGGCAGCCCGCTGGGCGATCCGTACGCGCGGGTCGTCGCCATGCCGCCGAAGGCGGGCTGGTCCCCCGAGGAGGTGGTCACCGGGTTCCGCGCCGCCATGGCGAGCCTGGACGACTCCGACTTCCGGATCGCCCGCCAGTACCTCGCCGCCGACTTCGCCGCCAAGTGGAACCCGCGCAGCGGCGTCACGGTCTACCGGCAGGGCGCGTACGACAAGTTCGCGCCGATCGGCGCCGAGGACAGGCAGGCCCAGGTCACGCTCAAGGGCACCAAGATCGCGGTCATCGACCCGGACGGCCGCTACCGCCCGAGCGGCGGCCCGCTGAACCAGCCGTTCACGCTCGCCAGGCAGGCCGACGGGGAGTGGCGCATCAGCACGGCCCCGGACGGGCTGCTGCTGTCCGAGGCCGACGTCGCCCGCGGCTACCCGCCGGTGGACCTGTACTTCCTCGACGCCCGGCGCGAGGCGCTGGTGGTCGACCAGGTCAGGGTGCCGATCGACCCCGGGGCCAACTTCGCCAAGACGACGGTCGAGCGCCTGCTGCGGGGGCCGAGCAGTTCCCTGGCGGACGCGGTGCGCACCGCCTTCACCGGCATCGGGCTCATCGACGTCACCACCGAGAACAACCGGGTCGTGGTCGATCTCGACGGCAGGGTGGCCGCCGACCTGGTCGACCCGATGTCGGCCCAGCTCGCCGCGACGCTGTCCGCGCTCACCAAGGGGGGCTGGGGCTTCGAGGTGAAGGTGAACGGCGAGTCCTACCACCCGGACGCGCCGCTGCGCGTCGACGCTCAGAAACAGTCGAGCTTCGACCCCTGGCTGGCCCCCGGCGCCGTCGACCCCTACTACCTGGCGGGCGACGGCCTGCGGCTGCTGGGCAAGGAGAACACCGGGCAGCCCGTACCGGGCAGGGCCGGGCAGAAGCGGCTCGGCCTCGACCCGCCGGCGATCAGCGGGCAGAGCGCCCGGCAGGTGGCGCAGCGCTCCGCGGACCGCAGGAGCCTGTCGGTCGCACCGCTCGCCGCGGGGGGCGAGTGGCGGGTGTGGGCCACCGGGGAGTCGCTGGCCCCGCCCTCCTGGGACCGCTACGGCACGCTCTGGGCGGTGGACCGGCCCAACGACCACACCTCGGTCCTGACCCGCTACGACGGCGACGGCAAACGGCACTACCGGGTGACGGCCCCCGACCTGGAGACGGCCTACGTCAAGTCGCTCAAGGTCGCGCGGGACGGGGTGCACGTCGCGGTGATCGTCAGGGACGGGCTGGGCGAGCAGGTCCGGGTCGGCACCGTGGTCGGCGAGAGGGAACGCACCCGCATCACCAACCTGCAGACCGTGGTGGACAGCGAGAACGGCCGGAAGATCAAGGACATCACCTGGAACGACGGCAAGACCCTCTACGCGCTCACCGACAGGTCCGAGCTCCTGGAGGCCTCGGTCGCCGCCGAGCCCGCGTCGCTGGGCACCGGCTCGCGGATCGAGAGCATCGCCGCCCTGGACGGCAGGCTGCTGGCCGGGAGCAGCGACGAGCAGGGCGGCCGGCAGATCTTCTACTGGACCTCCAGCAAGTGGGAGGCGCTGGTCAAGCACGAGAACGGCACGGCCGACTTCGTGGAGAACGGTCCCTCCTTCCCGGCCTTCCCCCTGGGCTGACCTCGCCCTTCCCCGGGCCGGCCCTCCCGGCCCCCGGGCCGGTCTTCCCCCGGACCGGTCCTCCCGGCCTTCCCGGTCTTCTCCCGGACCGGTCCTCCCGGTCTCCTCCCGGGGCCGGGCGCCGCCGGGCACCCCGTCGCCGGGGACATGATCGGGGGCCGGGACCGGGGGCCGGGACCGGGGGCCGTCGCCGGGAGGCGGGCGACGGCGCGTCCCGGCTCCCCGCCGGTGCCCTGGGCTGGGCTTTTTGTCGGTGCGGTATGGCACGGTGGGTGTGTGACGACCGCCATGCTCGACCTGATCCTGCCGCCCCGCTGCGCCGGATGCGACGCGCCGGGCGCCCTCGTCTGCCCCCGTTGCGCGGCGGAGCTGCACGGGGAGCCCGCCCGCCGCACCCCCGACCCCGCCCCGCCCGGCCTGCCCGAATGCTGGTCGGCGGCCGAATACACCCCCGCCGTGCGGCGGGCGATCATCGCCTACAAGGAGCGCGGGCGCACCGCGCTGGCCCCGCCCCTGGCCGGGGCGCTGGCCCTGGCCGTCGCCACCGCGGCGGGCGAGCGACCGGTGCTGCTGGTGCCGGTGCCCAGCGCCCGCCCGGCCCTGCGGCGCCGCGGGCACGACCCGGTGGCCCGGCTCGCCGAGCTCGCGGCCGGTTACCTCCGCGAGGCCGGCTGGCCGGCCACCGTGGCGCGGGTGCTCGCCCAGCGCCGCCGGGTCGCCGACCAGGCGGGGCTGAGCTCCCTCCAGCGGGCCGCGAACCTCTCCTCGGCCTTCACGGTCGCGGTCGGCCGCAACGCGCCCGTGCCGCGCTCCTGGGGCGGCACGGAGGCGATCGTGCTGGTCGACGACGTCGTCACCACCGGGGCGACGCTCGCCGAGGCGGCCAGGGCGCTGCGGCAGGTGGGCGTGACCCCCTCGCTGGCCGCCACGGTCGCCGCGACACGCCGGAGGACACGATCCGAAGATCGTGACGGAGGGTGAGACGTCCCCCGCCGGAGCCTTCTCGCCCGGTGGCCGTCTCCGGTCACACCCACCCCACCCGTTCGTCCCGTCGGCGCTGATCAACGGCGGGCCCGGCTCCCGCCCCGCCGCCCGGCCGTCCCGGCCGGCGACGGCCCGCGAAGGCCGTCGCCGGGCCGCGGATCACGCAAAGTGATCCCTCGATCGGCCGTCGCGGTGACATTCGGCCTGGATACGGATAGCGTCTGAGCCATGGCACCCGCTCGGGTCCGTGGTTGCACCGGACCGACCTCAGGAATGAGGCCGGCCCGGCTAGCCGATGCCAGCCGCAGGCGAAACGGTCCACGTAAGACGACTTCTCGTCGATCGATCACGGTGCGGCTTAGAGGTAAGTCCTGCCTTCCCAGGGAGCCAGATGTTCCTTGCCAGGAGAGAAGGGCATGTAGTGGCAAAGAGCTGCGAAACCCTCAGCAGGCGGATGTGGGGACGAAGACCAGGTCGGCCGAGCGGGTGTCGCAATACCACCGTCGAGGTTCGAAGGGGGGCTGTGCATGGAGATCATCGTCAAGGGTCGGCACACCGGAGTGAGTGACCGATTCCGTGACCACGTGAACACCAAGCTGGCCAGGATCGAGCGTTTGGACCACAAGCTCATTCGCGTTGACGTGGAGGTGTCCAAGGAACGTAATCCGCGCATCGTCGACCAGCGGGAACGTGTCGAACTCACCATCCACTCACGTGGTCCGGCGGTCCGCGCGGAGGCTTCCGCCGACGATCGCTTCGCCGCCCTTGACATAGCACTCGGAAAACTCGAAGGACGGCTGCGGCGCCTGGCCGACCGCCGGAAGATCCACCACGGCAACCACTGCCCTCCGTCGGTCGCCGAGCTGACGGCCGGCGCGCTGGCGGAGTCGCTGGAGAGCGACTCCGGCTCGGTGCTCACGCAGCAGCCTCCGGCCGAGGTGGAGACGGACAAAAAGGACGATCTCCCCGAAGATGAGTCGCTCATCCCGATCGAGATGGACGGCGACGGGCCGCTGATCGTCCGCGAGAAGTCCCACCAGGCCGAGCCGATGACGATCGACCAGGCGCTTCTCGAGATGGAGCTGGTCGGGCACGACTTCTATCTCTTCCGTGACAAGGAGAGCGGGCAGCCCAGCGTCGTGTACCTCCGCCAGGGGTACAACTACGGCGTACTGCGGCTCGTCGAACCCTGACGAACGCGTTCGAAGATCCTCTCCGACCAACCGAGGACCATGAAACCCGTGTCATCATGGCGGTCCACCGGCTCTGGCCCCCCGAGGAGGAGGCGTGACGGAACCCGACGACGCGACCGGCGCGACCGGGCGCGGCGAACCGATCCGCGTGCTGATCGTTGACGATCACGCGCTGATCCGGCGCAGCCTGGAGATGGCGCTGGCCGCCGAGACGGACATAGAGGTGGTCGGTGAGGCCAGCGACGGTCAGGAGGCCGTCGAGCTCGCCGACCGCCTCACCCCGGACGTCATGCTCATGGACGTCCGGATGCCACGGAGGAGCGGCATCGAGGCCACACGCGAGATCAAGGCCTCGGTGCCGAGCACGCGGATCATCATGTTGACGGTCAGCGACGAGGAGGAGGACCTCTTCGAGGCGATCAAGGCGGGCGCCACCGGCTACCTGCTGAAGAACGTCCAGCTCGACGAGGTCCCGGAGGCCGTGCGCGGCGTCCACGAGGGACAGTCGCTGATCAATCCGGCGATGGCCGCCAAACTCATCAGCGAGTTCGCCAACATGAGCCGCAAGGAGGCCGAGCGGCCTCCGCAGCTCCCCGTGCCGCGCCTGACCGAGCGGGAGATGGAGGTCCTCCGCCTGGTCGCCAAGGGGATGAACAACCGAGAGATCGCCAAGCAGCTGTTCATCTCGGAGAACACCGTGAAGAACCACGTCCGGAACATCCTGGACAAGCTCCAGCTCCACTCCAGGATGGAGGCGGTGGTCTACGCGGTCCGCGAGCGGATGCTGGAGATCACCTGATCCACCGCCGGCGGGCCGGGCGCGCTTCGCGCCCGGCCCGCCGGTTCCGTCTCCGGCTCCGCCCCGCGGGTCTCCCCGCCGGGGCCGGCCCCGGCCGCTCCGGCCGCCGTCAGGGTGCCCGGACCTCGGCGTCCTGGCTCAGGGCCTCCCGGAGAGGCCCGGCCAGCAGGGGGTCCACCCGGTCGACGCGGACGGTCTGGCAGCCGACCCATCCGGCCGCCTCCCTGAGCGCCGCCGCCAGCGGTGCCGCGCCCCTGGCGGGGGTGACGCCCGCCTCCAGGCTCACCTGGCGGGCCACCAGCTCCGAGCCCTCCCGTGCCGGGTCGACCCGGCCGATCAGGCGGCCTCCGGCCAGGAGCGGCATCGTGAAGTAGCCGTGGACGCGCTTCTCCTTCGGCACGTACGCCTCCAGGCGGTGGTTGAAACCGAACACCCGCGCGGTGCGGGCGCGGTCCCAGACCAGGGAGTCGAACGGGGAGAGCAGGGTCGTGCGGTGGCGGCCGGAGGGCGCGGCCTCCAGCGCGGCGGGGTCGGCCCAGGCGTCGGCGGCCCGCTCCGGCCACCCGGGGACGCGGACCGGCACCAGCCCGGAGGTCCCCTCGGCCAGGCACCGGTCCAGCAGGAGCGCCTCGGGCGCCTTCAGGCGCAGGAAGTCGACGAGGTCGGCGCGGGTGGCCACCCCGAGCGCCCGCCCGGCCGTCCCGGCCAGGCGGGTGACGCACTCGGCGTCGGAGAGGTCCTCGGCCAGCAGGTCCGCCGGGACCGCCCGCTCGGCCAGGTCGTAGACGCGGCGCCAGCCCACCCGGCGCGTGCAGACGACCTCGCCGGTGTCGAGCAGCCACTCAATGGCGATCTTGGAGTCCGACCAGTCCCACCAGGGGCCGCCCTTCTTGGCGCCGCCGATGTCGGCGGTGGTGAGCGGGCCGTTCTCGCGGACCAGGTGCAGCACCTTGTCGACGCTGTCGGGCACCTCGTGCCAGCGGAACCTCCTGGCCTTGAAGTACCTCCGGCGGAAGGCGTACAGCGGCCAGTCGCCGATCGGCAGGACGCACGCGGCGTGACACCAGTACTCGAAGGCGCGGGCGGGCTCGTCCCAGTAGGCCCGCTCCACCGCGGCCCGGCCCACGGCGCCCAGGCGGGCGTAGGCCACCAGCTCGTGGGAGCGGGCCAGCACGGAGATCGTGTCGAGCTGGACGGCCCCGAGCCGGCGCAGGGTCGCGGGGACGCCGCCGCGCCGGGCCCGCGCGCCCAGGAACCCCTGGGCGTGCAGGATGACCCGGCGGGCCTCGTCGGGGGAGAGGGAGAGCTTCATGACCGCCCCAGGGGAGACAACACGTTCGTACGGCCGAGGCTAACGCCTCACACCGACGAAAACGCTATGCCGGTGTCAGCCGGGCGTCGCCACCGGCACGCGCCGGCCCACCCCGGGTCGCGTGCCGGGCCGAGCGCCGGGTTCAGTCCAGGACGCTCTCGCCGCGCCGGTCCTCGCCGGTGTTCGTGCGCGGGGCGTCCACGACGACGTCGGAGAAGACGTTGAAGACGAGCGTCAGTACCCCGCCCATCGCGCAGACACCCACGCCCATCCACAGGACGGGCCAGTTCGGGCCGAGACACAGGGCGATTCCCGCGATCGCGAAGCCGAGCAGGACGACGGTCACCGCGAGCCAGGACGACGCCCTGCCCCCGTGACCGCCCTCGGGCGTCTCCCGCGTCCTGGGGTGCTTCTCCTCGGTGGCCCTGGGATGCTCTTCCGCCGTCACGGCTGCTCCTTCCGGGTGCGGCGACATGTCCGTAGATCAATCCTCGCGGAAGTGACAAACTCCGACATACCCTTTAAAGCTGGTCGTACTCTCTCAAAGAAGCGGGCAAGGAACTCCATGGGCCACAAGAGCGTCTTTGAGGGTGGCTGTGTCTGGTGGCAGAACCGCCTACGATGGCAGCGGAGAACCATGTCTCGTCCTCAGCCGGGCCGGTCCGGCCGCGGAAGACCTGCGAGGAGCTTTACCTAAAGTGCCAGCCTTTCTCGATAGAATTCTTCGCGCCGGCGAAGGCAAGCTTCTGCGTAAGCTCAAGCGGATCGCCGACCAGGTCAACTCCATCGAAGACGACTTCACGAGCCTGACCGACGCCGAGCTTCGCGCGCTCACCGACGACTACAAGAAGCGTTACGCCGACGGCGAGAGCCTCGACGACCTGCTTCCCGAGGCCTTCGCCACCGTTCGCGAGGCCTCCCGGCGGGTGCTGGGCAAGCGCCACTTCGACGTGCAGATCATGGGCGGGGCCAACCTGCACATGGGGAACATCGCGGAGATGCGCACCGGTGAGGGCAAGACCCTCACCTGTACGCTGCCCACCTACCTCAACGCCCTGTCGGGCAAGGGCGTCCACGTCATCACGGTCAACGACTACCTGGCCAAGCGCGACGGCGACGAGATGGGCCGCATCCACCGCTTCCTGGGCCTCGAAGTGGGCGTGATCCTGGCGAACATGCCCGCCGACGAGCGCCGCAAGCAGTACAACGCGGACATCACGTACGGCACGAACAACGAGTTCGGCTTCGACTACCTGCGCGACAACATGGCGTGGTCGCTCGACGAGTGCGTGCAGCGCGGCCACCACTTCGCCGTGGTCGACGAGGTCGACTCGATCCTCATCGACGAGGCCAGGACGCCGCTGATCATCTCCGGCCCCGGCGAGCAGTCCGGCAAGTGGTACTCGGAGTTCGCCAAGATCGTTCCCCGGCTCCGCAGGGGCACCGAGGGCAAGGACGGCGAGGAGAACACCGGCGACTACGCCGTCGACGAGAAGAAGCGCACCGTGGGCATCTTCGAGTCCGGCGTGGAGAAGGTCGAGGACTGGCTCGGCATCGAGAACCTCTACAAGCCCGAGCACACCCACCTGGTCGGCTTCCTGAACAACGCGCTGAAGGCCAAGGAGCTCTACAAGAAGGACAAGGACTACATCGTCGTCGACGGCGAGGTCCTGATCGTCGACGAGTTCACCGGTCGAGTCCTGCACGGCCGCCGCTACAACGAGGGCATGCACCAGGCCATCGAGGCGAAGGAAGGCGTGAAGATCAAGGACGAGAACCAGACCCTCGCCACGATCACGCTGCAGAACTACTTCCGCCTCTACGAGACGCTGTCGGGCATGACCGGAACCGCGGCGACCGAGGCCAACGAGTTCCACCAGACCTACAAGCTCGGTGTCGTCCCGATCCCCACGAACAAGCCGATGATCCGCAAGGACCAGGCCGACGTGGTCTACAAGACCGAGGACGCCAAGTTCCTGGCCGCGGTCGAGGACATCAAGGAGCGCTACGACCGGGGCCAGCCCGTCCTGGTCGGCACCACCAGCGTCGCCAAGTCCGAGCGGCTGGCCAAGGAGCTCAAGCGCCGGGGCGTCAAGCACGAGGTGCTCAACGCCAAGAACCACGCGCGTGAGGCGGCGATCATCGCCGAGGCGGGCCGCAAGCACGCCGTCACCGTGGCCACCAACATGGCCGGTCGTGGCACCGACATCATGCTCGGCGGCAACCCCGACTTCCGCGCCGACCTGGAGCTGCGCGCCCGCGGCCTCGACCCGGTCGAGACCCCGGAGGAGTACGACAAGGCCTGGGGCGAGGCGCTGGACAAGGCCAGGGAGGCCGTCCAGGCCGAGCACGACGAGGTCACCGAGCTCGGCGGCCTCTACGTCCTGGGCACCGAGCGGCACGAGTCGCGGCGTATCGACAACCAGCTCCGCGGTCGTTCCGGCCGTCAGGGCGACCCCGGCGAGTCGCGCTTCTACCTCTCGCTGGAGGACGACCTGATGCGGCTGTTCAACTCGGCCAGGGTCGAGATGATCATGACGCGCCTCAACATCCCGGACGACGTGCCGATCGAGTCGAACATCGTCTCCAAGGCCATCGCCTCGGCCCAGCACCAGGTCGAGCAGCAGAACTTCGAGATCCGCAAGAACGTCCTGAAGTACGACGAGGTGATGAACCGGCAGCGCAAGGTGATCTACGCCGAGCGCCACCGGGTCCTCGAGGGCGCCGACCTGCGCGACCAGATCCGCGGCTTCGTCAACGACGTGATCGACGAGTACGTCACGGCGGCCACCTCGGAGGGCTTCGCCGAGGAGTGGGACCTCGACAAGCTGTGGAAGGCGCTCGGCCAGCTCTACCCGATCGGCATCACGATCGACGAGATCGTCGAGGAGGCCGGGAGCCGCGAGGAGCTCACCGCCAAGCTCCTGGAGGAGCGGGTGAAGGCCGACGCGATGGCCGCCTACGACCGTCGCGAAGAGCAGATCAACACGCAGGCCATGGACCCGGAGGGCATGCGGGTCCTGGAGCGCCGCGTCATCCTGTCGGTCCTCGACCGCAAGTGGCGCGAGCACCTGTACGAGATGGACTACCTCCAGGAGGGCATCGGCCTGCGCGCGATGGCTCAGCGTGACCCGCTGATCGAGTACCAGCGCGAGGGCTTCGAGATGTTCACCCAGATGCTCGAAGGCATCAAGGAGGAGTCGGTCGGCTACCTGTTCAACCTCGAGGTCGAGGTGCAGAGCAACCCGATCGTCGAGGAGGCCGACCCCTCCGAGGACGCGGCGGTCGCGGAGGCCCGCTCGATCATCGCCCGCGGCCTGCGCGGCCCGGAGCGCCCCACCGAGCTGGAGTACACGGCTCCGGGCGAGAGCGGCGAGGCCGAGCACACGCGGGTCAGCACCAAGGCCCAGCGTGACGCGTACGGCAACGTCGAGCGCAACGCCCCGTGCCCCTGCGGTTCGGGCAAGAAGTACAAGCGCTGCCACGGCGACCCCAAGCACGTCCAGGCCTGATCGCCGACCGGAGGGCCCGCACGTCGCGTGCGGGCCCTCCGGCATGTCACGGACCCGGGCCGCGGAACGGCGTCAGGGGGTCGTCTCGACCGCGACGCACAGCCATCGCACGCCCCTGCGTTCCAGCCTCAGGGCCAGCACGCGCGAGCGCTCGCCGCAGTCGACCACGGCGCACATCTCCACCACCCCGTCCTCCGGCCGGGAGACGTGCACCCTGCCCGCCCGGGGAGGACGGGTGCACCGCATCGCCCTCCCGCTCCCGGCGAGCTGGGCCTGGGCCCTGGTGGTCAGATGGGCCGAGACGGTCGCCGGGGGACGCCTGCCGGCCAGGATCTCGGCGACGGCCTGGACGAGGGCGCGCAGCCACCGCCCGTCGGGGGTCCCGTCCGGCGGTCTCGCGCCCGAGGAGCCCGGTGGTCCCGCGTCCGCCGGCCCCGGGGGTCTCGTGGCTGCGGGCTCCGGCGGCCTCGTGGCCGGGAAGCCCGACGGCCTCGCCCCCGGAGCGCCCGAGGGTCTCGTGGGCGGCGGGCCGGGTGGTCTCGTGGCCGGAGGGGCCGGAGGGGCCGGGGTCTTGGGGGCGGGGCGCCGGCTCAGGCCGGGCCTGCGTGCCGGGGACGGCGGCTCCCGCTCCTCGGGGCCGAGGACGAGGGCGAGGGTTCCCTGCACGTACGGCGGTGCGGCCGAGCCGTCCCCTCCGGTGCGGTCGTCGTCGTAGGGCGGTTCGGCGGCGGGGGAACGCGCGAGGCGGGGGAGCGCCGGCGGGCGTCGAAGGGGGGACATGGGCGACTCCGTGATGGTCGGCTCATGGGCGGCTCATGGGCGGTGAGACGTACACATCAAGGAGGTTCCGGCCCGCCGCCCAGATACGCCGTCCGCCAACTTCCGTGAGATCCCGGTGGTTTCGTCCTGGTCGGCGAGGAAGGTGACCACGGGTTGGGGTGGTCGGTCGCTCCCACCAGCGGGTTCCGGTCCGGTCGGTGATCGCAGGCGGACGGCCGGAACCGTCCCGGGGGGTCGTCAGGGCCCGGCGGGCTCGACGGGTCCGCCGGGCGCGGGAGACGCCACCGCCCCGCCGGAACCGATGGGTTCGGCGGGCTTGGCGGCTCTGGCGGGCCCGGCCGGTGGCGTGGGCCCGGCCGGGAGGGCGGGTTCGACCGGTGCGGTGTGCCCGGCCGTGGGGGGCTCTGCTGTTGGGGGCTCGGTTGCGGGGGATTCGTCCGAGTCGACGTCCGGTTCCGGCTCCCGGCCCGGGGTCATGATGTTCAGCCTCCTGATCAGGAAACTGAACAGGGTGTAGTAGATCACCGCGTAGGCCAGCCCCATCACGATGATGATCGGTATCCCCCGGGCGTTGGGCGCCGTCCCGTACAGGACCAGGTCGATCAGCCCGGAGGAGAAGCTGAAGGCTAGCTTGGCGCCCAGGGCGGAGGCCAGGGCCAGCGAGATCCCGGTCAGCACGATGTGGATCACGAACAGGACCGGCGCGACGAAGACGAAGGCGAACTCGATGGGTTCGGTGATCCCGGTGAGGAACGCGGTGAGCGCCGCGGAGATCATGATCGAGCCGACGGCGGTGCGCCGGTGCGGCGGCGCGGCCCGCCAGATGGCGAGCGCGGCGGCGGGCAGCCCGAACATCAGGACCGGGTAGAAACCGGCCTCGAAGCCGCCGTGGCCGACGGCGCCGTTGTTGAAACAGATCAGGTCCCCGGCGAGCCTCTTGCCGTCGACCACGCACTCGGGGACCTGCGTCCAGATCACGTTGTTGACGATGTGGTGCATGCCGAGCGGGAGCAGGGTGCGGTTGACCATGCCGTAGATCCCGGCGCCGAGCTCGCTGTTGGAGGCGAGCCAGGTACCGCAGGCGCGGACCCAGCCGCCGAGCACGGGCCAGACGGCCCCGAGGACCACGCCGATCACCAGCCCGGCGAAGGCGGTCAGGATCGGTACCAGGCGGCGTCCGCCGAAGAAGGCCAGCCAGGTGGGCAGCCGGGTGCGGTGGTAGCGCTGCCAGAGCAGTGCCGACACCAGGCCCATGACGATGCCGCCGAGGACCCGGGTCGGGTTCTGCGCGCCGAGGTCGAGCACCACGTCCGGGACGCCGGGGGTGCTCCTGTCGAACACCTCAAGGGTGATGGACTCCCGCATGTCGGCGTCGAAGAGGATGAAGAACATGTTCATGCTGACGGCGTGGAAGACCAGGTAGCCGACGAGCGCGGCCAGCGCGGTGGAACCGTCGGCCTTACGGGCGAACCCGATGGCGACGCCGATCGCGAACAGCACGGGCAGGTTGTCGAAGAGGGCGCCGCCCGCGGTGCCGACGACGCGGGCCACGTCGTCGAGCAGCGCCTCGTCGGTCCGGCCGAGGAGGTCGTCCTGCCCGAGCCGCAGCAGCAGGCCCGCCGCCGGCAGGACCGCGATCGGCAGCATCAGGGAACGTCCAAGGCGCTGGAGCACGCTCATCACGGCGGACCCGGCCGAACGGTTGCCCGCGGCGGACCCGGCCGAACGGTTGCCCGCGGCGGACCCGGCCGGGGGGGAGGCGGATGGTCCCGCGTCCGCCGGAGGGGGACTCATGCGAGTTTTCCTCCAGGGGCTGGAAGGAAGAAGGTCGGTGGGAGCGGGCCAACCGTGGCGGGCCAACCGTGGTGGGCCGTCCGTGGCGGGCCGTCCGGTGCGGGCGGCCCGCTCCTCGCGGGGTCAGCCGCGACGGGCCGGTGTCTCCAGGATGGTACGGAGCTGGTAGCGGTCGGCGCGATAGGTGGAGACGCCGAGTTCGGCGCAGACGCCCCCGGCGAACGAGCGCCGCTGGAGCAGCAGCACGGCCCCGCCGCGCGGCAGCTTCAGCAGGTCCGCGTCCCCGGGGTCGGCGATCCCGCCGTCGATGGTCAGCTCGCCGGCGTCCAGCACCAGGCCGTAGCGGGTCTCCAGCAGGGCGTACAGGGAACGGCCGGTCAGGTCGTGGGTGTCCAGGTCGGGCGCGAGGGAGACGGGGATGTGGGCCCGCTCGATGCACATGGGCTCGTCGGCCGCGGTCCGCAGCCGCTCGATGAAGTGCACCTCGTCACCCGGCCTGATACCGAGCTCCCTGGCCAGGTGGGCACTGGCCCTGACCACCCGGCGGTCCAGGTCGCGGGAGCCGGGCTCCATGCCGCGGGCGCGCATCTCGTCGCTGAAGGAGGTGAGCCGCAGGGACATCTCGATCTTGGGGCGGGCCACGAAGGTGCCCTTGCCGGCGACCCGCTGGAGCCTGCCCTCGGAGACCAGGTGGTCGACGGCCTGCCGCACGGTCATCCGGGAGAGCCCGAAGCGCTGGCAGAGCTCGCGTTCGGACGGGATCGCCGTGCCGATGGCCAGCTCGTGGTTCTCGATCAGGTCGAGCAGGATCTCCCGTAGCTGGAAGTACTTGGGGACCGGGCTGTCCGGATCGATGTGGGCCATGAGATTCCTCCCCTCTCGATCTGAGATGCCTGATGAGTTATGGTTCGTACTGGTCTAGTCCGGACTAGACCACAGGCCGGAAAAGGGTGTCAACGTGCGGACCGGCGACGGATCGATAACGGCCCGATCTCGTCCGTCCGAACCGAAGGATGAGCTCGAGATGACGACCAAGATGCGCAGCGAGATCGCCGAGCAGCCCGCTGCGTTGCGAGCCACGCTCGACGCCCTCCTCCCCAGGACCGCGGAGGTGGGGCGGCTCGCGGGGCAGACCCGCCAGCTGCTGTTCATCGCCCGCGGCACCTCGGACAACGCCGCAGTCTACGGCCGATACCTGGCCGAGACGCACACGGGCAGGCTCTCCACCCTGGCGGCCCCCTCGATCGCCACCACCTACCGGCGCAGGCTGGACCTGGACGGCGTGCTGGCCGTCGCGCTGTCGCAGTCGGGCCGTACCGAGGAGATCGTCGAGACCCTGGCCTGGGCCAAGGACTGCGGCGCCCGGACGGTGGCCATCACCAACGGCGGCGAGGGCACCCCGCTCGCCCAGGCCGCCGACCTCGCCCTGTGCACGGTGGCGGGCGAGGAGAAGGCCGTCCCGGCCACCAAGACGTACACCACCGCGCTGGCCGCGCTCGCCGTGCTCGCCCTCGGCCTGGGCGCCGACGTCGACCCCGACGACCTGCGCCGGGTTCCGGACGCGGTGGAGAAGCTGGTCACCGATCCGGGGGACCTGGAGGCGATCGTCGAGGGCCTGGCCGACAAGCCGGGCGTGGTGGTCTCCGGCCGGGGGCTCGCCTTCTCCACCGCGCTGGAGCTGGCGCTCAAGCTCAAGGAGGCGTGCTACCTGCACGCCATGGGCCTGTCCTACGCCGACCTGCTGCACGGCCCGATCGCGGTGGTGGACGCCGACACCCCGGCCCTGCTGGTCGCGGCCGGTGACGGGCCGACCCTGGCCGGTACGGTCGCGCTCGCCGAGCGGGTGACCGGCGCCGGAGCCGCGGCGTACACGGTCGGCGGCGGCACCGCGCTCTCCTCGGTCGCCACCGCCGCGCTGAACGGCCCCGACCTGCCCGAGTGGGTGGCCCCGATGGGCCTGATCGTCCCGGGCCAGCTCCTCACCGAGGCCCTGGCGCGGAGACTGGGGATCGACCCCGACGCCCCGCGCGGTCTCAACAAGGTGACGCAGACCGACTGACACCGGCTGACACCGATTGACACCGATTGACACCGATTGACAGCGAGCGGGCCACGCCGGCCGGCAGGACGGACGCGGCGGAGCGCGACGGACACGGGCGGCGCGCGGCATCGGCTGACATCAGGTGACATCGGTTGACATCAAGGGATGTCGGCGGATGCCGGTTGACGTCCCGACGACGGGAACGCCTCCTCTAGCCTGGTCATGGCCCGGGAGCAGGGTGATCACAATTGGAGGGCGACATGGCGGTCGACGCCGACGCGATCATCGCCGGACTCGGTGGTGCGGGCAACATCATCGAGATCGAACCGTGCATCACCCGGCTGCGCACGGAGGTGCGCGACGCCTCCAAGGTCGACCGGGCGGCCCTGCGGGCGGCCGGGGCGCACGGCGTCATGGCCGCGGGCAACGTCGTCCAGGTGGTGGTGGGGCCCGAGGCCGACACGATCGCCGGCGACATCGAGGACATCATCGGCTGACGGGACCGTCCTCGCGGGCGGTGGGCGTGCCGAGGGGAGTGCGGTGACCACGGTTCTGGCACCGGTCACGGGGGTGGCCGTCAGGCTCGGCGCGGTGCCCGACCCGGTCTTCTCCGAAGGCCTGGTCGGTCCCGGCATGGCGATCGAACCCGACAGGGCCTCCGGCACGGCGGTCGCCCCCATCGCGGGCACCATCGTCAAGCTGCACCCGCACGCCTTCGTCGTCGTCGGCGACGACGGCCGGGGGGTCCTCGTCCACCTGGGCATCGACACGGTCCAGCTCAGGGGCGAGGGGTTCGAGCCGCTGGCCGTCGAGGGCGACCGGGTGAGCGCGGGCCAGCCGGTCGTGGCGTGGGACCCGGCCGGGGTCGAGGCGAGCGGACGGCACCCGATCTGCCCGGTCGTGGCGCTGGACGCCGCCGCGGGCACGGTCTCCGGCCTCGTGGCGGGCGCGGTGACGGCGGGGGACGACCTCTTCGAGTGGGATGACCCCGCCTGAGGGGTCGCGGCCCGCCGGGTCGGCGAGGATGCTGGAACGGGGACGGCGCCGAGGACGGACGACGCCGGGAAGGTGGGCTCAATCATGGAACCGGTCACACCGGCCGCGAAGACCGCGGGAACCACGCAGGGCACGGGAACCGCGCAGGGCACGGGAACCGCGGGGACCGCGAACACCACGGGAACCGCGCGGGCCGCAGAAACCGCGGGAGCCGCGGGAGCCGCGGGAACAGAGGAGGGCGCGAGGGCCAGGAGCGTCCCGGGGACGCCCGTGAAGGCGGCGCTCTTCGACCTGGACGGCACGCTGATCAACAGCGAGCGGCGGAGCATGGCCATGTGGTCGATGCTGCTCGACCGGCACGGGGTGAGCCACGACGAGGCCGTGCTGCGCGCGTTCATGGGGCGGCGGGGCCGCGACGTGCTGGCCGAGCGGGCCGACCTCTTCCCCGGCAGGGAGATCGAGGACCTGATCGTCGAGGTCCTCTCCTTCAAGGACCATCCCGGCCTGCCCGACATCGTGCCGGTTCCCGGGGCGGCCGAGTTGATCCACGCCGTCGCCGCCCACGGCTCGCCGATCGCGGTCGTCACCTCCGCCGGCCGCGACTGGGCCGAGGAGCGGCTGACGCGGATCGGCGTCCGTGACCTGCTGGACACGCTGGTGTCCGCCCTGGACGTGACCGTGGGCAAGCCCGACCCCGAGGGGTTCCTGCTCGCCGCCTCACGCCTGTCGGTCGATCCGGCAGACTGTGTGGTGTTTGAGGATTCAATCGCCGGGATCGCGGCGGCCAAGGCGGCCGGGATGGCCTGCGTGGGCATAGCGACGACCCACGCGGGCACGGAGCTGGCCGCGGCCGACCTCGTGGTCGCGGACCTGACGGGGGTCGCCTGGCCCCCCTCGACCTGACTCCGGCACGACAGACGATCCGCGCGGTCTGGACCGCGCGGCCGAACCACAGGAGGAACACGTGGCCGAGCGCCAAGTCACCGTGAAGTCGGAGGTCGGCCTGCACGCCCGGCCCGCCGCGACGTTCGTGCAGACGGCGTCGAAGGCGTCCCTGGACGTCACCATCGCCAAGGGCTCCGGCCCGCCGGTGAACGCCAAGAGCATCCTGTCGGTGCTCTCCCTGGACGTCAGGGAGGGCGACACGGTGGTGATCAGGGCCGAGGGCGAGGGCGCGGACGAGCTCCTCGACGCGCTGGCCGGGATCGCGTCGGCGCCGTGAGCGTGCTGACGGGGGTGGGCGTGAGCCCCGGGGTCGGTCTCGGCCCCGCCTACGTGCTCGCGTACGAGGCACCCGTCCCGGAGGCGGGGGCCCGTCACGACGGGGACGCCGCCGCCGAGCTGGCCAGGGCCGTCCGGGCGCTGGAGCACGTCGCGGCCGACCTGGAGGAGCGCGGCGCCAGGGCCGCCGGTGAGGCCGCGGGGATCCTGGAGGCCCAGGCCATGATGGCCCGCGATCCCGGTCTGGCCGCCGGGGTGGCCGAGCTGGTCGAGGCGGGCACCGCCGCGGCCCGCGCGGTCCACGAGACGTTCGGCCGCTACCGGGAGGTGCTCGCCGCCTCGGGCGGGTACCTCGCCGCGCGCGTCGCCGACCTGGACGACGTCAGGGACCGGGCCGTCGCGGTGATCGAGGGCCGGCCCCTCCCCGAGGTGCCCGCCGGGGGCGGGGAGCCGTACGTCCTGGTCGCCAGGGACCTGGCGCCCGCGGACACGGCGCTGCTGTCACCGGACGTGGTGGCGGCCTTCGTCACCGAGCAGGGCGGGCCCACCAGCCACACCGCGATCCTCGCCCGCGCCATGGGGGTGCCGGCCGTGGTCGCCTGCCCCGGTGCGACCTCGATCCTCCCGGGCACCGAGGTGCTGGTGGACGGAGCCTCCGGCCTGGTGCGGCCCGCGCCCTCCGGCGAGGAGGTGCTGGCCGCGCGTGACGCCGGCGCCGCGCGGCAGGCCGTGCTGGCCGCCGTGAGCGGCCCGGGGACGACCGCCGACGGGCACGCCGTGCCGCTGCTCGCCAACATCGGCGGGCCGCGCGACGTGGCCGCGGCCCTGGAGCACGGGGCCGAGGGGGTCGGCCTCTACCGGACCGAGTTCCTCTTCCTGGACCGGGCCGAGGCGCCGTCGGCGGCCGAGCAGGAGGAGGCCTACCGGGAGGTGCTGGACGCCTTCCCGGGCGGCAGGGTGATCGTGCGGACACTCGACGCGGGCGCCGACAAGCCCCTGGTGTTCCTGCCGGCGGGGGCGCACGAGCCCAACCCGGCGCTGGGGGAGCGCGGGGTCAGGTTGTTCCGGACACACCCGGACATCATGGCCACGCAGCTCGCGGCCCTGGCGGCAGCGGCGGCGCGCTCGGCGGGCAGGCTGCAGGTGATGGCGCCGATGGTGGCGACCGCCGAGGAGGCCGCCTGGTTCGCCGCCGCCTGCGACGCGGCCGGGCTGCCGTCGGCGGGCGTGATGATCGAGGTGCCCGCCGCGGCGCTGCGCGCCTCCGACCTGGCCCTGCACGCGGGCTTCCTCTCGGTCGGCACCAACGACCTGACCCAGTACGCGCTCGCCGCCGACCGGCAGCTCGGCGCGCTGACCGGGCTCCAGGACGCCTGGCAGCCCGCCGTGCTCGACCTGGTCGGCCTCGCCGCACAGGGCGCGGCCGAACGCGGCAGGCCGTGCGGGGTGTGCGGCGAGGCCGCGGCGGACCCGGCGCTCGCCTGTGTGCTCGTCGGGCTGGGGGTCACCTCGCTGTCGATGTCGGCACCCGCGCTGCCCGCCGTGCGGGCGGCGCTCTCGCGACACACCCGGGATCAGTGCGTGCTCGCGGCCGGCGCCGCGCGGGCCGCGACCTCTCCCGGGGACGCGCGCGCCGCGGCCCGTTCCCACCTGCCGGGCCTGGCGGATCTCGCCCTCTGAGAACGGGCGCGCCCGGGGAGGGCGCCGGGCGGGTCGCGGGAGGGTCAGCCGTGCGGGCGCCGGGGCGTCCGCACGGATAGCGTAGGCGTCATGCTTCGGTGGATGCGTGTGACGGTGATCGCCGCGACGGCGGCGACGGCGGCGATGGCGGCCGGGTGCGCCGGCTCGGCGAGGACGGCCCCGCCCGCGCCCGGCGCCGCGCCGGGTGAGGCCCCCGCGGGAGCCACCCCGGCCGGACCGGCCCGTACGGGGGGCGGCGCGGAGAGCCCAGCGGCCTCCCCGGCCCCGGCGGCCCCGGCGGGCCGGGGTGTGGAGGCGGTGCTCGCCTCGATGAACGTGGAGGAGAAGGTCGGCCAGCTCTTCATGCCCGTGCTGTACGGCCAGGCGGCCGACACCGTCTCGGGCGAGAACCAGGCGAGGTTCGGCGCGGGCACCCCGGCGAAGGTCGTCGCCCGCCATCGTCCCGGCGGGGTGATCCTGTTCCCGTGGGCGGGCAACATCAAGAGCGTCCGCCAGGTGGTGGCGCTGACCAACGGGCTGCAGAAGGCGTCACCGGAGATCCCGCTGCTGATCGCCGCCGACCAGGAGAACGGCAAGGTCTCCCGGCTCGCCCCGCTGGTCACCGACATGCCGGGCGCCTCGGTGATCGGTTCCACCGGGGACGCCTCGCTGGCCCGCCGGGCGGCCGAGGTGACCGGCACGGAGATGCGCGCCCTGGGGATCAACCTCGACTTCGCCCCCGTGGCCGACGTCAACATCAACCCGCGCAACCCGGTGATCGGCCCGCGCGCGTACGGCTCGGACCCGAAGAAGGTGGCGCCGATGGTGGCCGCGGCGGTCCGGGGGTTCCACGACGCCGGGATCGCGGCCACGGCCAAGCACTTCCCCGGCCACGGCGACACGAGCGTCGACAGCCACACCGGCCTGCCGGTGATCAAGCACTCCCGCGCGCAGTGGGGCAGGCTGGACGCCCCGCCGTTCGCCGCCGCCATCGGCAGGGACGTCGACGCGATCATGACGGCGCACGTCGTCATGCCCCGGCTCGACCCCTCCGGCGACCCGGCCACGCTCTCCAGGCCGATCCTGACCGGCCTGCTGCGCGAGAAGCTCGGCTTCGACGGGGTCGTCTCGACCGACGCGCTGGACATGGAGGGCGTGCGGAAGAGGTACGGGGACGGGCAGGTCGCGGTGCGGGCGATCCAGGCGGGGGTGGACCTGTTGCTGATGCCGCCGGACTACGACGAGGCCCACCGCGCGGTGCTGTCCGCCGTACGGTCCGGGAAGATCTCCAAGGCGCGGCTCGACCAGTCGGTCCGGCGCCTGTTGAAGCTGAAGGCGGCCCGCGGCCTGCTGGAGAGGGCGCCGGTCGCCGATCCGGCCAGGGCCGAGCGGGTCCTGCGCTCGGCCGAGCACCTCAAGGTCGCCAGGCTGATCACCGCGAAGGCGCGCTGAACGCGGCCCGGTGCCGCACGTCCGAGGTCAGGCGCCCTGTGCCGGGCGCCCCGCGCCCGATGGCCGGGCCGGTTCCCGGAGGCCGCGTGCCGGATCAGGCGAGGCCGAGGTTGCCGGTCCTGCCGAAGTTTCCCGTCCTGGAGAGCGAGACGACGAGCGACTGGACGATGCGCGTGAGAAGGGCTTCCAGCAGCATCACGACCGCCTTGGCGAGCACGGTGGAGAGGAATCCGGACATATTAGCCTCACAGGGAGAAGGAACGCTTAAGGCGATAATTCATACCAAACGTCGCTAAGTCACCTATCAGGAGGTTGCTGTTCGGTGAACGTTCGGTGACGCCTCCTGGGCGGCTCCCTGGGTGACCGCCTGGAACGCCACCGCCGCGGCCGTGGTGGCGGCGGCGCTGCCGAGGGCGACGGCCCACCCCGCCGGGCCCAGGAAGTGGCAGCCGAAGAACCGGCACAGGCCCGGCACCGAGACGGTCAGGCCCAGTACGGCCAGGGAGACCAGTGAGGCCAGCACCACCATGCGGTCCCGGCTGCCCATGACCAGCGTCTGGAGCAGCTGCGTCGCCACCAGCGCGACCAGGCCCATCGTGTCCGCCCTGCCGCGCGTACCGGTCAGCCTGCCGATCGCCCAGGCCGCGCCGGCCGCGCTCGCCGTGGTGACGGCCCGCAGCTGGATGTCACGGGTCAGCGAGGCGCCCAGAGAGGCCTCCGGCCCCTCCTGGAGCAGCCTCTCGGGGCTGGTCGCCGCCGGGGGACGGGCGGCGACCGCCATCGCGGGCAGCATGTCGGTGAGCAGGTTGACCAGGAGGAGCTGGCGGGTGTTCAGCACGTTGGCGCCGCTGATCAGGCTGGACCCGACCGCGAAGACGATCTCGCCGATGTTGCCGCCGAGCAGGATGCTCAGCGCGTCGCGCACCGAGCTCCACATGGCCCTGCCCTCGATGATCGCGTCCACGATCGTCTCGATGCGGTCGTCGGTCACCACGATGTCGGCCGCCGACCGTGCCGCCGGGGTGGCGCGGGACCCGAGGGCGATCCCCACGTCCGCGCCCCGGATCGCGGGGGCGTCGTTGGCGCCGTCACCGGTGACCGCCACGACCTTGCCGGCCCGGCGCAGGCACTCGACGATCCGGGCCTTGTGGGCCGGGGTGGTCCTGGCGAAGACCGTCACGTCGGGCAGCGCCTCCACGAGCGTGTCGTCGTCCAGGGCGTCCAGGTCGGGACCGGTCATGATCCGCCCGCCGTTCAGCACGTTCAGCTCGGCGGCGATCGCCTCCGCGGTGCTGGGATGGTCGCCCGTGATCATCACGATGCGCACGCCCGCCCGCGTCAGGCGGCCGACGCTCTCGGCCGCCGTGGGCCGCACCGGGTCGGCCATCCCCAGGAAGCCCAGGAAGCACAGGTCCTGGATGCGGGACTCGTCGAGGTCGCGGCGGTCGGAGGCGGCGCGTTCGGCGACCGCGAGCACGCGGTAGCCCTGGCGGGCGAGCTGGTCGAGCTCCTTGTGCAGCTCCGCCTCGACGACGTCGGTGAGCGGGACCACCCGGCCGTCGCGCAGCACGCTCGTGCAGCGGGTGACCACGATCTCCGGAGCACCCTTGACGCTGAGCAGCGGTCCCGCGCCTCCCGTGCCGAGCACGGCGTGGTAGCCGCGTCCCGGCTCGAAGGGGAGCTCGTCGACCCGTTCCCAGCGCCCGCCGCCCTCCTCGGGGGTCACGCCCAGCCGCTCGGCCCCGTTCAGCACGGCGCGGTCGGTGGGGTGCGGGACGGGCCGTCCGTCGTCGTGCCGGGGACCGGCCCGCAGTCCCGCCGCCACGACCCGCCTCAGCTCGGGCGTGAGCGCCTCGACCAGGCGTTCGTCCTGGCCGTCCGAGACGCACCGCAGGCTGATGCGTCCCTCGGTGAGGGTGCCGGTCTTGTCGAAGCAGAGCACGTTCACCCGGCCGAGGGCCTCGATCGTGGAGGGGTTGGGCACCAGGGTGTTGCGGGTCGACAGCCGCCGCGCGGCGGCGAGCTCCGCGACCGAGGCGACGAACGGCAGCCCCTCCGGTACGGCGGCGACCGCGAGGCTCACCGCGGGCGCCAGCGCCGCGGGCAGCGACCTGCCGCGCATCAGGTCGGCGACCAGCAGGATCACCCCCGACCCCAGCGCGACCGGGAGGATGCGCCGGCTCAGCTCCCGCAGCCGTAGCTGCACGCCCGAGGCGGGGGGCCGCTTCTCGGTGAGCCTGGCGGTCCTGGCCGCCTCGGTGGACTCGCCGGCCGCGACCACCACGGCCAGCCCGACGCCGGCGGCCACCGTCGTCCCCTCGTAGACCATCGAGCTCCGGTCGGCGACGGCGGGCGCGCCGACCGGCGCGGGCGACTTGGGGACGAGCTGGGACTCGCCGGTCAGGGCCGACTCGTCCATCTCCAGGTTCGTCGCCCTGAACACGCGGCAGTCGGCCGGCACGGTGTCGCCCGCGCGCAACTCGATCACGTCGCCCGGTACGAGACCGTCGACGGTGGTGCTCACGGGCCGGTGGGGGCGCCTCACCCGTACCGGGGTCGCGACCGCCTCGGTCAACCGGCTCAGCGCCCGGTCGGCGCTGAAGCGCTGGCCCCCTCCGATGAGCGCGTTGGCGGCCACCACCGTGGCGATCATCACCGAGTCGGAGACCGAGCCGACCATGGCGGACAGGCCGGCCCCGGCCGCCAGGACCGGCGTCAGCGGGTTGGCCAGTTCCTCCAGGGACGCGCGGAGCAGGGAGGGCGGGCCCTGCGTCCTCTGCGATCTCGCCGAGGTCCTGCGGAGGGCGGCCTCGTCCTCGGTGATGCCGCCGGGCGTGGACCTCAGCAGCGAGAACACGTCCTCCACCCGCATCGCGTGCCAGGGAGTCCGGTCGTTGCGGACCGGGGGAGCCTCCCGGCCGGCGCGCCAGCCCGCCCACTCGGCCGTGCCGATGACCGCGATCGCGGTGAAGTCGCTCACGAGCTGGGCCTTGCCCAGCGCCTGCGCCGCGGGCCCGAACGCGGTCAGCGCCCCGCCGATCGCGTTCCCCGCGGTGGTGAGCCACACGGCCCGCTCGCTCGTCCTCCTGGCCGGCGCCAGGCAGCTCAGCAGCAGGTGCGCCTCCTCCAGGTCGGCGATCACGTCCGAGTCCCAGGGCGTACGGCGCGACCGGCCCGACACGCCGATCCCCAGGTCGGCCTGGGCCAGGGCGGCCATCCGCCGGGCCGACACCACGGCGACGCCGTGTCCCTGGGCCTGGAGCGCGCGGACCGACCGGGCCAGCCGGGAACCTCCGGGTACGGACTCCTCCACCCCGAGCCGCGCGCCCAGCTCGGGGCCGCCGCCGGCCAGCAGCACGGAGCACGTGCCCCCGGCCGTGGCCGCGGTGACGATCGCCTCCGCCAGCGGGTCCACCCCGGGGGCCACGCCGACGAGGGCGACGGGGACGCCACGCCTGCACACGCGGACGGCCCGCAGGCCCCCCACCTCCCAGCCCGCGGCCTCCGGCGCGACGAGCACGGCCGGACCCTCGACCGGCTCGGCCGTCCACCCGTCGCGTTCCCGCCGCGCGCCCGGGTCGGTGAGGTCGAGCAGGGAGTACAGCCGGGCGTGCAGCCCGCCGGTGTCCTCCGGATCGCCTCCGTCTCCCTCTCCCGTCCCGGCCGGCGTGTCCGTCCCGTCCTTCTCGTCCGTCCTGTCCGCCGTGTTCGCCTCGTCGCCCAGGAGGACGACACGGTCGATCTCCCAGGAGCCCGTACAGAGCACGCCGGCGTCCAGGACGACCGTGTCGATGCCGTCCATGTGGCGCAGGGCGCGGGCGTCGAGCACGATCGCCCCGCGTCCGGCCAGGGCGCGGGCGGTCGCGGACGCGAAGGACTCCCGGCCCTGCTTGGCGGCCCTGGGCGTCGTCGCGGTGAGCATGGCGACGGTCCGTCGCCGGTCGCGGCCGAGGAGCTGCGTCAGGCCGGAGATCCCCACCGCGGCCGGGCTCGCGGCCCGCTCGAACCGCTCCACCGGGCTGTGCTTCAGGGGGGCGGGGCGCGGCCTGCGAGGGGCCCGGATGTGACGGTAGGAGCCGTCCGCGGATCCCAGGTCGCTCTCGCGCGCCTCCCACGACCGGCGCGTGTCACGCGCCTCCAGGTAGTTCCCGGCGGCGATGGCCGACTGGATGAGCATGCCCAGCGGGCGCAGCGCCAGCGTGTGGGTGACGATGTTCGCCGTCACGAGCAGATCGAACGTGGTCGAGACACCCAGGCGGCGTTCCAGCTCGGAGCGGACCTTCGGGGTGGACTCGGCCAGGTTCAGCAGCGCCGGGACGATCGGGGGCAGGGACGGTGCGCGCACGGTTCGGCCGGCGATCGCCAGGCCCGCCCCGAACAGGGTCGCACCGAGCCGGACGCCGGCCCGGGCGTGGCGCTCCACCAGCTTGGCGGCGTGATGCTCCGCGATCATGGAGACGAGGGTGGCGGGCCCCGCCAACGGGTCCCTCGCGGACTCCGGGTCGTCATCGGATTCCGGCTCGTCGTCGGTGTCGTCGTCCGCGATCTCGTCGGTGTCGTCGGTGTCGTCGGTATTGGTGTCGGTGGCGTCCTCGTCGTCGGTGTCATCGCCGTCGAACGCCTCGACCAGTTCGATCACCTTCTCCACGTCGATCGAGCCGGGGTCGCATCCCACGAAGACGGAGCCGAGGGCGCCGTTCACCTCCGCGCGGCAGATCCCCTCCAGCCGTAGCAGCGCGTTCTCCAGCCGCCGCGCCCTCCCCTCGCTGCCCGGACCACCGATCGTCCGCAGCTCAACGTGGAGCCCGTCGGGACGGACCACCCTGCCACGGGACCGCGGCAGCAGGCCGCGGATCGCTTCGGGCATGACGCCCCAAAGGGTGTGGGCAGGAGGTGAGAGCAGGCGGGGCATGAACATTCAGAACTCCGGTGGACGAGATGACGAGGCCGATCAGGCCGAGGTCGCGCGCGGCCCGATCGGCCCCATCACTTGATCACCCGGACGCGCTCTTGCTGGCCGAGCCCCTTGACCGCGAGGTGGACGCCCTGGCCCGGGAGGCCGTCGTCCGTGACGTGGCCCTCCGGGACGTGGCCGTTCCGCGCGAGGCGGCCGTCCGGGACGCGGTTCCGGTCCGCTTGGTGGACGCCGAGGCCCTGGACGCCGGTTTCGTGGTGCGCGCGGCGGGCTTGGCGGTCCGCGACGCGGGCTTCCTGGCACGCGACGCGGGCTTGGCGGCCCGCGAGGTGGACGCCGCCGCCCGGGACGTGCCGGTGGACCGCGACGTGGCCGCCGAGGTCCGAGCCGTGCCGCTCCCGGCACCGGACGCGGACCTCGACGGGGTGGTCCGCGCGGTCCGGGACGTGGTGCTCGCGGTGCGCGAGGCGGGCCCGGTGGACCTGGACGTGCCGCCCGTCGTACGTGACGCCGATCCCCCGGCGCGTGCGGTGGAGCCCGTGGCACGCGACGTGGTGGTCCTGCTCCGCGACGTGGAGCCCGCCGCCCGCGACGCCGGTCTCGTCCCTCCGGTGGCCGAGGCCGCCGTACGGGAGGAGGCGCTCCGGCTACGGGAGGCGGGGCTGGTGGTCCTGGACGCGGCGCTCGCCGTACGTGACGCGGGCGTCCTGGTCCTGGACGTGCCGCCCGTCGTGCCCGTCGTGCGGGCTGTGGCGGTGCGGGTCCGCGAGGTGGTGCCCGCGGCGCGGGTGGTGGGCGTCCTGGTCCGTGAGGTGGTGCTCGCGGCACGGGTGGCCGGTGTCCTGGTCCTGGACGTCGTGCCGGTCGCGCGTGAGGTGGTGCCCGCGGCGCGGGTGGTGGACGTCCTGGTCCTGGGCGTACCGCCGGTCGTGCCCGTCGTGCGGGATGTGGCGGTGCGGGTCCGCGAGGTGGTGCTCGCGGGGCGTGAGGCCGTGCTCCGGCTACGGGAGGTGGAACTCCCGGTCCGGGAGGCGGTCCCCGTGGTCTTGGCCGTACCGCTTCTCGCGCGGGAGGCGGTGCCGGTCGCGCGTGAGGTGGTGCTCCGGCCGCCCGAGGCGGAACCCGCCGTCCGGGAGGTGGTGCCGCCGGTGCGGGAGGCCGCTCCCGTCGCCCGGGAGGTGGAGCCGGCCGTACGAGAGGCGGACCCCGTCGCACGGGACGCCGAACCGCTCGTGCGTGAGCCGGTGCTCGCCGTACGGGACGTGGTGCCGCCGGTGCGTGAGGCACCGCTCGCCGTGCGGGACGCCGAGGGTCGCGAGGCCCGGGACGCCGTGCCGCCGGACCGTGCGGTGCCGGATCGTGCGGTGCCGGTGCGGGAGGCGGAACCTCCCGTACGGGACGCGGACCCCGTGTCGTCGGAGCCGGTCAGCGCGGACATCGGGCTCGCGCTCCGCGAGGCCGAGCCGGTGGAGCTCCCGGTACGGGAGGCGCCGGACGACCGGCCCCTTCCCCGTGCGCGCTGGGCGATCAGCGTCCCCACCCCGATGGCGGCCGCCACCGGCCACTCGATGAGTCCCACCACCGCGAGGGCGCCGAGCCCCCCGTAGTAGGCGATGCGTTCAGCCGGAGGGAGGAACGATTTGGCGGTGTCAGTGGCCTGACTCGCCCCCTGCATGTCGACATGTGGCATACGGACGTTCGGGGGCCGGAGCTGCACGCTCAGCATCGGAAGATTGAGCGTTAGCGAGTTGCCGTCGCGCTTCCGGTCCGTCGTTGCATTCGTGGCTGATGCGGCCGGTCTGGACGCCGTACGGGCGCGCGAGCGGCTCGTCTGAGTTACTGCCATGATCCCTCCTCATGGGAACCGAGGGAAGGTGCGGATGGAGCCCGCAGGAGGTTGATCACGCCTTCTACGTGCGGTTATATGGCATGAGTGCCATTCTCATAATCTTCCTCGGATTAGAGCAGCGAAACTCGCACTAGGCCTGGAATCGGATGTTAGGGGATGAATCTCCGGTCAATGGAGCGGTTCTTGTGTCGTTCGGGGAGAGATACGGCTTGAACTCGCGATGGCACGCCGCCGCACGGGCGGACGTCGCCGCGACGTGTCACGGTGCGTGGGATCGGGCCGGGGACGACCCGTCCGGGGGGCGTGTGCGCGACGGTGACGTGACGGCGACGCGACCGAGCAGGAGCCGGAGTCGGAGCAGGAGCGGGACGGAAGCGGCGCGGTGCGGGAACGGGACGCCGCGGGAACGGGACGCCGCGGGAATCGGAGGACGACGGGGGCCGTGACGGGACGGGAGCCGGGGCCGTGCGAGGTGTGAGCCGTCCCCGCGCTCCGGTCGTCCGCCGGACACACTTACCCTGAAACCCGTTCCATCGAGGAGGGCAGATGTTCAAGGGCGTGCTGATCGACTGGGGTGGCGTGCTCACCGTCGGTCTTTCCGAGGCGGTCGCGGAGTGGATCGTCGAGGAGAGGCTCGACGCGGACCACTACCGGCAGGTGATGATCGAGCTGGTGTCGCACGCGTACGAGGGCTCGGAGAGCGAGGAGAACGCGATCCACGCCCTGGAGCGCGGGGAGATGTCCGGGCTGGACTTCGAACGGCACCTGGCCTCGCGGCTGGTCACCACGGACGGCGTGCCGCCGGAGGCCGAGGGACTGCTGTCCCGGATGTTCGCCCGCTTCCACCGGGTCGAGCCGATGTACGAGATGCTCCGCGAGGCCCGCGCCGCCGGGCTGCGGACCTGCCTGCTCTCCAACTCGTGGGCGAACGAGTACCCCCGTGAGGGCTGGGACGACGTCTTCGACGAGGTGGTCATCTCCGGCGAGGTCGGCATGCGCAAGCCCGAGCCGAGGATCTTCGAGCACGCCCTCGGCAGGATCGGCCTGGCGGGGGAGGAGTGCGTGTTCGTCGACGACGTCCAGGCCAACATCGAGGCGGCCCGCGAGCTCGGCATCGTCGGCGTGCACCACCGCGACCCCGACCTGACCATCGCCGAGCTGGAGCGCCTGCTCCGGATCCCGCTGCGCTGAGCCGGTCCCGCCGCCCCCTGCGCCGAACCGGCCCCGCCCCCCGCGCCTCGCCCGCGCGCGGGGGGTCAGCTTCGGGCGGGGGGTGCCACCGCGGGTCGCCGGTACTGGCACACTCGATGGATGAATCGGCGCCGAACCGGCGCCGACGTGGGAGAGACAGATCGAGGCATGGATGCGCGTCTACCTGCCGTGTACGCTCCCGGCGCTGGCCCGCGTGGCCGGTGCGGGGGAGCTCGGCCCGGGTCCGCTGACCGGTTACGCGGTGACCCCCGCGCTGATCGAGTGGTACGTCTCGGGTGACACCGAGGAACTGGAGTACGTGGCCCTGACCGAGGCGGCCAGGGCCTCGCTGCGGATGCTGGCGGCCGACCGCGCGGACGGGGTGGAGGTCGCCGCGAGAAGGGTCGTCGTGGCCGTGGACGTACCCGACGGTGACGTCGCCGCGGGTGCGGACCTGGAGGAGCGTGCCCGGGTACGGCTCGCCGCGGCGGTCCCGCTGGCGCGGGTCGCGGCCGTTCACGTGGACGAGCCGGAGGCGGTCAAGGACGTCGAGGCCGCCATCGCGGCGCTGCCCGCCGCCGACCGCGGCGACGACGACGCCCGGTTCACCGTTGACGGCGCCGAGGCCAACGAGCTCCTGTGGTACGCCACCCAGGAGATCCCCGACCTGATCGGCTGACCTCCTCCGGCCACGGCGGCCCCTTCTCTCGATGGCGGTTTTGGCTATCCTTGGAGGCATATGAGACACATCGTGTGGGATTGGAATGGCACGCTTTTTCATGACATCGACGCCGTCGTCGGTGCCACGAACGCGGTGTTCGAGCCGTACGGGCTGGGCTCCTACGACGCCGACCGCTTCCGTGCCGTCTACACGCGCCCGATCTGGGCCGCCTACGAGCGCATGCTCGGCCGTCCCCTCCGCGAGGGCGAGTGGGAGGCCCTGGACCTCGGCTTCCACGAGAGCTACCACCGCCTGATGCTGGAGTGCGGGCTGGCCGACGACGCGCTCTCCACCCTGGAGGCGTGGAAGGCCACGGGCGGCCGGCAGTCGCTGCTGTCCATGTGGGAGCACGACCGGCTGGTGCCCAAGATCACCGAACTCGGCATCGACCACCACTTCACCCGGATCGACGGCCTGCGCGGTGTCCCCGGGGGGCACAAGGCCGAGTGGATGGCGGCCCACCTCGTCGCGCTCGGCATCGACCCGGCCGACGTCCTGGTGATCGGCGACAGCCTGGACGACGCGCACGCCGCCCAGCACGTCGGCGCGCGGGCGGTGCTCTACACCGGCGGCATGACCAGCAGGGCCGACCTGATGGCGTGCGGGGTGCCGGTGGTCGACACCCTCACGGACGCCCTGAACCACGCCTGACACCCCGGCCCGGTCCGTGAGCCCCGGTCGGGCCCGGCTCGTCCCGGCCCGTGACCTGCCGTGCCGCCGGTCCGGTCCCGTCCGGTCCCGTCCGGGTCCGGGGAACCGCGAGGTACCGCCCGGTGTCGGGAGACATCCTGAAACAAGGTGCTTTCGGCATCGGAGGCGGTCGCCGGCCGCCCCTGGCCGTACGCTGGGCATCCGCACCCATTCCGGGAGGCCCCCGATCGACCGCCTCGTTCTCTGGAACATCGACCTCACCCTGGTGGACGTCTCCATCGTCACCCGTGAGGCGTACGCGGAGGCGTTCCGCGCCGTCACCGGGCGCCCCCTGGTCAAGCTGACCCAGGCCAACGGCCGCCCGGACTCGGAGATCGTCTTCGAGATGCTCGCCATCAACGGGATCGTCGCCGAGGACGAGCACCTCCCCAGGTTCCTCGACGCGCTGGCCGCCTCCTTCGGGGCAAGGCGCAAACGCCTGGCCAAGGAGGGGCGGATGATGACCGGGGCGCGTGACGCGCTCAAGGCGGTGGCCAGGCTGGACGGGGTGGTGCAGTCGGTGCTCACCGGAACGATCAAGAGCAATGCCGCGCACAAGCTGGCCGCGTTCGGCCTGGACAAGTACGTCGACATCGAGATCGGTGGTTACGGCGAGGAGGTCTACCCCAAGGCCACCCTGTTGCAGGTCGCGCAGGGGCGGGCCGGCCGCAGGCACGGGACGGTCTTCGACGGGCGCAACACCGTGCTGATCGGCGACTCGGCCAGGGACGTCCAGGCGGCCAGGATCGCCGGGGCCTCGATGATCGGCGTGGCCTCGGGCAGGTCCCTCCCGGCGGAGCTGCACGAGGCCGGGGCCGACGTGGTGCTGCCCGACCTCTCCAACCCCTCCGAGGTCGTCGCCGCCGTCGCCGGCCTCACCTCGCCGGTCCGAGGTGCCGGCCGCTTCCCCGCGAGCCGCTGACCCCCGCCGGCCCGCCGGGACCTCGTACGTGGAGCCTCCACACGCTCGGGGGACATGCTGTGTGGACCCCGGGGATGACATTCGGGTGGGGCGTCGAGAGGATGGGGGGCATGGTTGAGGAAGGTGCGCTGCTCTGGGAGCCCTCCCCGGAGGTCGTGAGGGACGCCAGGATCACCCGCTACGCGCGGTGGCTGGGCAGGAGTCCCGACTACGAGGCTCTCTGGCTGTGGTCGGTGGACGCCCCGGCCCAGTTCTGGACGTCGATCTGGGACTACTTCAAGGTCGTGGGAGAGCGCGCCGAAGGACCGGTCGTCTCGGGGGAGATGCCCGGGACCGAGTGGTTCGGCGGGTCGACGCTGAACTACGCGGCCAACGCGCTGCGCAGGGCCGCCGCCGAACCGGAGCGGCTCGCGGTGGTCTTCCGCGACGAGGCGGGCGGGCGGCGGGAGCTCACCCTGGGCGAGCTGGCCGAGGAGGTGGCGCGGGTCCGCGCGGGCCTGGTCGCGCTGGGCGTCGGCCGGGGTGACCGGGTCGCGGCCTACCTGCCGAACATCCCCGAGGCGTTGGTCGCCTTCCTGGCGACCGCCTCGCTGGGAGCCGTCTGGTCCTCCTGCTCGCCCGACTTCGGCGCGCCCAGCGTGATCGACCGCTTCACCCAGATCGAGCCCAAGGTGCTGCTCGCGGTCGACGGCTACGACTACAACGGCAGGCACTTCGACCGGAGCGCCGTCGTGGACGACATCGCCGGCAGACTGCCGACCCTGGTGGCGCGGGTACGCGTCCCCGCGGGCTCCCCGGCCTCCCCGGACTCCCCGGGCTCCCGGGAAACCGGAGGAGCCGGGGTACGCGCCCTGGACTGGGCCGCGTTGCGAGCGGTCGAGGCGCCGCTCGACTTCGAGCCCGTGCCGTTCGCGCACCCCCTGTGGATCGTCTACTCCTCGGGCACCACCGGGCTGCCCAAGCCGATCGTGCACGGCCACGGCGGCGTGGTGCTCGAACACCTCAAGGCGCTCTCCTTCCACCAGGACCTGGGCGAGGACGACGTCTTCTTCTGGTACACCACCACCGGCTGGATGATGTGGAACTACCTCGTCGGCGGCCTGCTGGTCGGGTCGACGGTGGTGCTCTACGACGGCTCGGCGACCCACCCCGGCACCGACGCGCTCTGGCGGCTGGCCGCCGAGGAGGGGGTCACCTACTTCGGCACGGGAGCCCCGTACCTGATCGCGTCCATGAAGGCCGGTCTGAAGCCGTCGGGCCTGGAGCGGCTGCGGGGCCTCGGTTCCACCGGTTCGCCGCTGCCGCCCGAGGGTTTCGCCTGGGTGCACGACACGCTCCCCGACGTCCCGCTCGGCTCCTTCTCCGGGGGCACCGACGTGTGCACCGGTTTCGTGGGCCCCGTCCCGCTGCTCCCGGTACGGGCGGGCGTGATCCCCTGCCGCTGCCTGGGGGCCAGGGTCGAGGCCTTCGACCCGTCCGGCGAGGCGGTGATCGGCGAGGTCGGCGAGCTGGTGCTGACCCTGCCGATGCCGTCGATGCCGGTGATGTTCTGGAACGACCCCGACGGGTCGCGCTACCGGGACAGCTACTTCTCCGAGTATCCCGGCGTCTGGCGGCACGGCGACTGGATCAAGATCCTCCCCGACGGGAGCTGCGTCATCTACGGCCGTTCCGACTCGACCCTGAACCGGGGCGGCGTGCGGATGGGCACCAGCGAGTTCTACCGCGTGGTGGAGCGCTTCGAGGAGATCGCCGACAGCCTGGTGATCGACACGGGGCAGCTCGGCCAGGAGGGGCGCCTGCTGCTGTACGTGACCATGGTCGAGGGCGCCGTCCTGGGCGACGACCTCGTCGCCCGGCTGCGCGGGGAGCTGCGGGAGGCGCTCTCCCCCCGCCACGTGCCGAACGAGATCGTCGAGGTTCCCGGCATCCCGCGCACCCTCAGCGGCAAGAAGCTGGAGGTGCCCGTTCGCAAGATCCTCCTGGGCGTCCCCCCGGAGAAGGCCGCGAACCTCGACGCCATGGCCAACCCCGAGGTGCTGTCGCACTTCCTGCCGTCCGGCGACTGACACCCGCCGACTGACACCCGCCGACCACGCCTCGAACCCGGGCCCCGGGAACCGCGCCTGACATCCGGACACCCGGGAACCGCGCAGAAGCCCGGGCGCCCGGCCGCGGGACGCCGGTCAGATTCCCTGGGGCAGGCGGAACAGGCGGCCCGGGTCGTAGGCCGCCTTGACGCGGGCCAGGCGGGCGGCGTTCGGCCCGTAGTAGGCCGAGCGCCAGCCCGCAAGGCCCGCGTCGACGTAGTTGACGTAGGCGTGGTCGCCGAAGTGGGGTCGCATCGCCGCGCGCGCGGTCCTGGTCCAGGTCGCGGCCCCGGCGCGGTGGGCGTAGTACTGCACGCTGTAGAGGGCGGCCCGGTGCGGGAAGGCCGTGGCGTCGGGGCGGACCCGGGCGACGGCGCCGCCCAGGGCGTCCAGCAGCACGGTGTGCTCGCCGGCGCGGGCGACCTGGGCGACCAGCGTCCTGGCCCCGGCCTCCGACAGCGGCCGGTAGGCCATGTGCGACGTGGCCGAGAACCTGTCCCGCGACAGCCGCCCGCCCCGGGTCTGCCCGGGAAGGGACCCGCCCAGGTGGCACTGGCCGACCGAGAGCGAGCCGCAGCCCGCCATGGTCAGCATGGCCTGCCGGTAGGAGGTCCGGCGGACGTGGCTGGACGACGGTGGGCCGGCCGCGTCGGCCAGCCGGTCGAGGAGCCGCTCGCAGCCGGCCCTGCCGCCCAGGTAGAGCCCGACGACCTGCACGTCCGTGCCGCCGTCGCGGCTGAGGTGCATGCCCGACCACATCGCGTCCGGCGCCGAGGGCGCCCACGCCTGCCAGGCGCGCAGCGTCCTGACCGCCCTCGACCACGGCCAGTGCAGGAAGAACACGGTGACCTCGCGGGCCGGGTGGGTGCGGAACTCGAAGGAGACGGCCACCCCGAGGTTGCCGCCCCCGCCGCCACGCGAGGCCCAGTACAGGTCGGGGTGACGGTCGGCGTCGCAGGTCAGCAGCCGCCCGTCGGCCGTGACGACCCGGACCGACTCCATCACGTCGCAGGTCAGGCCGTACCTCCTGGAGACGACCCCGATCCCGCCGCCCAGGGCCAGCCCGCTCACCCCGACCGTGGCGCAGGTCCCCGCCGGGATGCTCACCCCGCCCGCGGCGAGCCTGTCGTAGACGTCGACGAGCCTGGCGCCCGCCCCGACGGTGGCGCGCCCGGAGGCGTGGCGCACCGTGCTCATCCGCGACACGTCCAGGACCAGGCCGGTCCCGGTGGACCAGCCGGCGTAGGAGTGCCCGCCGGACCGTACGGCCAGCGGCACGCCCAGCCGGCGGGCGAAACCGACGCACTCGGCGACGTCGGACGGGTCGGCGCAGTAGGCCACGCCCGCGGGCCGTACCGCGTCGAAGGCGGGGTTGAACAGCCGCCGCGCCCCGTCGTACGCGGCGTCGCCCGGCCGGACGAGCGATCCCTCCAGCCCTTCGGCCAGCGCCCGCCAGTCGGCGGGCCGCGGCGCGCCCGCCGCCGCCCGCCCGGTCGCACCGGCGGCGGCACCTCGCCCGGACGCGCCCGCGGTGTCCCGCCCGGCGGTACCGGCCCCGCCGCCCGCACCGGCGGCGTCCCGCCCGGACGCGCCGGCGGCGCCCAGGGCGGGGGTGCCCGGGGCGCCGAGTGCCGTGCCGAACGCGAGGGCGGCCAGGCCGCCGGTCCGGAGGAATGCCCGCCTGTCCGGAGGGTTCCGCATGTCGTTCTCCCCGAGGGTTCGTGTCGACTGCTGAATAGGACGACCGATCCGCCGATCCGGTTGGTCACATTCGCGTCACCGTTCACCGGACGGGGAGCCGTTCACACCCCCTGGGCCACGCGCAGCGCGAGGGCCGGGCACATCTCGACGGCCCGGCGTGCCATCCGCCGGAACTGGGCGGGCACGGTGTCGAGGCCGAACACCGGGTAGCCGTGCTCGTCGAGGTGGACCAGGTCGGGGGCGAGCCGGGCGCACAGGCCGTGGCCCTGGCAGCGGGTCCAGTCCACGGTCAGTCTCACCTCCGGCTCGTTCTCCTGCGGCGGCAGCGGGAGCACGCCGTGCACCGGGCGCCCGCAGGTGCCGT
>NZ_JBFABE010000069.1:0-12822 GCF_040640155.1 Streptosporangium sp. NPDC023615
ATCTTTCGTGAAGGGCCCCCACCGTCGGTGGGGGCCTTTCGTGTTTCCGGGACAGGGCATCCGGCTCTGCAGTTTGTCCGCCCGCACGTTTCCGGGCCGGCATGCTCCCGGCCTGCCGGTCATGGGCCTGCGGTCAGGGGCCTGCGGGCCACAAGGAAGAATCTCAGGCGTTCCTCAACCGCTCGATCACCTCGGCCATCACCAGAGGGTTCTGGTACTCCCTCCAGAGGACGATTCTTCCGTCCCGCACCCTGAGGACCCCGATGAACGAGGAGGCGGCCCGTTCTCCGGTGGAGACGATGACGCCGCTGAGCACGTACTCGACGACGATCACTTCGGGGTCGGTCGTCTCGTGGATCGTCACGTCACGGATCTCGTCCAGTCTGTAGTGCCGCGCGAAAGCCGCCTGGTCGGGGCCGGTGAAACGGCGAATCGCCTCCGGTCCCTCGAAACGCCGCCTGCCCTCGGGAGCGAAGGGGATCTCGATGACGGTGTTCTCGGCGAGCTCGTCGGCGAGGGCGGCGGTGCCGTCCAGCCAGTGGTGTCGCATGCGGTCGAAGATCTCGATGGGCCCAGGGGGCACGATGGTTTCGGGCATGGCGAATCCCTTCGAGGACGGCGAATAAGATGAGTGGAAGCTCACTTCTATGATTGTGAGTGGAGACTCATGTTGTCAATGCCGTGCCGACGATGTGCCGGCCGCATCGGCGTCGGGACGGGAAGCGGCATCGGCCACCGGCATCGCGTCGATGACGTGGTGGCGGTGTCTTCTGCTCGGCAGGGAGAGGATGGGCTCATGACTTCGACAAAGTCGCCGGCGGACCGGCCGGACGACTCCGGCGGCGTCAAGCCGTTGCGCGCGGATGCCAGGCGGAACCGGGAACGCATCATCGCGGTGGCCGAGGCCGTCTTCGCGGAGAAGGGCCCTTCCGCGTCGACGGAGGAGGTCGCCGCCGGCGCGGGCGTCGCCATCGGGACGGTCTTCAAGCACTTCCCGACCAAGCAGGCGTTGCTCCAGGCCATCATGAAGGGCCTGCTGGAGCGGTTGAACGAACAACTGTCCGCGCTCGCCGCCGGTGACCGTCCCGGTGAGGGTCTCTTCACCTTCGTCACCGAGATGGTCGATCAGGCGGCGCGGAAGAGGACCGTCGTCACGCTGCTGGCCGAGACGGGGGTCGACCTTCAGGTCGCGGGTTCTCTCCAGTCGCTGCGCGAGGGGGTCGAGGCGCTCCTGGACCGCGCGCGGCGTGCCGGGACCGTTCGGGAGGACGTCCGGCTCGACGAGGTGCTGGCCCTGCTCACCGGGCTGTGCCACGGGGCGCTCCACGCGGGCTGGGACGTCGACCTCCAGCGCCGTACGCTGGCCATCGTGTTCGAGGGGTTGCGGGGTCAGCCGGACGCGGCGGCGCGGAGCAGGGGCTCGATCCGGTAGGGGACCTGGGTCGAGAGGGCGATCGTGGTGTCGGTCCGCTGGACCGCGGGGGAGGCGAGAACGCGGGCGATGATCCCCTGAAGGTCCGGCGTGCTGCGCGCGACCACCCTGCAGAGCAGGTCGGCCTGGCCGCTGGTGCCGTACACCTCCAGGATCTCCGGCACGGACTCCAGGGCTCGTACGGCCTCGTCCAGGCGGCCCTGGGCGATCTGTAGCGAGACGAAGGCGAGGATCGGGTATCCGGCGCCCTCCGGGGTGACCGTGGGGCCGAAGTCGGCGATGACGCCGCGGGCGGTGAGCTTCTCGACGCGGGCCTGCACGGTTCCGCGGGCCACGCCGAGCAGGCGGGCCAGCTCGGTCAGGCCGATGCGCGGGTGGGCCCGCATGGTGATCAGGAGGCGGCCGTCCAGCTCGTCGATCGACATTCTCACAGGGTCTCACCGCACTGGTCGAATCGACCAGTGGCCTTCGGAAGCCACCATGCGTTTCTGGGCGGATCGCCCAGAGGAACTGGTCGCTCTTGTCAACGTTTCCAGATATTGCTGTCATTTCCTTCATGTTCGAGGAAGCGCAGTACTTCGCACCGGTGGCGACCCGCGACGACGGCACGATCGAGGTCGAGCTCGGCGCCGGTCACCCCGGTTTCGCAGACCCGGTCTACCGCGCGCGCCGCAACGCGATCGCCGCGCTCGCGGTGGGATACGTGCCCGGTACGCCGATCCCGACGGCCGAGTACACCGACCAGGAACACGAGGTGTGGGCCCTGGTCAGTCGTGAACTCGCCCTCAAGCACCACAAGTACGCCACCTCCGAGTACGTGGACGCGGCGGAGCGGCTCAGGCTGCCGGCCGAGCGCATCCCGCAGCTCCAGGAGGTGGGGGACCTGCTGGAGCCGCTGACGGGCTTCCGCTACGTGCCGGCTGCCGGGCTGGTGCCGCTCAGGGACTTCTACGGGGTGCTGGCCGACGGCCTCTTCCACTCCACGCAGTACATCCGGCACCACTCCACGCCGCTGTACACGCCGGAGCCGGACGTGATCCACGAGGTGATCGGGCACGCCAACGCGCTCGCCTCCGACCGCTTCGCGCGGCTGTACCGCCTGGCCGGGCAGGCCGCCCGCCGGGTGGAGGGCAAGGAGGCGCTGGAGTTCGTCTCGAAGATCTTCTGGTTCACGATGGAGTTCGGCGTGATGACCGACCAGGGCGAGCTGCGGGCGTACGGCGCGGGCATCCTGTCCTCCTACGGGGAGATCGAGGAGTTCCGGGGGATGGACATCCGTCCGCTGGACATCGCGGCCATGGGCACCACGCACTACGACATCACGAAGTACCAGGACGTGCTGTTCAGGGCGGAGTCGATGGAACACCTCGAGGACGTCGTCGGAGGCTTCTGGGAG
This sequence comes from Streptosporangium sp. NPDC023615, assembly GCF_040640155.1. Lineage (NCBI taxonomy): Bacteria > Bacillati > Actinomycetota > Actinomycetes > Streptosporangiales > Streptosporangiaceae > Streptosporangium > Streptosporangium sp. NPDC023615. Next base: position 2,829 of record NZ_JBFABE010000069.1, read on the forward strand.
ACCTGCGACGACGAGAGCATCGCCCGGATAACCGCCGCCGTTCGCTAAGGCCGGGCATCGATCCGGTACGACATTTCATGGCTCATGCCCTGTTTGGGGCTAGGTTCCACTTCATCGTCTTCCTGTCGCCCTCGGTTGGATATATCCCGATCGTGACGTAACAGGGGAGACGGTCGGGGTGGATGATGAGAGCCGGTAGCCGGGTGGCCGGGGTCGCGATCCTGCTGGTCACCGCGCAGGTCGCCGGGTGCGGTGCGCATCGGGGGGCCTCGCCGGTGAGCCCGTACTCCGCGACCCCGTCCTCCACGCCCCAGGCGGCGCCGACGCCCCCGATGTCCGTGGCGCCTCCGGGTGGGCCGTTCACCGCCGCCGACCCCCCGTCCCCCTTTCCCGGGAGCGCGCCGCCGTCCTCCGGACGGGCGCCGGGGGGCGAGTCGCCGCCTGTCCGTGCCGGCAGGCTGAGCCGCGGGCTCGACGCGTTCCTCGCGGCGTACGGCGGCCGGACCACCCTTTCGGTCCGGGACCTGACCACGGGCCGGCGCTACCGCTACCACCGTGCCCTGCGGCTGCCGACGGCGAGCGTCTCCAAGGTCGGCATCCTGGCGGCGCTGCTGCTCGAGACGCGGTGGCACGACCTCGGCCGGCGTGCCAGATCCGACGCCAGGAAGATGATCCGCTTCAGCGACAACGGCGCCGCGGATCGGCTGTACGAGCGGATCGGCCTGGAGAACGGCTTGGACATGGCGAACCGCAGGCTGGGCCTCAGACGGACCCACACGCCCGGTGGCCGCTGCGTCGACCTGTACTGCTGGGGAATCACGCGGACCACGGCCGAGGACCAGACCCGGCTGATCAGCGCGCTGGCCACGGACAGGAGCCCGCTGGCGCCCGCGAAACGCCGCCGGGTGCTCGACCTGATGGAGAGGGTGACCCCCGACCAGAAGTGGGGGATCAGCGCGGGCGCGTGCGAGGGAGACCGGGTGGCGCTGAAGAACGGCTGGCTGCGGCACGTGTCGAACGGGCGCTGGGTGGTCGTCAGCGCCGGGCTGATCCGCGGCCACGGACACGACTACGCGGTGGCCGTCCTCACCGAGGACAGTCTCAGCATGGGGGCCGGCATCGCCAAGATAGAGGGCGCGGTCGAGCGTGCCATGGCCGCCTTCCGGGGCCGGGCCGGCTGCGAGGCCGGTGAACCCGGCGGGACGGGCGAACCCGGCGGAACCGGTGAACCCGGTAGGACGGGCGAACCAGGTGGGACCGGCGGCGGGGCCGTTCGGGCCGGTGAGTCCGGCGGGGCCGGTCCGCCCGCCGAGACGCGGCAGACCGGTACGGCCGGCGGGGACTGACCGCTCCCGGGAGGGGCCACGGCGGGAACGGTCAGGCGGTCCTGCCGGCCAGGCGGTACCCCACCCCCCGGACGGTCTGGATCAGCCGGTCGTCGTTGTCGCCGAGGCGGGCGCGGAGACGCTTGACGTGCACCGCGATGGTGTTGGTCGACGTGGTGTCGGTGGAGTGCCAGACGTGCCGCATGATCTGCTCCCGCGTCACCGTGCGGTGGGCGTTGCGCATCAGGTAGTGCAGCAGCTCGAACTCGCGCAGCGGCAGGTGGACGATCCTGCCGTCGACGCTCACCTGGTAGGCGTTCACGTCCAGCTCCACCCCGCCGACCACGAGCGTCCCGCGGGTCGCGGAGTCGCCGGTGAACGCGGCGTGGATGAGCGGCAGCAGCTCGGGCACCCGGTACGGGCGGGCGACGCACGCGGTGGCCCCGGCCGCCAGCGCCTGGACGGCCTGCTGGGCGTGCCCCTCGCCTACTCCCAGCAGGACGGGTACGGCTCTGGTCAGCCGTACCGCGCGGACGAACTCGACCGCGCCGATGACCGGTAGCGAGGCGCTCACGAGCACGACGTCCGGCCGGAACGCCCCGGCCTGCAACAGGGCCTGGGCGCCGTCGGTGACGGCCATGACCTTCACGCCCTCGCGTTCCAGGGTCTCTGCGAGGTCATGGGCCATGGCCGCTTCCGGATCGGCCACCAGCAGCATGGGCGCCGTCCGTGTGTCCTCGTCCACCTCGGGTGCCGTTTGCGGCTGGATCACCCGGATCCTCCAATACGGGTTAGCCGAAGCGGCCGGTGATGTAGTCCTCGGTCCGCTTGTCGGTGGGGTTGGTGAAGATACGGCTGGTCTCGTCGAACTCCACCAGGCGGCCGTGCCGGACCCCGGCCTCGTCCACCTCGGCGGTGAAGAACGCCGTGCGGTCCGAGACGCGGGCGGCCTGCTGCATGTTGTGCGTGACGATCACGATCGTGTAGTCGCGCGTCAGCTCCTGCATCAGGTCCTCGATCTTGGTGGTCGCGATCGGGTCCAGGGCCGAGCAGGGCTCGTCCATCAGGATCACGTCCGGCTTCACCGCGATCGCCCGCGCGATGCACAGACGCTGCTGCTGGCCTCCGGAGAGGGAGAGCGCGTTCTGCTTGAGCTTGTCCTTGACCTCGTCCCAGAGCGCCGCCTTGGTCAGCGCGCCCTCGACGATCTGGTCCATGTTGCCCTTGACCCCGTTGACCCGGGGACCGTAGGCGATGTTGTCGTAGATCGACTTGGGGAAGGGGTTGGGCTTCTGGAAGACCATGCCGATCCGGCGGCGGACCTCGATCGGGTCCACGTGGTCGCCGTACAGGTCCTCGTCGTGATAGAGGATCTTGCCGGCCGCGCGGGCACCGGGGATGAGGTCGTTCATCCGGTTGAAGCAGCGCAGCACGGTGCTCTTGCCGCAGCCGGAGGGGCCGATCATGGCGGTGATCTCGCGGTTGCCGATGGTCAGGTCGACCCCGCGCACCGCCTCGTAGTCACCGTAGAAGACGCTGAGCCCGGAGACGGTGAAGACCGGGTCGAGGGCCTCGATGGTACGGGGGACTTCGGGTCCGCGCACGGTCACGTTCGGCACGGAGGTTCCAACTTCCGACATTTCTTACCTCACCAGCGCTTCTGGTAGCGGTTACGGAGCCAGATGGCGACCGAGTTCATCAGGAGCAGGATCGCCAGCAGGATCACGATCGCCGCCGCGGCGAGGATCGCGAACTCCTCCTGGGGACGGCTGATGAAGCTGTAGATCTGCAACGGCAGGACGGAGAAGCTGCTCCACACGCCTTCCGGGTTGAACCGGACCAGCGTCGCGGCGCCGAGCATCAGGAACGGGGCGGCCTCGCCGATCGCCCGGGAGAGCGCCAGGATCGAGCCCGTGGCGATGCCCGGGATCGACGCGGGCAGGACCTGGCGGTAGATGGTCTGCCACTGGGTCGCGCCCAGCGCCAGCGAGCCCTCGCGGATCGACGGCGGCACCGCGCGGATGGCCTCGCGGGCGGAGATGATCACGATGGGCAGCACGAGCAGCGAGATGGTGACCGCGCCGGTCATCACGGTGAAGCCGAACTGCATCCAGCGGGCGATGATGCCCAGGCCCAGGATGCCGTAGACGATCGAGGGAACGGCCGCCAGGTTGGAGATGTTCAGCTCGATCAGCCTGTTGTACCACTTGGTCTTGTCGGCGTACTCCTCGAGGTAGATCGCCGCGAGGATGCCGGTGGGCAGGGCCATGACCGCGGTCAGGCCGATGATCCACAGGGTGCCGAGGATGCCCGACTGGATGCCCGCGGTCTCCGGGCGCCGGATCGAGGGCTGGTTCTCCCACAGGATCGAGTTGAGCCGCGGCCAGCCCTCCTCGACCACGTAGATGATCAGCATGGCCAGGAACAGCAGGGCGACGGCCAGGCTGGCCATCAGCGCGATGCGGAAGAGGTGTTCCTTGAGCGGGCGTCCCTTGCTCGCCAGCTGTACGGCGGAGCGCGGGGTGGTGAGGATGGCCATCAGTCGTAGACCTCGCGATACTTCTGGACCATGCGGGCACTGAGGTAGTTCATCGCGAAGGTGATCACGAAGAGCAGGGACCCCACCGCGAAGATGGTCTTGTAGGCGATGGAACCGACCGAGGCGTCGCCGGAGCCGGCCTGGGCGATGAAGGCCGCCATGGTGGCCATCTCGTCGCCCGGGTAGAGCGTGAAGACCGACTTGAACCCGCCGGCGATGGCCACGATCATCGTCTCGCCCGCGGCCCGGGAGATCGCCAGGATGATGGCGGCGACGATGCCGGAGAACGCGGCGGGGACGACGACGCGCACCGAGGTGAGCATCTTGGAGGCGCCGAGGGCGTAGGAGCCCTCACGCAGTCCGTTCGGGACCGCGGCCATCGAGTCCTCCGACAGGGACGCGACGATCGGGATGATCATCACGCCGACGAGGAGGCCCGCGGCGAGCGCGTTCTTGCCGTCCAGGTTCAGGAAGGGGAAGACGTCCCTCAGGAGCGGGGTGACGAAGGTCAGGGCGAAGAAGCCGAAGACCACCGTGGGGATGCCCGCGAGGACCTCCAGCACCGGCTTGAAGATCTTACGGGTCCTGCGGGAGGCGTACTCCGACAGGTAGATCGCGGCGGCCAGGCCGAGCGGCACGGCGACCACCACGGCGATGAGGGTGATCTCCAGCGTCGCGACCAGGAGCGGCCACACGCCGAACGCCGGCGGGTTGAACAGCGGCCCCCAGTTGGTCGAACCGAAGAACTCACCCAGGCTCACCGTGGCGAAGAACTCGATGGTCGGTTCGAGGAGGGCGACGACGATGCCGACGGTGGTCGCCACCGACACCATCGCGGCCGCCAGCAGGACGGCCTTGATGACGGACTCGCCGTAACGCGGGCGCGACCGCGCCAGGGACCCGGAGGTCCCCGGAACGGTCGTGCGGTGCTGTGCCGACATCAGCCGGCGCTCTTCAGCGAGGTGATGTCAGCCTTGAGCTTGGCCTCCTGCTCGGCGTTGAGCGGGATGAACTTCGCGTCCTTGGCGATCGCGTTGATGTTGCCGGCGTAGAAGTCGAGGAAGGCAGCGACCTCGGGCCGCTTCACGGCGGTGGTGGAGGGGTAGACGAACAGCGAGCGGGCGAGCGGGGTGTACTTGCCGCCCTGGGCGCTCTCCACGCTCGGGGCCACGCAGCCCTCGCCGGAGTCGATCTCCACGGCCTTGAGCTTGTCGGCGTTCTCCTCGAAGTAGGTGAAGCCGAAGTAGCCCAGGCCGCCCTTGGCGCCCGCGACACCGGTGACGATGTCGTTGTCGTTCTCGCTCGGGCTGTAGTCCTTGCGGCTGGCGCCTTCCTCACCGTTGATCTCGTCGGTGAAGTAGTCGAAGGTGCCGGAGTCGGTGCCGGGGCCGTAGAGCTTGAGCTCCTCGGCCGGGAACTTGGCGTCGACGTCCTTCCAGGTCTTGACCTTGCCCTCGGCCGCCGGCTCCCACATCTTCTTGAGCTGGTCGGTGGTCAGGCAGGTGGCCCAGGTGTTCTCCTTGGGGACCACGACGGTCAGCGCGTCGACGGCCACCGTGAGCTCGGTGAACTTGATGCCCTTGGCGTCGCAGGCCGCCTTCTCCTCGTCCTTGATCGCACGGGAGGCGTTGGAGATGTCGGTCTCGCCGGCGCAGAACCTCTCGAAGCCGCCGCCGGTGCCCGAGGTGCCGACCGGCACCTTGACCTGCGGCTGCTCCTCGCTGAAGAGCTCGGAGGCCGCCTGGGTGAGGGGGGCCACGGTGCTGGAGCCGTCGATCTTGATCTCGCCGCTCAGCTGCGCGCCGCCCTCGCCGGTGGCGGCGGAGGGTGCGTTCGCGGCGGTGGTGCTGCCGTCACTGTTGGGCTTGGCGTCGCCACCGCATGCGGCCGCGAGCGAGACGACGAGCGCGGCCGTCGCCACCGCGCTGAGGCGGCGCTGTCCACTGGTCACGGTATGTTCCTTCTCCGTAGTGAGATCCGTTCTCGATGACTCCGATGTAACCGGGACAAAGTGAACGGAGATGAAACGAGCCATGACCGGGGCCGGAAGACGTGAGCCCGGGGATGTGAATATCGGGGCTTGACCGGGACCGTGCCGTCGCTTTCCGGATCGCGGGGAACGGCCGGGCCGTCGTGGCGTTCGCCTGGTACGGGGATGGCGGGCACGGCGGGCGAGGGGCCGGGACGTGCCGGCTCCGAGGAGTTCGGCCGGTCGTCACGCCGGGTGCGCCGATCCGTTCACCTTACGGACATCCGCCTGGGCGGACGGGGCCGGACGCGCGCACGCGTGGATCGGTCCAGGACGATCGTGCGGGCCGCCGGGGTCGGGGCGCCCGTGGCGGTGGAGGAGGGGCCGGGGGCGTCCGCGTGAGCGGGCCGGAGCGCCCCTGGCCGGTGCGGGCGGGCCTTGCGACGGGGACCGCCGGCGGGGCGGGCGGGCCTTGCGGCAGGATCCCGCCGGCGGGGCGGGCGGGTGGATCAGACGGGCAGCGTCAGGGGCCCGGAGCCCAGGCGCTCGAGCGCCGTGCCGTGCAGGGGGCCGTTGCTGCACAGCAGGCTGCCACCGTCGATGTCGGGAACGCCCGACAGGTCGGTCCAGATGCCGCCGGCCTCCTCGACGATCACGGTCAGCGCCGCGATGTCCCACCGGGAGAGCTCCGGTTCCGCCGAGACGTCGACCGCGCCTTCGGCGACGAGCATGTGGGACCAGAAGTCCCCGTAGGCGCGGCTGCGCCAGACGGAACGGTTCATGTCGAGGAACGCGTCGAGCTTCCCGGCCTCCTCCCAGCCGCTCAGGCTGGAGTAGGAGAACGAGGCGTCCTGCAGGGAGGTGACCGAGGAGACCTGGCAGCGGGTGGCCTTGGTGAGACTCCTGCCGGTCCAGGCGCCGCTGCCCTGGGCGGCCCACCAGCGGCGGCCCAGGGCCGGGGCCGAGACCAGGCCGACGACGACGCGGCCCTGGTCGAGCAGGGCGATGAGCGTGGCCCAGACGGGCACCCCGCGCACGTAGTTCTTGGTGCCGTCGATCGGGTCGACGATCCATGAGCGCTCGCCGTGGCCGCTCTCGCCGAACTCCTCGCCGATGACGGCGTCGCGCGGACGGGCACGGGAGAGGGTGTTGCGGATCGCCTTCTCGGCGGCCTGGTCGGCGTCGCTCACCGGGGTGAGATCGGGTTTCGTCTCCACCCGCAGGTCCATGGCCTTGAACCTGCGCATGGTCAGATCGTCGGCGGCGTCGGCCATGACGTGCGCCAGGCGGAGATCGTCGTTGTAACCCGTCACGGGGGGCAACGCTACCGTGTCGCCGACCGGACGGAGGAGAGCGGAGCAAGGCGGAACAATCGTGTCGCGTCCCACCAGTCACTGGGATAGCGCGTAAATCATCCGTCGACGGCGGGATTACCGGTGAGTAGCATTCCGGGCATGACCTTCGATGTGGGTGACCTCATGCTGCAGAGCGTCCCGTTCGCCAGGACGCTGGGCGTCTCGTTCGACAAGGTGGAACCCGGCCATGTCATCGCCCGGCTGGCCGACCGGGACGACCTGCACAACCACGTGGGCGGCGCGCACGCGGGAGTCCTGTTCAGCGTCGCCGAGACCGCCTCCGGTGCCACCATGCTCTCGGTCTTCGGTGACCAGTTGTCGAGGGCCACCCCCCTGGTCACGAACGCGACGATCCGCTACTCCAAGATCGCCAAGGGGGAGATCGTCGCCGAGGCGCGCCTCCAGGCGACCAGGGAGGAGGTCGTGGCCAGGCTGGACGCGGGGGAACGACCCGAGTTCGACGTCCTGATCGAGATCAGGACCGCCGACGGCACCCCGGTGTCCGAGATGACCGTCACCTGGACGTTCAAATCGCGACGCTGACGCGTCGCGGTGAGGTGTCTCATGGTGACGCTGACGCGTCGCGGTGAGTCCGCTTGGACCCGGCTGTTTCTTGGAGACTCGACCCGGTGCTGTGATCGGAAACGACCACCGGGTCGGCGTGCAGACGCTCGTACGGACGGGACAGACGCTGATCACGTCCGATCGGCGCTTGGAAGGCAGAGGTGCGCAACCCTGCGCCTCCTGGGCCGCCCGACTGAGGCGGCAGCCGCCGGGGCGATCGGCCCCTTGCGCCGGCAGCCTGAAATCTTCGCCCAACCCGGTAAACGTTCCCGGTCACAGCATCAGCGGCACAGGGGCCGCTCGGCGTTGGTCGTGGCCGCCGCTGTCCAGATCGTGCCGGTGACGCAGACCGTCCAGGTCGGTTCGACCACGATGATCGGCGTGTACAGGTCGTTGACGTCCGGGCGTTCCGTATGTTGCGCGGGCGGTGGATCGGCGAAATTCCCATAAACGGACACGCCGACCCGGTTGCCGTACGGCTTGTCGTCCAGGCGAATGATCCGTCCCCAGTTGGCCGAGCATCTTGCCGACCACAGGAGATGGAGCTGGTAGGAGCCTGCGACCTCGGTCATCGCTACCTGCTGGGCGTCCTCGGCGCATCCGCTGGCTATGGGATCGTCTCCGGTTTCCGCGCGACCGGGCTGCAAGAGCCAGTAGACGGCGAGACCCCCCGCGATCACTCCCAGGAGTGCGGAAAGGGCGCTCACCCCTATGGCTCGTGCTCGCGAGATCGTCCGTCCGGACGTGACGGTTTCAGGTGCCACCGGTTCTTGGTCGCTGTTGCCCCTCCTGTCTTTACATGTGGCCCATCTTCGTCGCCATTCGGGAAGCTGCGCCTCATCGACATCGCACGCGCGCAGGAATCCCCGGGTTGCCTCCCAGGTGGGAAAAGAGTGTGGCCGGGGGTTGATCACAGCGTTCAGGGTGGAGCGGGATATATCTACCCTGGCCGCCATTACGCTGAATTTGGGAGCCCCTGCTGCGGCATGCAGGGCGCGTAAAGAGTCGATGAAACCCTCGGGGGGTTCCGAAGTGAAGTTTTCCCCCTCCTTGGACATGGCGAAGATCCTTTCTGGCTTGCCGCGCGTAGCCCTGGGAGGGCAAGGCTCTCATATCACCACCTTCCGGCCGACGCCCGTTATCAAGCTGATGCCCGAGGTCAGGACCATCCGACGGATGAATCCGGATGAGTCTGGACCATCCGGACATGACATCTGTTGTGCCGCTGACGCGAGATATTCCATGCTCAAAACCGCCGTATCCAGGCAACTCGGTTCCTGTTCAAGGAAAGGATCGTCTCATGTCTCGTTTACGTCAGGCGGTATGCCTCGTGGTGGTGATGTTGGCAGCGATAGGGGTGTTCGCCACCCCGGGGGCCGCGAACTCGACAATCTGCATCGGTTACACGCAGTGTGAGACGCACGGCTACAACCGGAATCAGAGCTACTGGGGCGCTTTCTCCGGCGCCAACTGCACCAATTATGCCTCGTACATGCTCCAGCGTAATCAGGTTCCGCGACCGGGATCGCCGATGGGGAACGCGTGGGAGTGGAAAAGGTGGCGCACACCTGATGACGTATCGGCGGTGGGGGCCATCGCCTGGTGGGACAGGAGTCCTTCCAGGCCGAACGGGCATGTGGCCTATGTCGAGGAGGTTCGCGCCGGCGGAAACACGATCACCATCTCCGAGGACAACTACGGCGGAGACTTCTACTGGAAGACGCTGGATCGAGGTACGGCTGACTGGCCTGACGGGTTCCTCCACTTCAGGGACATCCCACCACCTGCATCAGGGACGCCACCGGGTTCTCCCGGAGCCATTGCGGCCCTGGAGCACGGTTCACGAGTCAACCTGCGTTGGGGCGCCGCCCCGAATGCCACCGACTACCAGATCTTCCGTGGCTCCCACCTGCTCGGGACCACGTCCAGTCCCACGTACCTCGATGTGAAGGTGTCGCCGGACCAGGCGTACCGGTACACGGTGGTGGCACGCAACGCTCATGGTTCCTCCAGTGCCGCGAGCGCATATGTTCAGACGAACGTCCAGTCGGGTGATCGTGCGTATCTGTCGACGAAGGACGGGCCTGCGGTGTGCGGGCGTGCGGGGACGCAGGCCAGTCAGTTCCTGGTGTGTAATGTCTTGAAGCCGAGTGGCTGGTACACGAGGTATTCGTCACCTGGTGATTGGGGTTATGCGGCTGATCGGTCGTGGGTGTCGAATGCCGATGGCAGTGTTTCGTAC
>NZ_JBFABE010000069.1:12913-36968 GCF_040640155.1 Streptosporangium sp. NPDC023615
GACACGTTCGACGGTGTGGGCTGGAGTTCGTCCACCTCGCCTCAGTACGACACCGGATATCCGGACACCTTCTGAGATGATTCCTGCGGGGCTGAACGGCGCATCATGCCGTTCAGCCCCGTTTCATGAGGTGTTTACCGCCATGGCTCAGACGATCCACGGAACGGGCCTTGGCGGTGATTCGTCGGGTCGCTTTGATCTGTGGGTGCCGAGTCCGGCGTTCCGGCTTCGTGAACGCGGACAAGGCCGATCGTGCCCGCCCACCCCGCCACCGGATCACCGCAGTCACCCCGGAGATGACCGATCATCGAGCCGACCGGACGAGAAAAGGGGCGAGCGAAGTCCCCGGGGAGGAGGTGAGGCGTGTCCGGGGGGTCAGGGGTCCTGGGGGCGGTCCTCCTCCGGGGCGCCCTCGCGGCTGGCGAGGAGGCGGCGCAGGGAGGCCAGCCTGACCGGGTCGGCGTGGCCCGCCGCGACCCAGGCGTCCAGGGCGCACTCGTCGGCGAGGTGGTTGCAACCCTTGGGGCACTGGACGGTGCCCTCGATCAGGTCGGGGAAGCCCGCCAGCACCGTCTCCACCGAGACGTGGGCCAGGCCGAAGCTCCGCACACCGGGGGTGTCGATGATCCAGCCGCCGCCGGGCAGCTCCAGGGCCACGGCCGAGGTCGAGGTGTGACGGCCCCGGCCGGTGACCGCGTTCACGTGCGAGACGGCCCGGTTGGCGTCCGGGACCAGGGCGTTGACCAGCGTCGACTTGCCCACCCCCGAGTGGCCCACGAGCACGCTGATGCGGCCGTTCAGGCGCGTCCGCACCTCGTCGAGACCGCCGCCCTTCCGCACCACCACGTACGGGACCCCGAGGGGGGCGTACAGCGCGACCAGCTCCTCGGGGGAGGCGAGGTCGGACTTGGTGAGGCAGAGCAGCGACTCGATGTCGGCGTCGAAGGCCGCGACCAGCATCCGGTCGATCATGCGGGGGCGGGGCGGCGGGTCGGCCAGGGCCGTCACGATGACGAGCTGGTCGGCGTTGGCGACGACGGGACGCTCGATGCCGTCGGTGTTGTCGGTGTCGTCCGCGGAGCGGCGGAGCATGGAGACGCGGGGCTCGACGCGTACGACGCGGGCCAGGGTGTCGGCCATGCCGGAGACGTCGCCCACCAGGGCGACCCGGTCGCCGACCACGATCCCCTTGCGGCCCAGCTCGCGCGCCTTCATGGCGACCACGACGCGGCCGCTCATCGCGGCGCCCTCGGCGTGGTCCTTCTTGCGGCGGCGCCCCTTCTCGCCCGCCGACTCGACCAGGCACGTGTAGCGCCCGCGGTCCACGGCCACCACGAACGCCGGGACCGCGTCCTCGTGGGCAGGGCGGATCCGGGTCCGGGGCCGGGATCCCTTGCCCGGCCTGACCTTGACGTCGTCCTCGTCGTACTCGCGCTTTCTCAGCTTCTCCGCCTCGTCCGGCCCGGTGCCGCCCCCGCTGGGACGGTCGTCACCGGGCGCCTCCAGGGCCTGACGGCCGCCGTTCGCCCTTCACCGCGCGCCGCGCAGCATGTCCGCCCACATGGAGGCGAACTCGGGCAGGGTCTTACCCGTGGTGGCGATGTCCTCCACCTCGACGCCGGGCACGGCCAGGCCGATCACCGCTCCGGCGGTGGCCATCCGGTGGTCGGCGTAGGAGTGGAACACCCCGCCGGACAGCGGGCGGGGCCGGATCTCCAGGCCGTCCTCGGTCTCGTTCGCGTCGCCCCCCAGGCCGTTGATCTCGGCCACCAGGGCGGCCAGCCGGTCGGTCTCGTGCCCGCGGATGTGGGCGACGCCGCCGATCCTGCTGGGGGAGTCGGCCAGGGCGGCCAGCGCGGCGATCGTGGGGGTCAGCTCCGCCACGTCCCGCAGGTCCGCCTCGATGCCGCCGATCCGCCCGGTGCCGGTGACCGTCAGCCCGCCGGGCGTGTGCTCGACCGAGGCTCCCATGCCGGCCAGCAGCGTGCGGAGCTGGTCGCCCGGCTGGGTCGTGCGGGCCGGCCAGTCCGGGACGGTGACCGTGCCGCCGGTCACCATGGCGGCGCACAGGAACGGCGCCGCGTTGGACAGGTCCGGCTCCACCGTGAAGTCCCTGGCGCCGATGGGACCGGGTTCGACGCGCCAGACGTCGGGCTCGGAGTCGTCCACCACGACGCCGAACTCGCGGAGCATCTGGACCGTCATCAGGATGTGCGGCTGCGAGGGGATCGGCGGGCCGTCGTGGCGTACGGTCACGCCCTTGGTGAAGCGCGCGGCGGTCAGCAGCAGGCCGGAGAGGAACTGCGAGGAGCCCGACGCGTCCAGCCTGACCTCGCCGCCGGTCAGCGGGCCCCTGATCGTGAACGGCAGCGCGTCCCCCGACACCTCGGCGCCCAGGGCGCGCAGCGCGTGCAGGATCGGCCCCATCGGGCGCCTGCGGGCGTGCGGGTCGCCGTCGAAGAACACCTCCTCCGCCGCCAGCGCCGCCATGGGCGGCACGAAGCGCATGACCGTGCCCGCCAGGCCCACGTCGACGCGGGCACCGCCGGTGACCGGGCCCGGCGTGATCGCCCAGTCGACGGCGGAGGCGCTCTCGGCCGAGGGGGTCATGCCGGCGCCAAGTGCCCGCAGCGCGTCCGCCATCAGGTCGGCGTCACGGCTGCGCAACGCGCGCCTGACCGTGCCGGGGCCCTCGGCCAGCGCGGCGAGCAGCAGCGCGCGGTTGGTCACGGACTTCGACCCTGGCAGGGCGACGGTCGCGCGGACGGGTTCGGTCGCGGTCGGGGCGGGCCACAGCGGAGCGGACATGGTCAAAAGCCTACCGGGACCCGGTACGGGCAGGTGTGGGGTGACGTCGAGGGGATCTCCGGCGCGCGGACGCGGGGGAGAGGGCCGCGATCCGCCCGGGGACGGTCCCGCGGCGCGATCGGCGGCGCGCCCGGCGCCGTCGCACGAGGACACGATCGAGGACACGATCGAGGACAGAGGTCGCAGGGCCCCATCGGGGCGGGACGTGGCAAGGTGGAGACATGTGCGGGAGATACGCCTCTGCGCGGAAAAAGCAGGAGTTGCTGGAGGAGTTCGAGGTCGAGCTGGACGGCGCGGCCGACGACGAGCTCAGGCCGGACTACAACGTCGCGCCCACGAAACCGGTGTACGCGGTGATGAGCCGGGTGCCCAGGACGGCTCCGGAGGGCCGCGCGGTGCGGCAGCTCCGCGTGGTCCGCTGGGGGCTCGTCCCGGCCTGGGCGAAGGACCCGTCCATCGGCTCGAAGATGATCAACGCGCGGGTGGAGACGGTGGCGGAGAAGCCGTCCTACCGCAAGGCGTTCGCCGAGCGCAGGTGCCTGATCCCGGCCGACGGCTACTTCGAGTGGGCCGTGCTCGACGAGAAGGACGCCAAGGGCAAGCCGAGGAAGCAGCCCTACTTCGTCCACCCCGCCGACGGCGGCGTGATGGCCATGGCGGGGCTGTACGAGTTCTGGCGCGACAAGGGACGGCCCGAGGACGACCCGCTCTCCTGGCTGGTGACCTGCACGATCATCACGACCGACGCCGTGGACGCGGCGGGCGTGGTCCACGACCGGATGCCGATGCTGATCGAGCGGGACCGCTGGGGCGACTGGCTCGACCCGGGTGTGGCCGACGCGCAGGAGTTCCTGATCCCCGCCGGCTCCACCGGCCTGGAGATCTATCCGGTCTCCACCGCGGTCAACTCGGTGCGCAACAACGGCCCGGAACTGCTGGAGCCCGTCGAGGCCGGAGGGGGCGGGAGCAAGGCGCGCCTCTGAGAATGCCAGGCGCTCCGGCCCCGCCGACCCCTGCTGAAGGGGCCGGTGGCCCTTCCGGGTCCGGTGCGGACGGCATTCCCGGTCGTAAAACAACGGCCCGGCCGGTGTAAAACTTCCGCCCAGCGGGCATCCGGTGAGAAAAGCGGTGCCTCGGGTGCGGCAAGGAGGCTGCCGCCGCAGAGCTCACCCTTTTCGCGCCTGACGGGAAAGTCGGGGATCCCTTCACAGGCCGCCCCCGTTCGCCCGGAGGTGCGCAGTCGTGGATGTCGTGACCGTGCGCGAGCGCCTGAAGAGCATGCTCGCCGAACTCGACCGGTCCATCGAGGTGCTCCGCGGGGACTCCCCCGCCGTACGGGAGCGCTCACGGGCCGACGGAGGCCTGGACCTGACCGAGTCCGGCCGGAACCAGGCCCTGCTGGACGTGGCCGTCCGCCACCGGCGTTCGGTGCTGGAGGCGCTCAGGCGGATGGACGAGGGGTGCTACGGCCTGTGCGCCGACTGCGGCGGTCCGGTCCCGGAGAGCAGGCTGGAGGCGCGCCCGGAGGCGGCCCGCTGCGTGCAGTGCCAGTCCAGGCGCGAACGCAGGCGCTGACCCCGGTCCGGCATCCTCTCCCGCCCTACGGGCCAGGCCGCCGAGCGCTCGCCACGAGGTGGATCCCCACGGTGTCGTCGTCCTCGGGGTGGGTGTCCAGCTCGGTGTTGACCAGCCAGGTCAGCGCCCGGGAGTCGGAGGCCAGCACGTGGTCGACGGTCGAGGGGGACAGCACCGTGCGGGGCCGTATCCACTCGACCTCCAGGCCGGCGTCGGTGAGCAGCTCGCGGAGCTGGACGCTGCTGAAGCAGCGGGTGATGCTCCCGTCCGGCCAGGGCACGAGCATGACCTCGCCGGTCTGGCGCAGGTGGGCCCAGTAGTTCTGCTCGGCGAGGATGGCCATCCCCAGCACCAGCGAGTCGACGCAGACCAGCGCCCGCCCGCCGGGGCGCAGGACCCGGGCGATGTCGCCGATCGCGGACTCGGCCATCAGGTCCACCGACAGGGCGCGTTCCTCGGCCATCACGGCGTCCACGCTGCCGTCGGGCAGGAAACGCAGGTCGTCGGCGCGTACCTGGCTGACCTTGGAGACGTCGTGCAGTGGCTGGACGTCCACGGGGCGGCGGAAGTCGACCACCTCGACCACCCGGTGCCCGGCCTTGGCGGCCTGGGCGGCCCAGCGGCCGTTGCCGCAGGACATGTCGAGGACGGTGGAGGGGCTCCGTGGCAGCCATCGGCCCAGTTGCTCGGCCACGACCGCGTGGTAAAAGGTCCAGTACGGCCCGAGCGCACCTGAGCCGTTCAGCTCTTCGGCCGGGATGGGCAGCACAAGCAGCTCCTGGCGTCGGGAGGATCCGGTGGTCTTAGCTCCTACCGGTACGTACCTTCTTTTTCCCCGTACCGGGCCGTTCGTCACCTTCTATCTTGCGGGAACAGATGGCCGGACGAGCGTGTTGCAAGCGGACAACGCACGATCCTTTCGGAGGTTGGCAAGCAGATGCTCGCCCTCATCGAACCAGTCACCCGCCCCGGTGATCGGCCTGTCCGTCCTGAACGGGTATTCTCCGCTCAGTACGGTGTCCCGCGACAGCAGGACTCCGGCGATCTTAAGGGGGTGGGTCCGGTCCCTGCGACAGACGAGGAGACTCTGGAGCAGCGGAGTACACGGTTCGAGCGGGATGTCATGCCCTACCTCGACCAGCTCTACTCTGCCGCACTTCGGATGACCCGAAACCCCGCGGACGCCGAGGACCTTCTTCAGGAGACCTTCGCGAAGGCCTTCGCGTCCTTCCACCAGTTCCAGCAGGGCACGAACCTCAAGGCCTGGCTGTACCGGATCCTGACCAACACCTTCATCAACAGTTACCGCAAGAAGCAGCGGGAGCCCAAGCAGTCGGGGGCCGAGGAGATCGAGGACTGGCAGCTCGCCAGGGCCGAGTCGCACACCTCGGCCGGGCTCAAGTCGGCCGAGATCGAGGCGCTGGAGCACCTCCCCGACACCGACGTGAAGCGGGCGCTGGCCGCGCTCCCCGAGGAGTTCCGCATCGCGGTCTACCTCGCCGACGTCGAGGGCTTCCCGTACAAGGAGATCGCCGACATCATGGGCACCCCCATCGGGACCGTGATGTCGCGGCTGCACCGTGGCCGTCGTCAGCTGCGGACCCAGCTCGAGGACTACGCCCGCGAGCGTGGCCTGGTTCCGGCGGAGGGTGCCAAGTGAGCGAGCGAGACAGGGACGCCGAGATCGCCCGTACGGGCTCAGCGTGTCCGAAGCGGGTGATCGCATGAGCTGCGGCAAGCACCACGACACCGACTGCGCCGAGGTCCTGGACAAGGTCTACACCTACCTGGACGGCGAGCTCGACGAGGGCAACTGCGCCGACATCCGCCAGCACCTGGACGAGTGTCACCCCTGCCTGGAGGAGTACGGGCTGGAGCAGGTCGTCAAGCAACTGGTCGCCAAGCACTGCGGCTGCGACCAGGCCTCGGCCGACCTGCGGGCCAAGGTGCTCGAGCGGATCGACAAGGTCCGCTCCGAGATCGCCCGCTGATCTCCTAGGATCTCCCGTAGGGTCGTGGCCGCTCCTGTGACCACGACCACGTGACGACGGGGGTTGACCATGCGCGTGCTCGTGACCGGTGGGGCCGGATTCATCGGATCCACCCTCGTCGACCGGCTGCTGGCCGACGGGCACGAGGTCGCGGTGGTGGACGACCTGTCCGGCGGCGACCGCGCCAACCTGTCCGGTGCCGCCGGGAACCCCCGCTTCTCCCTGCACGTGATGGACGTCCGCGACGCCGCCCTGGGCGAGCTGGCCGCCGACTGGAGGCCCGAGGTCGTCTGTCACCTCGCCGCGCAGATCAGCGTGCGCAAGAGCGTGGCCGACCCGGTCCACGACGCGCGGCTCAACGTCGAGGGGACCGCCTCGGTCCTGACCGCCGCCCACCGGGGCGGCACCCGCAAGATCGTCTTCGCCTCCTCGGTCGCGGTGTACGGCAGGCCGGCGGTCATCCCGGTCCCCGGTGGCGCGGCGACCGACCCGCGTTCCCCGTACGCGGCCTCCAAGCTGAGCGCGGAGATCTACCTGGCGGCGTTCAAGGCGCTGCACGGCATCGACTACACCGCGCTGGTGCTCTCCAACGTCTACGGCCCGCGCCAGTCGCCCGACGGCGAGGCCGGGGTGGTCGCGATCTTCACTGACGCGCTGCTCAACGGCACCCCCACGGTGGTCTACGGCGACGGCGGCCAGACCAGGGACTACGTCTTCGTCGACGACGTGGTGGACGGGTTCGCGCGCGCCTGCGGCACCGAGGGCGGCGGCGGCCGGTTCAACCTGGGCACCGGCGTCCAGACCACCGACCTGGAGCTGCACTCCCTGATCGCGGAGGCGGCGGGCGCCGCCGACGAGCCGGGCACGGCCCCGGCCCGGCTGGGCGACCTGCCGGCCATGGCCGTCGACCCCTCTCCCGCGCTGGAGGGACTGGGCTGGCGCCCCCAGACGGATCTGGCCACCGGCCTGAAGGCCACCGTCGCCTGGGCCAGGACCAGGCTCTCGGACCGCTGACCGGCCTCGCTGACCGGCCGGGCCGACCGTGGTCCGTGAGGGTGGGCGACGTCGGGTGATCGCCTGATCACGCTTTGCTTGCGATTGGCCGTCTCGCCTCCCCGGCCAGGCTCGTTTCTGTAGCCTGAGTGCGAAATCGACGTGGAGGAGCGCATGGTGAGGGAAATGGTCGACCCGGTCTCTCCCGGGATTTCCTGGACCTGAGCACGCGCCCTCCGGAACCGTAGGGTGGCCGCTGTGCGTGGACTGCCGTGGTTTGCCAAGGTCTACCTGGTCCTGGTCATCGGAGCCGCGTTCGCGCTGCTCGGATACAGCGTCCTGCCGGGCGGCCGCCTGGACCGGCTCGACTGGTCCAACCTCATGGTGCTGGCCCTGCTGTTCCTGGTGTGCGAGTCGGTGCCCACCCTGCTGAACGTCAGGCAGGCCGCGGTCTCGGTCAGCTTCTCCGCCGTGCTCGCCGCGGTGGTGCTGCTCGGTCCCGAGGGGGCGGCGCTGGTCGGCGTGACGGCCATGTTCAGCGTGCGGCCCGGCCTTCCCCTGGTGAAGCGGCTGTTCAACAGCGCCCAGTTCGCCATCTGCGGCTATGTCGCGGGCCGGGTCTACGTGGCGCTCGGCGGCGTCCCCGCGGTGCCGACCATCGCCGGGTTCGACGAGATCATCGTGCCGTTCGCGGGCGCGGCGGCCGTGTTCGTGCCGCTGAACTTCACGCTGATCGCGATCGTGCTGGCGCTCACCGGCCAGGCCGACCAGGTGCCGCTGCGGGGCATCGTCCAGTTCATGGTCTCCTACTTCGGCTACGCCACCTTCGGCCTGCTGATCGCCGGGCTCTGGGCCACGGTCAACTCGATCTCCGCGGTGCTCGTGCTGCTCCCGCTCTTCGTGGCGCGCTGGGCCTTCGGCCAGTACCTCGCCCAGCAGCGCTCCTACGACGCCACGATCGCCGCGCTCTGCCAGGCGGTGGAGACCAAGGACTACTACACGCGCGGCCACTGCACCCGCGTCTCCCAGGCCGCCGGCATGATCGCCGAGGAGATCGGGATGGGGTCGGAGCGGCTGCGCGCGATCCGCTACGCCGGGATGCTCCACGACGTGGGCAAGCTGGGCGTGCCGACCAAGGTGCTGCAGAAGGACGGCCCGCTCAGCGAGGAGGAGCTCGCCGCCATCCAGCTCCACCCGATGCGCGGGCTGGAGATCGTGCGCGGCATCGACTTCCTGGACGAGGCGTTCGCCGGGATCATGCACCACCACGAGCGCCAGGACGGCAAGGGCTACCCGATGGGGCTGGCCGGTGACGAGATCCCGGAGTTCGCCAGGATCATCGCGGTGGCCGACGCCTTCGACTCGATGACCTCCGACCGCTCCTACCGCACCGCCCGTCCCCGCGAGGTGGCCATGGCCGAGCTGCGCAAGGGGGCCGGCACCCAGTTCGACCCGGTGATGGTCGTGGCGTTCATCAAGGCCGTCGACCGGGACGGCTGGGAGCCGCCGCGCACGGTCGTCACGCCCCCGGCCGACGCCGCCGAGACGACCGCGAAGGACCACGACGACCCGACCGTGCCGATCCAGGTGGTGTCCGAGCGATGAACGGCACCGGCGGCATCCGGCCCTTCCAGGACCTCGACTCGGGCCAGCTCCTGCTGATCTGCGCGGCGGGGCTGCTGGCGGTGGCCGGTGTGGCGCACACCGCCGCGACCGGGCTGCTCGACCCGCGCGTCGCCGTCGCCTTCGGCGTGCTGATCGCGGTCGGGGAGCTGGCCAGGCTCACCATGCCCGGCAACAGGGAGGTGGCGCCGATCGGCGCGGCCGCGGCGCTGGGGTACACGCTCCTGCTGGACATGGGCGGCGTCCCGGCGCGGCACTCGGCGCTCCAGGTCGTCGCGGTGCTCTCGGTCGGCATGGTCGCCGGGGCGTTGCCGCACCTGGCGGTGGGGCGTCCGCCCCGGCTGGACGCGATGGCGCGCAGGCTGCTCACCGGGGCCCTGCTCGCGCTGGCCTACCGGCCGCTGGCCGGGCCGCTGTTCGAGATGGCCGGCAGCGGGGAGACCGGCTGGTGGCCCGCGCTCGGCGTGATGGCGCTGCTCATCGTGCTCATGGTGGCGGCCGACGTGCTGCTCGCCGCCGTGCTCCGGGCCGAGCAGGTGCGCGCCGCCTTCCACGTGGCCGTCCGCGACGAGCTGCGGATGGCCGCGCCGCTGGGGGCCGCGGTCGCCGCCTCGGGCATCCTGCTCGCGCTGGCCTCGCACAGCATGGACATGGCCGCGCTGCTGGTGTTCGCCGCCCCGCTGCTGGTCACCCAGGTCGCCTTCCGCAAGTACGCCGGGATCAGGGCCACCTACCTGCAGACGGTCCGCGCGCTGGCCCGGGTCACCGAGGTCGCCGGGTACGTCGAGCCCGGGCACTCCCGGCGGGTCAGCCGCCTGGCGGTGGCGGTCGGGCGCGAGCTCGGCACGGCCGAGCCGGAGCTGCTGGAGCTGGAGTACGCCGCGCTCATGCACGACATCGGCCAGTTGTCGCTGCGCGACCCCATCCCCGGCGGTGCCACCGTCCTGACCGATCCCGCGCAGGCGCGGCGCATCGCCGAGCTGGGCGCGGAGGTGATCCGGCAGACCGGGGTGCTGGACAGGGTGGCGGAGATCGTCCGCCGCCAGTGCGACACCTGCGCGGAGGCGCCGCCGACGGCCAGCCGCATCATCAAGGCGGCCAACGCCTACGACGACCTCGTCGGCGGTTCCACCGACCGCGACCGGGCCGGTGCCGCGCTGGAGCGGCTCAGGCTCGGCGTGGGCCGGGAGTACGACCCGACGGTCGTCGAGGCGATGGCCAAGGTGATCGACAGGCTGGCCCCGATCCACCGGCTCTAGGATCCCGGGCACGGCCGGGGGGCGAGGAGGAGTCCCGGGGCGGCCGGCGGGTGAGGCGGGCTGCCGGGACGGTCAGCGGGGGAGGCGGGCCAGGAAGCGCTCGCGGTCGACGATCACCCGTTCGATCGTCCCGGTCGCGGCGACGCTCTCCCGGTGGCGGGCGGTGAAGCCGAAGGTCAGGCGGCGCCCGTCGACCCCGGTCAGCTCGGCGACGATCTCGACGTGCGTGCCGACCGGGCTGGCCTCCAGGTGCTCCAGGGTCACCCGGGTGCCCACGGAGGTCTGGCCCGCGTCCAGGGCGCCGGCGACGGCCTGGACCGTGGCCTGTTCGGCGAGCGCCAGCAGGCGGGGCGTGGCCAGCACCGGCACGTCGCCGCTGCCGACCTTGGCGGCGGTGTCCTCCCGCTCGACCATGATGAGGAGCCGTGCCTGCAGACCCGGAGCGAGCGTCATGCGCGCCAGCATAGAGTCTGGTCCCGTGATCTCGTACTGCGACCACTGCGGAGGTCCCGAGGGGGAGTCCGGCCACGACGGGTGCCGCCGGGCCCGCGCGCTGGAGCCGCCGCGCTACTGCGCCCGCTGCCGCCGCCGGCTGGTGGTCCAGGTGACCCCCGCCGGTTGGACGGCGCGCTGCGCCGAGCACGGCTCGCTGAGCGGCTGACCCGGCCGGAGCAACGCCCGGAAACGATGTTTTCCGTGCTTATCTGTTCTTTGCTTACTCTTGTAGGGTTTTGCTGAGTCGACTCCCGTGCCGGAGGGGGTCTTCGTGACGTCGGGGCTGGTTGGTCCCGATGTGGTCGTCAGGTCCCCTTGGGGGCAATGGCCTGCAAGGTGCGCAAGTGCCCGCATACGTTCTTGGTTTTGTGCGATGCTACGCCTCGCGTCATGTATGTGAGCCGCACGGCGGGCAGGGTTTCGTTACGGCGCCGAGACGGTGCCGCGATACGGATCCGCTTTGTTGGGGAGCTCTGAGGTAGGAGTGGACGGGGTTACGGGGGAGTAATGGTGGCCCAAGGCACGACGCTGGCGGGGCGGTATCGCCTGAGCACCCGCATCGGTGCCGGTGGTATGGGCGAGGTGTGGCGGGGCGAGGACATGGTCCTGGCCCGCACCGTCGCCGTCAAAGTGCTGCTCCCGGGCCGTACGGACGACCCCGGCTTCCTGGTGCGCTTCCAGGGCGAGGCGCGCGCCATGGCGACGATCAACCACCCCGGGGTCGTCGACGTCTACGACTACGGGGTGCACGAGGTGCCCGGCGCGGGGGCGACGGCGTACCTGGTGATGAAGTTCGTCGACGGCGAGCCGCTCGACCGCCTGCTCGGCAGGCTCGGGAGCATCGCCCCGGGCGCCGCGATGGACCTCATCGCCCAGGCGGCCTCGGCGCTGCAGGCCGTCCACGACCAGGGCATCGTCCACCGCGACATCAAGCCCGGCAACCTGCTGGTCCGCTCCGACGGCACGCTCGTGCTCACCGACTTCGGCATCGCCAGGTCCGACACGGCCAGCCGGTTGACGGACGCGGGCATGGTGCTCGGCACGGCCGCCTACTGCGCGCCCGAACAGGCCGAGGGCGCGCCCGTCACCCCGGCCGTGGACATCTACGCGCTCGGCGTGGTGGCCTACGAGTGCCTGGCCGGGCAGCGCCCGTTCGACGGGGACACGCCGGTGACGATCGCGCTGAAGCACATCCGCGAGGCGCCGCCGCCGCTGCCGGCGTTCGTCCCCCCGGCGGTACGCGCGCTTGTGGAGCGCTCCCTCGCCAAGGATCCGGCCCGGCGCTTCCCCAACGCCGCGGCCATGAGCGCCGCCGCCCGGCAGGCCGCCTTCGAGACGGAGAACGGCGGCATGTCCTCGCACGTCGGGCAGCGTGCCGACGGAGCCCCGGAGACCGGGTGGCAGGCCCAGGCCCCCCAGGGGTTCGTGCCGGGCCAGGCCGACTGGACGGGCCAGACCGACCGGCAGCAGGGCCACAACCTCGCCGCCGGGGCGCAGACGGGCCGCCAGGACGTTCAGGGGGGCGGCTGGGACCCGCAGGCGGGTGCCTGGGAGGAGACCCAGGCGACCCACGCCCAGGCCGGGGGCAGGGCCGCGGACGTCCCGACGGGCGGGCCGTGGTCCACCACGCCGGGAGCGGGCCGGGGCGCCGAGGCGGACACGCAGGGCCGGGGCCGGCGCGCCGCAGGGAAACCGCGGAGCCGCGCAGGGCTGGTCGTGGTCTCGGCGGTCGCGGCCGCGCTGTGCGCGGGCGTCGCCACGTTCACGGTGAACGCGATCGCCGCCGGCTCGACCGGCGACGTCGTCCCGACGGCGGAACCGACGGCCTCCGGCGCGGAACCGTCGCCGTCGCCGACCAAGATCCGGGTCAGGAAGACGCCCAGCGCGCGTCCGAGCGAGACCGCGAGAGCACGGTCCGAGCCGACGCCCAGCGAGAGGGAGGAGCCGACCCCCACCCCCGAGGTCACGAAGCCGAAGTCACCCAGCCCGTCGCCGTCCCCCAGCCCGTCCCCGTCCGCGAAGCCCCCGAGGCCGAAGAAGCGGGTGCCCGACACCGTGGGCATGACGCCGGAGGCGGCGAGCGCGGTGCTCGCGCAGGCGGGCTTCAAGGCGGAGGTCTTCAAGAGCGCCGACGTCAAGGACGGTCAGTGCCTGAGGATCGTCGAGTCCCGGCCCGGGGCCGGCGCGATGTGGGACCCGTCCAAGAAGGTGGAGATCACCGCGGTCGGCTTCGAGTGCCCGCCGACGCCCACCCCGACGACGTCGTCGCCTCCCAAGGGCTGACCCCTCCCGGAGCCGTCCCGTCCCCGGTCACGGCCGGGGGCCGGGGTGGCGCACGGGTCCGCGCACGGGATCCGTGCCCCGCGGAGGAGTCTCCGCCGCGGGGGCCCGGAGAGGTCCTAGACGCCCGTGGTGTGGCGGGGGTAGGCCACCGACGGGTCGGTGGCGATGTTGACCATGTAGGGGATGCCGGAGTCGAACGCGCGGCGCAGGGCCGGGCCGATCTGCGACGGGTCGGTCACCAGCTCGCCGCCGCCGCCCAGGGCGGTCACGACCTGATCGTAGCGGCACTGGGGCTGCAGCTCGGCGGCCACGTCGTAGCCGTAGAGCATCTGCATGGGGTGCTTCTCCAGCCCCCACATGCCGTTGTTGCCGCAGATCATCACGACCGGCAGGCGGTGCCGCACGAGCGTGTCGACGTCCATCAGCGAGAAGCCCGCCGCGCCGTCGCCGAGCAGCAGCACGACCTGCGAGGAGGGCCGGGCGATCCGGGCGGCGATCGCGTACCCCAGACCGGTGCCCAGGCAGCCGTACGGGCCCGGGTCGAGCCAGTTGCCCGGCTGCTTCGGCTCGACGTACTTGCCCGCGTAGGAGACGAAGTCACCGCCGTCGCCGATCACCACGGCGTCGTCGGCGAGGATCCTGCTCAGCTCGCCGTAGATGCGCATCGGGTGGATCGGGTCGGAGGCCGACTCCAGCAGGCCGGCGTCGGCGGCGATGGCGGCCGAGGCGGCCTCGGAGAGCTGCGCCACCCAGGGGGCGTAGGTCTTGGGGGAGACGCCGGCGTTGGCGCAGGCCGCGCCCAGGCTCCAGAAGAGCAGGGAGAGGTCACCGGCGGCGGTGGCCGCCGGGTCCATGTGCGTGGTCAGCTGGGACGGCGCGTCGGCCAGGTGGACGACCTTGGCGAGCGGAGCCCCGTCCTTGCCGCCGAACCAGCCGTAGCCGAGCCGGAAGTCCATCGGCGCGCCCGCCACGATCACCAGGTCCGCCTGGGAGAAGGCCAGGCCCCTGGCCCGGGTGACCAGCAGCTCGTGGCCGGCGGGCAGGATGCCGCGCCCCTGGCCGTTGGGGATGACCGGCAGGCGGTACTCCTCGGCGAAGGCCCGGGCGACCTCGTCGGCGCGGTCCATCCACACGTCGGAGCCGAGCACCAGCACCGGGCGCTGGGCCTCGGCGAGCAGGCGGGCGATCGCGGACAGCGAGTCCGGGTCGGGCTCCAGCGGGGACGGCGTCAGCGTCTCGGGCTCCTCCTCCAGCGGGGGCGCGGCCGAGAACAGGTGGTCCATGTGGAAGTCGAGGAAGACCGGGCCGCGGTGCGGGGCCAGGGCCGTGCGGAAGGCCATCTCCACGTCCTGGGCGATGGAGTCGGCCCCCGAGCCGGTGAAGGCCAGCTTGGTGATCGGCGCGAACAGCGGCGGGTGGTCCATCTCCTGCAACGCGCCCGAACCCCACCGCGACTGCGGGGCACGACCTCCCAGGACCACCACGGGGGAGCCGTTGAAGTGCGCGGTGGCCACCCCGCTGACACCGTTGGTGATGCCGGGGCCCGCGGTGAGCACGGCCAGTCCGGGTTTGCGGGTCAGCCGCGCGGTCGCCTCGGCGGCGAAGACGGCGCTCTGCTCGTGGCGGACGTCCAGGATGGGCATGCCCTCGTGGACCGCCCCGTCGTAGAGCGGGAAGACGTGCCCGCCGGACAGGGTGAACATGGTCTCGATGCCGTATGCCTTGGAGACGGCGACCGCGATGTCACCTGCGTGCTTGGGAGACTCCATATCGCGCAACCTACCAGTCAGTCACTTAGCCGGACAGGGATTGTTCCCCCTGCCCAGAACCCCTGGCCTAATGCGGGCGGCACCTGTCGCGTCTGTCCGGAAATATGTGGCCGGTACCTGGGGCCGGACACCCGGCGGGCGGTCGCGGGAGCCGCCCGGCGCGGCGGGTGCCCGGCGAGGCGCCGGAGGGTCTCGAAGGGGGCCCGGAGGGGCCTTCAGGGAGGGCTCAGAGGGTCTCGGACAGTGCCTTGATCGGCATCCTCAGGTCCGCCAGCAGGGCGAGATCGGCCTCGGCCGTGCGGCCCAGCGTGGTCAGGTAGTTGCCGACGATGATCGCGTTGATGCCGCCGAGCATGCCGTCGCGGGTGCCCAGGTCGCCCAGGGTCAGCTCGCGGCCGCCGGCGTACCGCAGGATCGTGCGCGGCAGCGCGAGCCGGAAGGCGGCGATCGTCCGGAGCGCCTCGGACCCCTCCAGCAGCGGGAAGGACGCGAACGGCGTGCCGGGACGCGGGTTGAGGAAGTTCAGCGGGACCTCGTCGGGCTCCAGCTCGCCGAGCTGCCCGGCGAACTCGGCCCGCTGCTGCGGCGTCTCGCCCATGCCCACGATGCCGCCGCAGCACAGCTCCATCCCGGCCTCGCGCACCATCAGGCAGGTGTCCCAGCGTTCCTGCCAGGTGTGGGTGGTGACCACCCGGCCGAAGTGCGACCTGGCGGTCTCCAGGTTGTGGTTGTAGCGGTGCACGCCCATACCGGCCAGCTCCTCGACCTGGTCGCGGGTGAGCATCCCCAGCGAGCACGCCACGTTGATCTCGACCGCCTCGCGGATCGCCCTCACGCCCTGGCGCACCTGGTCCATCAGGCGCCGGTCGGGTCCCCGCACGGCGGCCACGATGCAGAACTCGGTGGCTCCGGTGGCCGCCGTCTCCCGGGCGGCCTCGACCAGTGAGGGGACGTCCAGCCAGACGGCGCGGACCGGGGAGGAGAACTGTCCCGACTGGGAGCAGAAGTGGCAGTCCTCCGGGCAGCCGCCGGTCTTGAGGGAGACGATCCCCTCGACCTCCACCTCCGGGCCGCACCACGTCATGCGTACCTCGTGGGCCAGGGCCAGCAGCTCGGCCAGGCGGTCGCCGGGCAGCTCCAGGCAGCGCAGGACCTGCGCGGCGTCGAGCCCGCGGCCCTCGCCGAGCACCTGGGCGCGGGCGGTCTCGAGGATGTCGTTCATGCGGTACCTCCGGGGGAAGACTCGGGGCGGGAGTCCCGGGAGCCGTCCCCGGGAGGAACACGAGGCCGTGGGCCGCGGATCACCGGCTACGGCGAGAGCCTGAGGGTGGTGCGGAAGGCGGCGGGATCGAACACGCCGCCCAGCGCCGGGCCCAGCCCGGCGCGGGCCACGCGGGCGAAGGCGTCGCGCTCCAGCGACCCCGCCCCCTCGGGGAGGGCTCCCGCCAGCGGCCGGGCGGCCAGCATCTCCAGGTCCGCCACGTTGCTGCGCTCGGCCGGGCCGGGGCCGGCCGGCCAGGAGCCGATCACCACCCCGGCCGGTTCCAGACCGCGGTGGGCCATCGCCTCCAGGGTCAGCGCGGTGTGGTTGAGCGTGCCGAGCCCGGCCCGGGTGACCAGCAGCACCGGCGCCGAGAGCGCCCGGGCCAGGTCCGCCAGGGTCGCCCCCTCCTCGTCGAAGCGGACGAGCAGCCCGCCCGCCCCCTCGACCACCACCAGCCGGTGCGAGGCGGCCAGCTCCCGGATCCGGGCCGCCGCCCGCGCGACCGACAGCGGGGGCAGGCCGGACAGGCGCGCCGCCGCCGCCGGGGAGAGCGCGGCCGGGTACCGGGCCAGCTCGAAGGTGGTCCGCACCCCGGAGAGCCGGATGACGTCGTCCACGTCGCCGGGGCCGGTGCCGGGCACGCCGGTCTGCGCGGGCTTCACCACCGCGACGGAGGCGTCGCGCTCCCTGGCGAGCGAGGCCACGGCCGCGGTGACGACGGTCTTCCCCACACCGGTGTCGGTCCCGGTGACCACGAGAATGCTCACCCGCCACACCCTAGGCGGACCGGCGGCCGGACGGGGCCCGGTCGGGGGCGACTCCCGGGCGCGGACCCGGTCCCGGGCGGGAGGCCCGGCCTGGGGCGGTGCCCGGACGAGGGCCGGTCAGGGGCGGCGCAGGCGGGTGACGAACTTGTAGCGGTCCCCCCGGTACAGGGACTGGGCCCACTCCACCGGGTTGCCGTCCGCGTCGAACGCGTGCCGGGTGAGCAGGAGCAGCGGCAGGCCCGCGTCCACGCCGAGCACCTGCGCGTCGTACGGGGTGGCCAGCACGGTCTCGATGATCTCCTCGGCGTCGGTCAGCCGCACGTTGTAGGCGTTGTAGAGGGTCTCGTACAGCGAGGAGTGCACCTCCAGCTCGCGCCGCAGGCGGGGGAAGCGGCGGGCCGACAGGTGGGTGGTGTCGATCGACATCGGCTCGCCGCTGGCCAGGCGCAGCCGGTGGATGCGCAGGACCCGGCCGCCGGCGTTGATGGCCAGGCGGCGGGCCAGCGGTTCGTCGGCGGTGACGTAGCTGATGTCCAGGATCTTGGTGTCCGGCTCCAGGCCGACGGTCCGCAGGTCCCCGGTGTAGGAGGTCAGCTGGAGGACCTGGGCGACCTTGGGCTGGGCGACGAAGGTCCCCTTGCCCTGGATGCGTACCAGACGGCCCTCGACCACGAGTTCGGACAGGGCCTGGCGCACGGTGGTGCGCGAGGTCTCGAACCGGACCGCGAGCGCCCGCTCGGGCGGCAGGGCGCTGCCCGCGGGAAGGCTCTTGGTGAGGGTGAGCAGGCTGCGCTTGACGTCGTAGTACTTCGGGATCCTCGGGGAGTCCTCGCTCACATGGTCACCTTCATCTCGGCCACGGCGGTGAGGGCACCCCTGATCACCGCTAGATCATCGGAACTCAGATTGGCGCGTGCGGTCAACCGCAGGCAAGAGCGGCCTTCGGGGACCGAGGGCGGCCGGAAGCATCCGGCGCGCACCCCGCGTTCCGCGCAGACGGCGGCGGCCCGGAGCGCGGCCTCGGGCGGGCCGAGCACCACCGGGACGACCGCGCCGGCCGGTTCGACCGTCTCCAGGCCCAGGTCACGGGCCATGGCGGCCAGCTCCCGAGCCCTGCTCCGGACGCGGGAGGGCAGATCCGGCCGGTCGCGGAGGATGTCGACGGCGGCGAGCGCGGCGGCCACGCTGCCCGGCGCCAGCCCGGTGTCGAAGATGAAGGGGCGTCCCGTGTCGACGAGGGCCTGGATCACCTCCGGTGCGCCGAGCACGGCACCGCCCTGGGAGCCCAGCGCCTTGGACAGTGTGATCGTTCTCACAACGCCCGGGTCGGCGGCGAGCCCGGCGGCTTGCGCGGCGCCCTGCCCGCGAGGGCCGACGACCCCCAGGGCGTGGGCCTCGTCGACGATCAGCAGTGCCCCGTGCCGCGCCGTGACGGCGCGCAGCTCCGCGAGCGGGGCCAGGTCCCCGTCCACCGAGAAGACCGCGTCGGTGACCACGACCGCGTGCTCCTCGTCCCGCCCGGCCAGAACACGTTCCACGGCCGCCGCATCGCCGTGCGGGGCGACCGCGACCCGCGAGCGCGACAGCCGGCAGGCGTCCACGATCGACGCGTGGTTGCCCGCGTCGGAGACCACCAGGGCGTCCCTGCCCAGGACCGCCACAGCGGCCAGGTTGGCCAGGTATCCGGAGGAGAGCACCAGGGCGTCCGCCGCGCCGGTGAAGGCGCTCAGGCGCGCCTCCAGGTGCGCGTGCAGGGCCGTGGAGCCCGTGACCAGGCGGGAACCGGTAGAACCTGTTCCCCAGACGCGGACGGCGGCCCCCGCGGCCTCGGCCAGGCGCTCGTCCCTGGCCAGCCCGAGGTAGTCGTTGGAGGCCAGGTCGAGCAGCCCGTCGTCGTCCGGCGTACGGGCGCGCAGGGTTCTCCGCAGGCCCGCCGCCTGCCTGGCGGCCGCCGCCGTACGCAGCCTGGCCAGGGGGTCGGGAGTCTGCTCCATAGGCGGCATCCTTGCAGCAGGACGCACCCGATTCGCGTTCGGGCCTGCAAAGAACGCATGATGCACGGGTGCCGACTCTAAGCGACCTGGCGGTTCGTCACACCGCACTCGACGATGCCGACCTTGAGTGGATGCACTCGCTGGTCTCCGACTGGCAGCTCCTGGCGGACCTGTCGTTCGCCGACCTCATCCTGTGGATCCCGCTCAAGGACGGCTCCGGCTGGATCGCCATCGCGCAGATGCGGCCCACCACGGGGCCGACCGTCTACCACGACGACATCGTGGGAATGACGGCCGCCAAGGGGGAACGCCCCCTGCTGGAGACCGCCTGGAACGAGAGGCGAATCTGCCGCGAGGGCGATCCCGACTGGTCGAGCGGGGTGCCCGTCCGCGAGGAGACCATCCCGGTGAGGCGGGCCGACCACTTCCTGGGGGTCATCCAGCGCTCGACGAACCTGTCGTCCGCGCGCACCCCCTCGCGGCTGGAGCTGACCTACCTGCAGAGCGCGTCCGACCTGGCCCAGATGGTGGCCGAGGGCCGTTTCCCGTTCTCCGGGGCCGAACCGATCCTGGTCCGCTCTCCCAGGGTGGGCGACGGGCTGCTCCGCCTCGACCGGGCGGGCCGCGTCACGTACGCCTCGCCGAACGCGCTGTCGGCCTACCGGAGGCTGGGCCTCAACGCCGACCTGGTCGGCGCCGAGCTCGGCCGTACGACCGCGACCCTGTGCTACTCCGACGAGCCCATCAACGAGAACCTGATGATCGTCGCGAGCGGCCGGGAACCCCGGGAGACGGAGGTGGAGTCGGGCGGCACGGTGGTGCAGCTGCGGGCCATCCCGCTGGTCGTGGGCGGCGGGCGGATCGGCGCGCTCATCCTCATCAGGGACGTGACCGAGCTGCGGCGCCGCGAGCGGGAGCTGATGACCAAGGACGCCACCATCAAGGAGATCCACCACCGGGTGAAGAACAACCTGCAGACGGTGGCCGCGCTGCTGCGGCTCCAGGCCAGGCGGATGCAACTGCCCGAGGGCAGGGAGGCCCTGGAGGAGGCGGTACGCAGGGTCGGATCGATCGCGATCGTGCACGAGACGCTCTCGCACACACCCGAGGAGCAGGTCGACTTCGACGACATCGCCGACCGGGTGATCGCGATGACGGGGGAGGTGGCGGCCCCGGAGACCCAGGTCGTGCCGAACCGCATCGGGACGTTCGGGGTGCTGCGCTCGGAGATCGCCACGCCGCTGGCGATGGTCCTCACCGAGCTGCTGCAGAACGCCGTCCAGCACGGGCTCGCGCAGCGGCAGGGCAGGCTTCAGGTGATCGTCTCACGCGGGGCCGAGCGGCTGGACGTGATCGTCTCCGACGACGGCAGCGGGCTTCCCGAGGGCTTCGACCTCGACCGGAGCACCAGCCTCGGCCTGCAGATCGTACGGACCCTGGTGGTGAGCGAACTGTCCGGGCGGCTGGCCGTCGAACCCCGCGAGGGCGGCGGCACCGAGGTCAGCCTGAGCATCCCCCTGCCCGCCCTCTGAGAAGAGCCGTTCCGGGCGGGACGAGGGGACAGTCATGATCGGTTCAACGACGACTCGGGGGCCGTTGTCGAAAAGCGGCACCGGCGTTCTCACTCCTCCCGGCTCCTGCCCCGACAACCTCAGAGGGACTACCGTGAGGCCGCGCCGGCGACTGGACTGAGGAGAGGAGGATCGTGAGGAACGAACGATCCTCCTCGACGAGGGAAGGAGCCGGATCCCAGCGGCCGAACCGCGACGCGCCAGCGTCGCCGTGAAACAGCGTCGCAGTTAAACGCGCGCGCGTGCCCGGGCGCTGCGGCGCTTGAAGGCGCGTCGCTCGTCCTCGCTCAGGCCGCCCCAGACGCCGGCGTCCTGGCCGGATTCGAGTGCCCACTTCAGGCATGCTTCACTGATGCTGCACGTGCGGCAGACCTGCTTGGCTTCTTCGATCTGCATCAGGGCGGGGCCGGTGTTGCCGATCGGGAAGAACAGCTCGGGATCCACGTCACGGCAGGCGGCTCGGTGGCGCCAGTCCATGCGTCCACTCCTTCGTAAGAGGAGCCCTTGCGTCGGCTCCGGCGGCTCACTTTGTGAAGAGTTTCACTAACCAGCGCGGAAGACACCCCGGTCGTGGTCCGATCCGGGGCCTTGCCGCTTGATCGCCGGTGACCGGAGAGCGAGGTGGCACTCAAAGGTCCTACGTTCCGACGTCATTCCTGAGATTGTCAGCCACGCTCAGTACACGCAAGAGTTTTGGCAGAACGTTTTGCCGGAAATAGATGTCGGATGCGTCACATCTGACGGCATGTAACCGTCAGACGAGAACCTGTAACGCAGAGGGAATGGAACGAAAGGTGATCCGCTCCACCTCCCCCAGGTAGTCCCCGTCGAGCTGGAAGGCCACCGGTCGTTCCGCGGTCAGGGTGAACTCCTTCTCGTCGTGGAGTTGCACCAGGTGACGGCCGGTCGGCAGCGTCTCGCGCTCCCCGATGATCTGGGGCATCAGACGGAGCATCGAGGGCAGGCCCAGCCGCTGCAGACCCAGCAGGTCCAGCCCCGTCTCGAAGCTCGCCCACGGGGTCGGCGAGACCGGTCGCGGGCCGACGTACGACCAGGGGGAGGTGTTGGAGACGACGGCCATGAAGATGCCGCCGGTCGGCGGCACGTCCGGACCCTCGACGGACATGGCGGGCCGGCGCTTGTCGGTCGACAGATAGTGGTGCAGGGCGGTGTTCACGTAGCGGGCGGGCGTCGCCTTGCGGCCGGTGCCGCGCATCCCCTCGACCGCCCTGATCACCTCGGCGTCGTACCCGAGACCGCTACAGAACGTGAAGTACCTGCTGTGGTCGTCCCAGATCGCCTGGCCCAGGCCGACGGTGCGCCGCCTGCCGTCGCGGATCGCCTCCAGGATCGCCCCCACGGCCTCGACCGAGCTGTTGGGCAACCCGAGGGCCCTGGCGAAGACGTTCGCGCTGCCGCCGGGGATCGTCAGCAACGCCGGCCGGTCCGCCGCGCTGCCCTGGTCACCGCCCATGCCGTCCACGGGGTCGAGCAGCCCGTTCACGACCTCGTTGATCGTCCCGTCCCCGCCGAGCACGGCCACCACGTCGAAACCGGAGGCGTGCGCGTTCCGGGAGAGCTCGGTCGCGTGCCCCCGGTAACCGGTCTCCTCGATGGTCAGGTCCATCGTCGCGCTCAGTGCTCTGATCAGCACGTCCCGAGTCCGTTGATTGGTCGTCGTCGCTTTCGGGTTCACCAGGAGCATCGCGCGCATAACACCCAGCGTATCCGCCGGGAAGAAGCCGAGACGGCGAAGAGGCGGGCGCTACCACCCGGCGATAGGGTTGGCCTCGTGCCGAACCGTCCGATGACCCTCACCGTCGCCGCCGCAGTGCTGGCGGTGGAAGGCGTGACCGCCGTGATCCTCGGCGGCTACGCCGGTGTGGAGACGGTGATCGGCCGGCCGGCCGACGTGATGAGCTCCATCGCCGTCGCCGCGTTCGCCGTCATCATGGGGGCCGCGCTGCTCTGGGTCGCCCTGGGGATGCTCCGGACCGAGCGGTGGACGCGGAGCCCCGGCGTGCTGGCGCAGATCTTCGCCATCCCGGTCGCGATCACGTCGATCCAGTCCGGCCAGGGGGCGGTCGGCATCCCGCTGATCGCCCTCGCCCTGGTCGGACTGGTGTCACTGCTCTCCCCGCCGACGACGCACGCGCTCTACGGCGACGAGGATCAGTCGTCCGTCTCCTGAGCGTTCACGCGCGGTCGGCGGGACCCGTCGGTCGCCCGCGGTCAGTCGTCCACGGTCAGGCCCTCGCGGAGCTGGGCGAGGGTCCGGGCCAGCAGCCGCGACACGTGCATCTGTGAGATACCGAGCTCGGTGGCGATCTGGGACTGTGTCATGTTGCCGAAGAACCTCAGCAGCAGGATGCGCTTCTCCCGCGGCGGGAGCCGCTCCAGCAGCGGCTTGAGCGACTCGCGGTACTCCACGCCCTCCAGGGAGTCGTCCACGATCCCCAGGGAGTCGGCCACCGCGGGCGCGTCGTCGTCGCCGGAGTCGGGGGCGTCCAGGGAGACCGTGGAGTAGGCGTTGGCCGACTCCAGCCCTTCGAGCACCTCCTCCTCGCTCATCTTGAGGAACGCGGCCAGCTCCGCCACGGTGGGCGCGCGCCCCTCCCGCTGGGAGAGCTCGCTGATCGCCTTGGTGAGCGAGAGCTTGAGCTCCTGCAGGCGGCGCGGCACGCGGACCGCCCAGCCCTTGTCACGGAAGTGGCGCTTGATCTCACCGACGATGGTCGGGGTGGCGTACGTGGAGAACTCCACGCCCCGCCCGAGATCGAAACGGTCGATCGACTTGATCAACCCGATGGTCGCGACCTGGGTGAGGTCGTCCAGCCACTCGCCCCGGTTGCGGAACCGGCGGGCGAGGTATTCGACGAGGGGAAGGTGCAGCTCGACGAGCTCGTCACGGATGCGCTGGCGCCGCGGGTCATCGGAGGTCAACTCCACCAGCTCGGCGAAGAGCAGGCGCGCACGCACCCGGTCGGGCACCGCGTGGTCGCTGGCGGCCATGGCACGAGTCCTTTCCGTCACGCCGGCCTCGCCGCGCCTCGGCGCTTGCGGAGGACGATCGCCATACGGTCGGGGGAGTCGGTTACGGCATCCACGTCGTCGGCCAGGGCGGTGAGCACCATCCACGCGAAATCATCACGCTTCGGCGGGGTGTTCCCCACCGTGCCGACCTCGACGCGTACCTTCATCACCTGGCCGGTGAGCTCGAACTCGGCGGTCAGATCGGTGCCGGGAACGGCCTGGGTGAGCAACATCGCACACGCCTCGTCGACCGCGATCCGAAGATCCTCGATCTCGTCCAGCGTGAAGTCCAGCCGTACGGCGAGTGCGGCCGTGGCCGTACGCAGCACGGACAGATAGGCACTCGCCGCCGGTAGCCGGACGCTCACCACGTCACGGATCTCGCCCATACCGACCGCGGGTGCCTCGGTGTGTTCGGTCACGTTCCTCCTCGCAGAGTCGCTGACTGCAACCTACAGCCCTCAGGCGCCAGTTGGCCCGCTTGGACTCGCGATCAGGGCGATTTGAGGGCGTTTATTGGTGATGTTGATGGCGAGCTGATGGCGACGCTGACGCGTCGCGGTGAGCTGTGCTCATGGCGACGCTGACGCGTCGCGGTGAGCTGTGCTCATGGCGACGCTGACGCGTCGC
>NZ_JBFABE010000069.1:37061-41893 GCF_040640155.1 Streptosporangium sp. NPDC023615
CGTTCGCGGTGAGTCCGCTCGGATCCGGCTCCTTCCCTCGTCGGGTGAAATCGTTCGTTCCTCACGATTCCTCCCTCCTCGGCCCAGTCGCCGGCGCGGACTCACGGGAGTCCCCATCGAGAGGTCGCCGGGGCACGGTGTCCCGGTGAGAGGGGAGGTCCCGGCGTGGTCTCGGGGGTGGGCCCCGGTCCGGATCGAGGGAGCGCCGGGGCGGTTCCTCGATCCGGACGGGACGGTCCCCGTGAGGACACTCCCGGAAGGCTAGGCGGCCTTGGTCTCCCAGAAGATCTTGGAGATCTCGTCGATCTTGGCGAGCAGCTCGTCGGCCTTGGCGACGTCGGTCGAGCCCTTGCCGCCGCCCGCACCGGCGAGCTTGGTGGCCTCCCAGAACAGCTGGTGCAGCTGCGGGTAGGTCTCCAGGTGCGGGGGCTTGAAGTAGTCGGTCCACAGCACCCACAGGTGGTGCTTGACCAGCTCGGCCCGCTGCTCCTTGATGATCAGCGCGCGGGTACGGAACGCCGGGTCCTCGTTGGCGGCGTACTTCTCCATGATGGCCTTGACCGACTCGGCCTCGATGCGGGCCTGAGCCGGGTCGTAAACGCCGCAGGGCAGGTCGCAATGGGCCGACGCGGTGTGCTTGGGGCGCAGAAGTCGTGCGAGCATCGGAATCCTTCCTTGATGCACAGGTACAGAATGGTCCGTTCAACGACCTTACTCGTCTCCGAATGCCCGCGCTGGAGGGGGATGCGCCCGTGAGAGTACGCGTCGAGGGAGAGTCGATGCTCCCGGTGCTGAGGCCCGGCGACTGGCTCTGGGTGCGTCGCGGCGCGACCGTCCGGCCCGGGGACCTGGTCGTCGCCCGGCTTCCTTCCGATCCCGCGACGCTCATCGTCAAGCGGGCCGCCTGGCGGGACGGCGACGGCTGGTGGCTGGAGAGCGAGAACCAGCGGGCCGCCGGCCGGCGCGACAGCTGGGACTTCGGGGCGCTGCCTCCGCCGGCGATCGTCGGCCGGGTGGTGCTGCGCTACTGGCCGACCTTCTGGCGGGCCCGGTAGGCGGCGACGTTGGCGCGGCTGGCGCACCGCTCCGAGCAGTAGCGGCGCGACCGGTTGGAGGAGGTGTCCAGGTACGCCCTGCGGCACGGGGCCGCCTGGCAGAGGCCGAGCCGGTCCACGCCGAGGTCGGTGATCATGGTGGCGAGTCCCATCACCGCGCCCACCGCGTACTGGTCGGCCATCCGGCCGCCCTCGGTCAGGTGCAGGTGCCAGCGCTCGCCGTCGTGCCCGGAGATCTGCGGCTGGACCGGGTGGTGGATCAGCAGCGAGTTGAGCCGGTCGACCACGGCCTCCTCGTCGCCCAGCTCGGCGGTCTCGAACACGATCAGGAGCTCCTCGCGCAGGTCGCGCAGGGCCTCCAGGTCGCTCCTGGTGATGCGGCAGCCGGGGCGGTAGCGTCCGCCCTCTTCCAGGAGCAGGCGCAGCCCTTCCAGACCGCTCAGCCGCTCGGGACTGTTGATCAGTAGTACGGCCAGCTCGGCGTAGGAGGTGAGGTCCATCTGGGGATCCGTCGATGTAAGAGGTGGGGTGGGCTTCGAGTATTACACGGTGGGGCGAGGTTAACAGCGGGACCGCGAAAGTGCGGGATTTCCCCAGTGGCCGGGGTCTCAACATGTGGCACAATCGAGCAACGGGTGACCCCCGTACCCCTCCAGGCGACCGCGTTCGGCGAGCGGGCCCCGAGCGGCTACCGAAGCCCGGGACCAGGCTCCCTCCGGCCGCCTCCGAAGGAACCATCCGTCTGTCTGACTGAACTACAGGGGTCGCTGTGGCCGTCACGCCATCCTCCACCTCCCTCGAAGCCCTCGAAGCCCTCGATCTGGACCCGGCCTTCGCCCTGCACCGCGGGGGCAAGCTGGAGATCCGTTCCACCGTCCCGGTGCGCGACGCCGGGGACCTGGCACTCGCCTACACGCCGGGCGTCGCCAGGGTCTGCAGCGCCATCGCCGAAGAGCCCGAGCTGGCCAAGGACTACACCTGGATCTCCAACGTGGTCGCCGTCGTCTCCGACGGCACCGCGGTGCTCGGCCTCGGGGACATCGGGCCCGCCGCCGCCATGCCGGTCATGGAGGGCAAGGCCCTGCTGTTCAAGCAGTTCGCGGGCGTCGACGCGGTGCCCATCTGCCTCGACTGCACCGGCGTGGACGAGCTGGTCGAGACGGTCGTCCGGCTCGCCCCCTCCTTCGGGGGGATCAACCTCGAGGACATCAGCGCGCCCCGCTGCTTCGAGGTCGAGGCACGCCTGCGCGAGCTCCTCGACATCCCGGTCTTCCACGACGACCAGCACGGCACCGCGATCGTCACCCTGGCCGCGCTGAAGAACGCGGCGCGGCTGACCGGCCGGTCGCTGGGCGAGCTGAGGGTCGTGGTCGCCGGTGCCGGGGCCTCCGGGATCGCGGTCAGCAGGTTCCTGCTCGACGCCGGTGTCGGCGACATCGCGGTGGCCGACTCCAAGGGCATCGTCCACGAGGGCCGCGACGGGCTCAACCCGGTCAAGCAGGCCCTTGCGCGCGACACCAACAAGGCGGGCCTGCACGGGGCCACCGAGCAGGCGCTGGCCGGGGCCGACGTGTTCGTCGGGCTGTCGGGCTCGACGGTGTCGGAGCGGGCCATCGCCTCGATGGCACCCGACTCGATCGTCTTCGCGCTCTCCAACCCGACGCCCGAGGTGCTGCCCGAGGTCGCGGGCAGGTACGCCAGGGTGGTCGCCACCGGCCGTTCCGACTTCCCCAACCAGATCAACAACGTGCTGGCGTTCCCGGGCGTCTTCCGGGGCGCCATGGACGTCCGCGCCACCACGATTACCGAGAACATGAAGGTGGCCGCCGCCGAGGCGCTGGCCGCGGTGGTCGGCGACGAGCTGTCGGCCGACTGCGTGATCCCCAGCCCGTTCGACGAGCGCGTCGCCCCGGCGGTCATCGCCGCGGTCTCCGCGCAGGCGCGCGCCGACGGGGTCGCCCGTCTCTGACGACCGGCGGCGCTCCGGCCGCGTCTCCCCGGGAGCCGTCCCATCGGCCTCCGGGGAACGGGTTCCCGCGAGCGCGCCGGGCCGTACGACCCGCCCACCAGGCATCTCACCGCGAACGCCCCCCGCCCGACCGGCGGGGGGCGTTCGTGCTTCCCGGAAACGCCGAAGTCCGTCACTGCTCGTGTTATAAATAGAGCTCTCTGTTACCAATGTGCGTAAGACGTGCATCGGTCAGCGTATGCACGCATGGGCGACCATGCGTGCCGTCGGCGCACCGGGGTTCTCACGACCAGGAGGGCTATGGAACGCGAGCCCAATCGACTGCTCCAGCGGCTCATCGCCGAGGCGGGCTTCACCCACAAGGGGCTGGCCCGCAGGCTCAACGATCTCGGCACGGCCCGCGGCCTGTCCGGTCTGCGGTACGACCACAGCTCCGTGCTGCGCTGGCTCGCGGGCCAGCGGCCCAGGGGGCCGGTCCCCGGGCTGCTCGCCGAGATCTTCGCTCTCCGGCTCGGAAGGGCCGTGAGTCCCGAGGACCTCGGCCTGCCGGCCGTCCTGGCGCCTCTCGACCTCGGGCAGGAGTTCACCCGTACGTGGCAGGAGGGAATCTCGACCGTGACAGCACT
Organism: Streptosporangium sp. NPDC023615; assembly: GCF_040640155.1. Lineage (NCBI taxonomy): Bacteria > Bacillati > Actinomycetota > Actinomycetes > Streptosporangiales > Streptosporangiaceae > Streptosporangium > Streptosporangium sp. NPDC023615. The sequence goes on from NZ_JBFABE010000069.1 coordinate 40,712, forward strand.
GTGGCGAGCGGACGTGGAGAGGCGCAGGTTCCTGCTCGACTCCACCTTCGCGATCGGAGCGGGCTCCGCCGGGGCACTGCGCTGGCTGACCCTTCCCCTGGAGGGGCGGCCCGAGGGCGGGGGCGCCCGGCGCGTCGGCATGGACGACATCGCGGCGATCCGGGAGGTGACCCGGTCCTTCGGAGAGCTGGACAACAGGTTCGGCGGGGGCAGGGTCCGCTCGGCGGTCGTACGGTATCTGGACACGGCCGTCGCCCCGCTGCTGGCCGACGGCTCGTACGCCGAACGGACCGGCAGGGCGCTGGCGTCGGCCGCGGCCGAGCTGACCCGGCTGGCCGGCTGGATGGCCTACGACCTGGAACAGCACGGCCTGGCCCAGCGGTACCTGCTCCAGGCGCTGCGCCTGGCGCGCGGCGCGGAGGACCACGGGCTCGGCGGTGAGATCCTCGCCGGGATGAGTCACCAGGCCGTCTACATCGGGCAGCCCGGCCACGCGCTCGACCTGGCCAGGGCCGCCCAGCTCTCGGCCCGCCGCGCGGGCGTCTTCGCCCTGCTGGCCGAGGCGCACGTGATGGAGGCGCACGCCCATGCCGTGCTGGCCGACCGGGCGGCGTGCGCGAGGTCCCTGCACGAGGCCGAGCTGGCCTTCGACCGCCGCGGCGCCGGGGACGCGCCGGACTGGATCGCCTACTTCGACGAGGCCTACCTGTCGGCGAAGTTCGCGCACTGCTTCCGCGACCTCGGGGACGGGCCGGGGACCGTACGGCACGCCAGGCGCTCGCTGGAGATGGACGGACGCTACGTGCGCGGGCGGATGTTCAACCTGTCGCTGCTCTCGGCCGGGCTGCTGGCCTCGGGGGAGCTGGAGGAGGCGTGCTCGGTCGCCTCGTCGGCGCTGGAGCTGGCCGAGGGCCTGCGGTCGGCCAGGACACGTTCCTACGTCGCCGACCTGCGCCGCCGGCTGGACCCGCACGCCGCGGAGCCGCCGGTGGCCGAGCTGAACGAGCGGGTGGGGGAGCTCAGCCCGGTCTGAGGGCCTCGTCGTCCTCGACGCCGATCGCCGCCTCGGCGGTTCGCCGTGGGTGGGGAAAGGCTGAAGGGGCCCGGCTGATGCCGGGCCCCTTCAGGTGGAGCTGTTCGAGTCCGAGGTTTGGACGCTCAGACTCGGGTGATCGTCAGGAG
>NZ_JBFABE010000070.1:0-41365 GCF_040640155.1 Streptosporangium sp. NPDC023615
GGCGTCGTTGTAGGCGGTGGTGAGGTCGGCCTGGGCCTGGGCGGCGGTGGCGTCGCCCGCGTGGACGGTGCCGGTCACGGTGCCGGGTGGGAAGCCGGTGATGGCCGTGCCCGGACTCACCCCGAGGTCACCGGTGAGCACGGTCGGGCCGGTGCTGGTGACCGTGGTCCCGCCCAGGACCGCGAACGTGCCCGCCGTTCCCAGTTCCACCGGTTCCGCCGCGCTCGCGGGAGACGGTGTCGCCACCAGGGCCCCCATCGCGATGACCGCTGTCATGGCCAGGGCTCGCCAGGAAGATGCGGTATCGCGCCGCGCGAAGGTGAAGGTTCTGGTCTCCGTCATGATTCGGTTCTTTTCTTTTTGATTTTCCCGTCCAAGCGCATTGTCAAGGATGCGCCATTCATTCGGATCATACTGATGAATGGCGCCATTTCTGTCGTACGACATGCGCGCGGAACCTGCCTGTGTGTTAACCGGTACATAGGCATGGACGAGAAAATCAACGCAAGGAACCATAGAGTAGTACTTTTTGGAGTACTACCTGAATTGGGTCATTAAAGGTGTTCGCGGCCGTTCACGGCGATCTGGTACGGATGTTCGGCGAGGAGGTCCTCACCGTGAGCGTCTCCCGGTGAGCCGCCGAGGTGGGCCGCCGATCCGGTGAACCGGCGGCCCGTCGCGAGGAGGGAGGGCCCGCTAGCGGGTCGCGAGCACCCGGACGTCCAGAAGCTCGCCGAGCAGGTCGGTGAGGCTCACCATGCCGATCACCTCGCCGCCGCCGTCGGTGACGAGTCCCAGGTGGGCGCGGGCGTCCTGAAGGACGGAGACCGCGTCCGGGATCGTGGTACCCGCCTTCAGGCGGGGCACCGGGCGGGCGAGCTCGGCCGGGGTCGCCTCGGGGCGGACCAGGACGTCCCTGACGTGCACCACGCCCAGCACGTCGCCCGGACGGCCGGAGGTGACCAGCATGCGCAGGTGCCCGTCGCGCACGGCGACCTCGCGCATGTGCGCTCCGGTCGCGTCGGCGGGCACGGAGGTGGTCTCCGCCAGCGAGAGCATCAGCCGCTCGACGGGCTGCTGGTGAACCCTCAGCGCCCGGGTGAGCAGGTCGTGCTCATCGCGGTCGAGCAGGCCCATCCGGCCCGACTCCCCGACCAGCATCGCCAGCTGGACCGGGGTCCTGGTCGTGGCCAGCTCGTCCTTGGGGTGCACCCCGAACAGCCTCAGGATCTGGTTGGTCAGACCGTTGAGCGTGGCGAGCACCGGCCGGACGAGCCAGGTGAAACCTCGGAACGGCAGGGCCAGGCTCATCGCCGCCGTCTCCGGGTGGGTCAGCGCCCACGACTTGGGAGCCATCTCGCCGACCACCATGTGCAGGAAGGTGACGAGGGCCAGGGCGATCACGAGCGAGATGGGGACCTGGAGCGACTCGGGGACACCGATCGCGGCGAAGACCGGTTCCAGCAGGTGCTCGATGGCGGGCTCGGTCACCATGCCCAGCCCGAGCGAGCAGAGCGTGATGCCGAGCTGCGCCCCCGCCAGCATCAGGGAGAGTTCCCTGCCGCCGCGTACGGCGGCGCGGGCGGTGATCCGGGTCAGCCGGCCCCCCTTGCCCGCCAGTTCCTCCAGGCGGTGCCTGCGGGCCGAGATGACCGCGAACTCGGCGGCCACGAAGAAGGCGTTGCCGATCAGCAGGGCCACGCCGAGCAGCAGTGCCGCCGTGGTGCTCATCGTCCCTTCACCTCACTCCGCTCGATCATGGCCGTCTCGGGGGCGCGCCCGATCACGGGCATCTCCGGACCGCGCTCGATCATCCGTGGTGCGGGCGTCGTCGGCTCGTCGTCTCCTCCGGCGTCCGCCGCCGTTCTCCCCGCCCCGTTCCCCGGGGCGTCGGCCCCCTGCGGTACGGCCAGCGAGAGCCGTACCCACTCGGGCACCCTGCGGTGCACCGACAGGACCGTCAGCGCCGCTTCCTGCTCGTCGGCGCCGTCGTTCTCCAACGGGTCGTTCCGCAGGGTCAGCGTGACGGTCACCCGGTCGCCCGGCTCGGTCATCCGGCCCAGGGTGGCGAGCACCAGGCCCGCGACGGTGTCGTAGTCGTCGCTCTCGGGCAGCTGCAGGCCGATGGCCCGCTCGATCTCGTCGAGCCGGAGCGTCCCGGGCAGGTCCCAGGTGCCCTCCTCGCCCGCGACGACCCCGGCGGGTTCCGGGTCGTTCTCGTCGATGAGCTCGCCGACGAGCTCCTCGGCGAGGTCCTCGACGGTGACGACCCCGGCCAGGCCGCCGTACTCGTCGATGACGCACGCCAGGTCGTCGCGGGCGACGCGCATGCGCTCCAGCACGACGGGCAGCGGCAGGGAGGTGGGCACCAGGAGCGCGGAGCGGGTGATCTTCTCCAGTGCTCCGTCGGTCAGCCCCGACCTGAGCAGCTCGCGTACGCCGGTGACCCCCACCACGTCGTCGCCGTTACGGCTGCAGAGCACCGGATAGCGCGAGTGCCCGTGGGTGCGCACGGCCTCGATCAGGTCGGAGATCGGCCGCTCGTCCCTCAGCAGCACGACGCGCGGGCGGGGCACCATCACGTCCTCGGCCGTCCGGTCACCGAACTCCAGCGCGCGCTCCAGCAGCTCCGACAGCCGGGGCGGCAGGTCACCGGTCGTGGCGGAGTCGGAGATGATCCGGGACAGCTCCTCGGGGCTGGCGCCGTGCTCGATCTCCTCCACCGGCTCCACGCCGACCAGGCGCAGCAGGCCGGTGGCGGCGGAGTCGAACAGCCGGATGACCGGCCCGGCGATCCGCAGGTAGATCATCGTCGAGCGGGCGAGGAACTTCGCCACCGGCTCGGGACGGGCGATGCCGAGGTTCTTGGGGGCCAGCTCGCCCAGGACCATCTGGATGACGGTGGCGACCGCGACCGCCAGCGCCACGGCGATGCCGGGCACGGCCCCCCGGGGAACGCCGGCGGCCTCCAGCCAGGGGCGGATGACGGTGGCGATCGCGGGTTCGGCGATGAAGCCGACCAGCAGGGCGGTGACGGTGATGCCGAGCTGCGCGCCGGACAGCATGAACGAAAGGCGTCCCGTCACGGCCAGCGCCCGCTCGGCGGCCGCGTCTCCGGCGTCGGCCTGTTCGCGCAGCACACCCCGGTCGGCCGCGACGAAGGCGAACTCCTGGGCGACGAAGTAACCGGTGGCGAGGGTGAGAAGAAGTACGGCCAGCAGGCCCAAAGCCGTGTTCACCGCAGGGTGCTCCCGGCCGGTTCAGCGGGTCCCGTGCGCTCGCACGGGCAGGTACTCCACGGGTCCGCAGTGGACACGATCATCCTTTCGGGCAGAGGTAGTCCTCTACCGTAACGACGCGGGTGGGGGCTGATGTTTCCGGATCGGCCGTCGATCACAGTGTTGGTCGTCGAATACCCCTATGAGTACTTTTGCACAGGGAAACCTTGGGGACCCGGCGGCACGGGCGTGAGCCACGACGTAGCGTCGATAATGACGTTTTCACCAAAGATCGAGAAGTGGCGGGACACGACGTGGCTGACAGGCCCGAAGACGACGATCGCACACGCGCGCTGCGATCGCCCACGCCCGGGCCCGTGCCGCGGGGAGCGGCCGGGCAGCCCGCCTCTCCCTCGCGAGGCGGGTCGGCGCCGCCCCTGCAGGAGGTGACGGCGCCGCGGCGCGGGGCGCCCGCGCGCGAGGCGTCGGCCCACGAGGCGTCCGCCCGGGAGGAGGCCGCCGGGGAGGTGCCGCGCCCCCGGGGAAGCTCCCGGGTGTACGGCAAGGCCAGGTCGGGCGCCGGCCCGGTCAGGCCGCTGAAGGGGTCCCAGGCACCGCCCCCCGTCGTCTCGGCGCAGAGCCCCCGGGGAGGGGGCGGCTCGGGCGGTCCCGGCGGACCGGAAGGGCGCGGCGGCCCGCGCGGGTCCGGCTGGCGGCCCAAGCGTCCCGGCAGGCTCGCCGTACGGATCCTCGCCGGCCTGGTCGTCGTGTTGCTGGTCCTCGCCATCGGCGGATATTTCGTGATCAGCTCCCGGCTGGTCACGATCGACGCGCTCGGCGACTACGAGGGCCGCCCGGCCGACACGCCGGGCACCAACTGGCTGCTGGTGGGCTCCGACAGCCGGGCGGGCCTGACCGCGGCCCAGCGCAAGAAGCTCGCCACCGGTAAGGCGGTGGGCCGCCGCACGGACACGATGATGCTGCTGCACATCCCCGACGGCGACGGCCGCCCGACCCTGGTCAGCCTCCCCCGGGACTCCTACGTGCCGATCGACGGCCACGGCAGCAACAAGCTCAACGCGGCCTACGCCTTCCGCGACGGCGGCCCCAAGCTGCTCGCCAGGACCGTGGAGAAGGTCACCGGCCTGCGGCTCGACCACTACATGGAGATCGGCTTCGGAGGCTTCGTCGGCATCGTCGACGCCATCGGCGGGGTGGAGATCGACGTCAAGCAGAACATCAAGGACCCCAAGGCCGGGATCGACCTGAAGAAGGGCCGGCAGGTCATGGACGGCGGAACGGCCCTCGGCTACGTCCGCACCCGCGCCACGGGCGGCCTTCCCGACCTGGACCGGACCCAGCGCCAGCGCCAGTTCTTCTCGGCGGTGGTGAAGAAGGCCGCCAGCCCGGGCGTCCTGATCAACCCCTTCACGTCCGTCCCGCTCGCGCTGAGCGCCGCCGACTCGGTGTCCGTGGGTGAGGGGACCGGGGTCTTCGACCTGCTCTCCCTGGGTCTCTCCATGGGGGACAACCCGGTCACCACGGTCGTCCCGGTCGGGTCCCTGGCCAACGTCGACGGCCAGGACGTCATCAGGTGGGACCGGGAGAAGGCCCTGCGCATGTTCGAGGCACTGGCCCAGGACAAGGCCGTCCCCAAGGACGTCCTTCCCAGGTAGGCCTCCCGCCGGGGCGGGCGGGCCCCGGCGGGAGCCGGTCTCAGCTCGTGGTGGTGATCACCGTGGAGGCGATCACGGCCGTCATCACCGCGGCGTTGACGGCGGCGATGGTGTCGGAGACCGCCTTGCCGGCCCACCCGCCCTCGATGATCTCCTTGATCCGCTCCTTGCTCGCGTCCGGGAACGCCTTACGGTCGATCCTGGCCGCGTGCAGGACCGAGATCAGCACCGTGACCCGCTCGTCCGGGACGGCGCCCGACAGCACGTTCCGCACCCGCTCGCGGATCTCCAGCTCGACCCGCGGGTCACGCTCGGGATAGCGGTTGCTCGGGAAGATCCCCAGTGTCCTGCGCCGTTCCTCGTCCAGCACGCCTTGTTCCGCCAGGCGCGTCAGCAGCCGCTTGCGGAGCTTGCCGGTCTGGAGCCGCTGCACCCACCACTCGGGCTTGCGCGCCTTGGTCTCCGCGGCCATCCGTGCCAGCGGCGCGTCCAGCTCCTCGTCACCCAGGGGCGTCGCGTCGCGGACGACGAGCCTCTTGTCGGTGAGGTCGATCCGGCCCGCGACGGCGAGCTCACCCAGCAGGGCGCCGCCGATGGCGGCGTCCAGTTCCGTGGAGCCGATGAGCTGCTTGCCGTCCTTCTCGCCGTACGCGAGCAGAAGGACTTCCTCTGCGATCGTCGTCATGGCCCCGACACTACGTCGCGGGTCCGCCGCGGGCGTAAGCACTCCGTAAGCGATGGGCGCCCCCGCCGGCGATAGCGTCGGGCCGAGGCCGCGGGAACGCCCTTGACCTCCTTTCCCGGGGCCGAGGCCAGGGGGTCTCGAACGCTGGAGGCATGGATGAGAGTCAAGAGGTTGCTCCGGCACCCCGTCACGTGGGGCGTGCTGGCGATCGGCGCGGTGGCGGTCGGCGTCGCCCTGTACCTGTTCCAGCCCTGGCGGGTGTTCACCGTGGTCGAGGTGAACGAGGCACTGCCGGTCACGGGCGCGTCCTCCGCGCCGGCGACCTCACCCGGCGGCGGTACGGGTGACGGCACGGGCGGCGAGGACGGCGGCACGGCCGGCGAGGACGGCGGGACAGGCGGCGAGGACGGCGGCACGGCCGGCGAGGACGGCGGGACGGGCGGTCCCACCGGGCGGACGAAGCCCGCCGAGGTGTCCACCCGGCCGAAGAGCCTGGCCGGGGGCACGTTCGTCTCCCACGAGCACGAGACCACCGGAAAGGCGGAGGTGCTGGAGCTGGCGGACGGGAGCCGGATCCTGCGGATCGAGGACCTGAACACCTCCGACGGTCCCGACCTGAGGGTCTGGCTGAGCGACCAGCCCGTCAAGCGGGGCAGGGCCGGCTGGTTCAACCTGGACGACGGCAGGCACCTGGAACTGGGCGACCTGAAGGGGAACCGGGGTGACGCCAACTACGCCATCCCGGCCGGGGCCGACCTCGACGGCCTGGAGACCGTGACGATCTGGTGCAAGCGCTTCAGCGTCTCCTTCGGCGCCGCCGCCCTGAGGTGACCCGGCGGGCGGTCCCCCCGCACCGCCCCGGGCCCCTCTCCGACCCCTCTCCGGCACCGTCCCGGCAAGGGCGCGCACCCGCCTGGCACAATGCCCGGACTATGAGCGTTTCCGAGGAACTGCATGTCATCGGCCGCCCGCTCGTCGAGGCACAGCTGACCCATCCGACGGTGGCGGGCATCGCGCGGGGAGACCTGCCGGAGCAGGTGTTCCGGTCCTGGCTGGAGCAGGACTACCTCTTCCTGCTCGACTACGTCCGCGTCTTCTCGCGGCTGGCGTGGCAGGCTCCCGACGGGCATCTGGGCGACCTCGTGGACCTGGCCCACGCCACCTTCCACGAGGAGCTGAACCTGCACCGGTCCCTGTCGGCCGGATTCGGCGCGGACCTCGACGGGGCGGTGAAGGGGCCGGCCTGCGCGGCCTACACCGCCTTCCTGCTCGACTCCGCCGCGGTCTACGCCGACGGCCTGGCCGCGCTCTACCCCTGCATGTGGGGCTACTCCACGCTCGGCGGGATGCTGGCCGAGAACCCGCCGCGGGAGCCGCGCTACCGGGCCTGGGTCGACACCTACGCCCACCCGGGCTTCGCCGAGCTGACCGGGCGGATCGCGGTGATGATCGACGAGGCGGCACCGGACCCGGACCGGGCACGGCGGCTGTTCACCGAGGGAATGGCCCACGAACTGGCCTTCTGGGACGTGCCCTGACCTCGCGCCGCGAATCCCCCTCCGGAGCCGCGCCCGGGCGACGCCGGGCGGACGGCCGTGCCCGTCCGCCCCGGCCTGCGTCACGGGGTGATCGGCCGTACCCGCCCGTACTCGCCCGTACCGGCCCGTGCCGCCGGACGGCCGGTCGTTTCCGGTCGGCGTGAACTGTGTCGCCGAACGGTCGCTCATGTCCGCCCTTCCCGACATCGCATGGACCGGCCGTCCGGTGATAGGTCGTACCGGTCCGTCCCGTCATCGGGGGAGATCGAGGGTCCGGATGAGGGCGTCCGAGTGGCTTTGCACCCCGTTCACCTGAGGAGTTGAAACAATGGGGGCATGAGTGTTCCTGAGGTAGAGGTGCGGGCCGTGCCGGATGACGCGTTCCTGCTCGACGTGCGCGAGAACGACGAGTGGCGTGCCGGGCACGCGCCGGGAGCCGTTCACATCCCGATGGGTGAGCTGCAGTCCCGGGTCGGCGAGGTGCCCAAGGACGCCCCCGTGTACGTGGTCTGCCGGGTCGGGGGCCGTTCGGCGAGCGCCGCCGCCTGGCTCAACCACGGGGGCTGGAACGCGATCAACGTCGGCGGGGGCATGCAGTCCTGGGACCTCGCCGGACGCCCGATGGTGGCCGACGGCGGCCGGGACCCGTTCGTCGCCTGAGCCGCGGGCCGCGCCGCGCGAGCCGGGCGGGCCCGCCCTCGTCTTGACCCCGGCGCTGGCTGAATCCGGGCGGATGGTGCATCATGATGGGCGCGAGCTGGGGTGATCCCGGCTTCGCGTACCACCCGACGCGGGAGCTTGGGGCAACCAGGCTGAGAGGGCAGCTACAGCTGCTGCCGACCGCATGAACCTGTCCGGGTAATGCCGGCGTAGGGAGCATGTGATGGCGTCTGCCGCCGTTGACTCCGCGAGTTCCGCGAATCCGGGGGCGGCCGAGGCCCCCCTCACCCTCGACGAGGCTCCTCCCCGGGCGCTCGGCGTCCTCGACCAGGGCGCGCTCTGGGCCAACCTGGGTGTCAGCCTGCTCGGCTTCTCCGGCGCGGTGGCGCTGATCAACCCCCTCGGCGACCGGCCGCTGAGCCTCGCGGCCGCGATCCTGGCCGCGGTGGTCGGCAGCCTCGTCGGCACCGCGATGGTAGGCCTGGCCGCCATCCCCGGGCAGCGGACCGGCGCTCCGGCGATGGTGCTGCTGCGCGGGCTGTTCGGGGCCAGGCTGTCCTACCTGCCGACCGTGCTGAACATCGTCCAGATGGTCGGCTGGGGTGCCTTCGAGCTCTGGGTCATCGCCCAGGGCGCTCAGGCCATCGCCGGATCCTTCGGGTTCGAGGTGCCCTACCCGGTCTGGGTGGTCGTCGCCGGCGTGATCACCACCGCGCTGACCATCCGGCCGCTGGGAGCGGTCCGCCTGCTGCGCAGGTACGTCACCGTCGCCGTGGTGATCTCGATGGTCTGGTTCCTGGTCGCCCTGTTCCAGCGCGGCCCGGCGATCGGCGGCGACTCGTGGGAGGCGTTCGCCCCCTCGGTCGACTACGTGATCGCGCTGTCGATCTCCTGGGTGCCGGTCGCGGCGGATTTCGCCCGGTTCTCCCGTTCGGGCAGGGCCTCCTTCACCGGCGTCGTCGGCGGCTACACGATCGCCCAGGTGGCCTGCCTGGTGCTGGGCATCGCGGCGCTCGCGCTGGTGGGCAACGACCCGGCCAGGATCTGGGAGCCCTTCGTGGCCGTGGCGCTCGGCCCGCTGTTCCTCGGCGTCCTGGTGCTGCGCGAGACCGACCAGTCGTTCGTGAACGTCTACTCCACCGCGACCTCGTTGCAGAACCTGCTGCCCCGGCTGGACCGCAGGGTCATCTCGGTCGTGATCGGCGCGCTGGTCACGCTGCTCGCGATCTTCGTCGAGGCGGACAAGTACACCGGTTTCCTCGGCATCATCGGGGCGGTCTTCGTCCCGATGTTCGCGGTGCTCGTGGTCGACTACTTCCTTCTCGGCGGCGCCGCGAACTGGGACACCTCCGCCACCGCGCCCTCGCGCGGCCTCATGATCGTCCCCTGGGTGCTCGGCTTCGTGGCCTGGTGGATGCTCACCGCCCTGCCGACCGCCCCCGAGCTGGCATGGTGGACCTCGTTCTGGAACGGTGCCCGCGACCTGGTCGGGTTCACCCGGCAGCCGTGGATGAGCGCGGCCGTCGGCGCGTTCCTGGTCGCCGCCCTGGTCACCCTGGCCCTCGGCGCGCTCCGGCGTCGCTTCGGCGGGTCGGGCGAGGGCTGAGACGGGTCGGACGGGGGCTGAGACGGGTCGGGCGAGGACCTACGGGAGGCCGGACCCGCGGGAGGCGCCGGTGGACTCGATGTGCAGCAGCCGTTCCTTGGCGGCCGGGCCACCGGCGTACCCCCCGAGCACTCCCTCGCTCTCGACCACCCGGTGGCACGGCACGATGACGCAGACCGGGTTGCTGCCCAGCGCGTTGCCCACCGCGCGCAGCGCCCGGGGCCTGCCGATCCGCTCGGCGATCTCGCGGTAGGTGGTCACCGTCCCGTACGGCACCGCGAGCATCATCTGCAGCACGGTCCTGGAGAACTGGGTGGCCAGGCGCAGGTCGACCGGTGTGGTGAAGGCGCGGAGCCGGGCGGAGAAGTAGGCGTCCAGCTCCCGGCGGACCGGGTCGAGGCGGCGGGCGTCCGGTCCGATGAAGGTGCCGACCTCCCGGCTGATCCGCTCGAAGATCACGTTCTCGTCCTCGTAGCTGCAGGCCACCACACCCCGGGCCGTCACGGCCAGGGTCAGCCGCCCCAGCGGGCCGTCGAGCGTGCCGAACGCGATGTCGGGGTGACTCGTCCCGACGTAGTCGGGCGAGGTCACCCGTAGCAATGCATCGATGTCGCCGGATGACATGGCCCCACCCTTTCGTGTTCAGGTGTGTGGTGACCGCAGAGTATCGGACGGATCGCCCGGCCACCGGCAACACGTGCGGGCCGAAAGTGCCAAGATCAGACCGGCCGGGACGGCACTATGGGTGTGTGGTGGACTACAGGGCCGGTATCGAAGGGGGCATCGGCCGCGAGGTCGTGGCCGCCGCGCCCAACGCGATCGTCGCCATCGACCGCGAGCAGACGGTCCTGGCGTGGAACCCCGCGGCCGAGCGGCTGTTCGGCTGGCCGTCCGCGGAGATGATCGGCCGCAGGGCGCCGGTGGTGCCCGAGGAGCTGACCGCCGAGCACAACGCGGTCCTGGAGAAGGTGCGGACCGGCGGACAGGTGTCGCTGCGGACCAAGCGGTTCCGCCGCGACGGCAGCCTGATCGACGTGCGGGTCGACACCGGCGCGCTCCACGCGCCGGACGGCACCCTCGTCGGGTACGTCAGCGTCTACCACCTGGCCCAGGACGACGAGAGCGCCGACGACCGCAACGCGCGCCGCGGCCGGCTGGTGCGCAGGCTCACCGACGTGGTCGCCGACATCAACGCCGAGCTGGAGCTGCCCGCGGTGCTCGACCGGATCGCGGCCAGCCTCGCGGAGCTGACCGGGGCCGACGCCGGCGGGTTCGTGCTCATCGAGGGCGACCGGCTCCGCCTGGTGGCCCGGCACAACCTGCCCGACTCGCTGCGCGACTCCACCGCCGACCTGCGCACCAGCCTGGTCGGCAGGCTGCTGCGCGAGGGCAGGACCGTCATGCTGGAGACCGGTGACCAGGGCCGGCTGGACGAGCTGATCTGGTCGCACCTGCCCGGCCTGCACACCATCGCGCTCGGGCTCGCCTCCATGGGCGGGCGGCCGTACGGCGCGCTGTACGCGCTGTTCGCCAAGCGCAAGGCCGGCCACCTGGAGCTGGAGCTGCTGGAGCTGCTGGCCGGTCACGCGGGCATCGCCGTGGGCAACGCCATGGCCTACCAGGAGGCCCTGCGGCAGCGCGCCCACGAACGGGCGGTCTTCGACGCCAGCGCCGACGGCATCGCGGTCCTCGACGACCTGGGACGGGTCGTCCGGTGGAACCCGGCCGCGAGCGAGCTGACCGGCTTCCACGCCGCCGAGGTCATCGGCGGCCCGCCACCGTTCCGGCTGCCCGCGCCGGGGGAGAAGCTCACCCTCCAGCTCCCCTCGGGCACCTGGCTGGACGTGCTCTGCGCGGAGATCGTGGAGACGGGCGAGATCGTGCTCGACTTCCGCGACGTCACCCGCGCGAAGGAACTGGAGGAGGCCAAGGACCTCTTCCTGGCCACCACCAGCCACGAACTGCGTACCCCGATCACCGTGGTCCGGGGTTTCGCCGGCACGCTCGACGCGCGCTGGGACGACATGACCGACGGCGAGCGACGCTCCGCGGTGCACACCATCGCCGAGCGGGCCCGTTCCCTCGGTCAGCTCATGGACCACCTGCTGCTGGGCGCGCGGGCCGGCGCGGGCGAGCTCACCCTGCGGATCGAGAGCTTCGACCTGGCCGCGTCGGTGCGGGCGGCCACGCTGGGGCTGCCGGGCCTTTCCGACCTGCACCGGGTGGAGGTCGACGTCCCCGACGACCTGCCCGCGGTCTCCGGGGACCCGCTGGCCACCGACATCCTGCTGGGCCAGCTCCTTGAGAACGCCTTCAAGTACTCCCCGGACGGCGGCCTGATCAGGGTCCAGGCCTGGAGGGAGGGCGGATGCGTGGTGCTGGTGGTGGACGACGAGGGCGTGGGCATCGCGCACGCCAGCCGGGAACGGGTCTTCGAGCGTTTCGTCCAGGCCGACAGCGGCGACCGCCGCAGGTTCGGCGGGGTGGGCCTCGGGCTGTACATCGTGCGAAGCCTGGCGCGGGCCCAGGGAGGGGAGGTCTCCGCCCATTCGCGGCCCTCCGGAGGAACCCGGATGAGGCTCGCACTGCGCATCGCCGACACGCCCGGCGCCCATACCTGATCGACACGCCGAAGCGGTAACGAGACCGTAACGGATGTGCTGATCTATTGTCGAATGTGCACAAGCTGTAGTTGACACTCGGTTTCCATGGCTGCGTAACGGGGCATTTCGGTCGTACTGGGGTGAGTTCCTCAGGGGGGATCAGGGATACGGGGAGGTGAGTGCGTCGAGCGTCGTGTTGTTGCCGTATGCACCGTCCAGCGTCGCTGTCGCACGCCAACGCCTCTGCTCTGACCTGCAGGAACGGGGTGTGTACGAGGCCGCTGTGGAGGACGCGGTACTCGTCGTCAGCGAACTGCTGAGCAATGCGCTGCGTCACGCGCACCCGTTGCCGTCGGGGCAGATCAGGGTGTCTTGGGAATGGAACGAGGAACACGTCGAGGTCGCGGTGAGTGACGGCGGCGCGGCCACCGAACCGAGGGCCGGACGCCCGACGCTCTCCTCCCTGGGGGGACGGGGCCTCGGAATCGTCGAGTATCTGGCCTCCACATGGGGGGTCAGGCACGAGGGGGACGTGACCACGGTGTGGGCGGTGGTCACGGTGGTCGACACGGCCGGTAACGGACGGGTCCCCACCCCCGAGCCCGCGCTCAGGGAGTGCGGCTGACCCCCTCACCCGATCCGCCCGCGCGGTCTCCGTCCCGTCCCACCTGTCATGGGACGGGACGGAACCCCCACCCGGCCCTCCGGACGGACCGCGGCGTCCCCGCCGCGCCGGCGGCTCAGCCCCGCCGGTCACTCGGCCCGCGGTGGCCGCTCAGCCCGCGGCGGGCACGGGACGGTACAGCACCGCCCGCTCCCCGGCGGTCCAGGCCGTGCTGACCAGCAGGTAGACGCCGGCCGCGAGCGGAAGCACCGCCGCGACCAGGACGGTCCCGTACGGCAGCAGCGGCATCACCCGGCGCAGCGCCGCGGGCCGGACGTCCGGGCTCATCGTGCGCCGTATCCGCCGCGAGGTGACCCACGCCACCGCCAGGAGCAGCAGGAAGAGCCCGGCGAAGACCAGGGTCGGGCCGCCGAGCAGGCCGAATCCGGCCACCGTACCGGCGAACTGCTGTCCGAGCGGCACCCCGAGGAGACCGTGGGTCAGCAGCGCGTTGGCGTGCCCGGCGATCGCCGAGGAGGCGAAGACCTGGTAGGCGACCATCAGGAAGGGCGCCTGCGCCAGGGACGGCAGGCAGCCCGCCAGCGGCGAGGTCCCCTCCTTGGCGTACAGGGCGGCCAGCTCCTTCCGGAGCCGCTCGGGGTCGCGCCCATGGCGTTTCCTGAGCCGCTCCACCTGCGGCGCGAGGCGGGTCCGGGCCCGTTCCCCCCTCGCCTGCATGACGCTCAGCGGCAGCAGCAGAAGGCGGACGAGGACGGTGAACACGACGATCGCCGCCGCGGTGGAGCCCAGCGGCTCGGCGAGTGCGGCGATCAGACCGGCGGTGAGGCCGAGAACGGGGTCGAACATGACGGGGCCCTTCTGAGCGGGATGGAGACGGCACAGAAGGCGCCCGCGAACCACGGGGATCTTTCCGGTACGCGTGCGTGCCGCGCCGGGGGCGCGCTCACGACGCGGTGCCCGCACGGGATCACACCCGTGCGGGAGGAAGGGGGTTACGCGGGCGCCGGGCCCGCGGAGGGTGCTCGGGGCCGGGACCTGCCGGCCGCGTCGGGGTCGCGCTGCCGGACGAACATCGTCCGCCTGGCCCGATCGCGCCGGGACAGCGACGAGCGCGGCCCCGCGTCGGAGAAGACGGGCGCGGGTCGCAGCGCCCAGGCGAGCAGGAGCACGCCCAGCCCGACCACGGCGGCCGCGGCCGGCACGCCGCCTCCGTCGAACATCCAGACGGCCAGCGTCTGGAGGGCGAGCAGCAGGTTCACCCCTTGACCCTGGCCACCACCGTGACCACGGCGACGACCACGAAGGCCAGCACCGCCAGGACGAGCGCGAACTTCAGCAGCCCGACCAGGGCGGGCAGCACCAGCCCGAACACCACGTAGAGCCCGAGCAGGACGCCCAGAACCGCCATCACGATACGACTCATGTGCTCCACCGTACGTCGGCCGGCCGGACCGCGGGGGACGTGATCGTAACGATCGGGTGCGCGTGGACCGGCGGCGGGCCGGGGAGGCCGGTCCCCGGCGGGCCTACCGTGGTGACCCATGAGCGCGCGGATTCTGGTGGTCGACGACGATCCGATGGTGGCCGAGGTCGTGGCCCGGTACCTGGAACGTGACGGTCACACGGTCGAGTGTGTCGGTGACGGCGCCGAGGCGCTCAGGCGCGCGCTGGCGGATCCGCCCGACCTGATGGTGCTCGACCTGATGCTTCCGAAGATGGACGGCCTGCAGGTGTGCAGGAAGCTCAGGGAGCGGTGGCCGGTCCCAGTGATCATGCTGACCGCGCTGGGCGAGGAGATGGACCGGGTCGTCGGCCTGGAGACCGGCGCCGACGACTACGTCACCAAACCCTTCAGCCCCCGGGAGCTGGCCCTGCGCGTGCAGTCCGTGCTGCGCCGGGCCCGCGGCGCCTCGCTGCCGACCGGCACCGGGGTGCTCAGGGACGGGGACCTGACCGTCGACGTCGGCGCCCACGAGGTGAGGTTCCGGGGGGAGGAGATCATGCTGACCGCCCGCGAGTTCGACCTGCTGGCCCACCTGATGCGCAACCCCCGCCAGGCCTTCAGCCGCTCGGCCCTGCTCGACCAGGTCTGGGGCTGGTCCTTCGGCGACTCCTCCACGGTGACCGTCCACGTCCGACGCCTCCGCGAGAAGATCGAACCCGATCCGACGGTCCCGCGGCGGATCGTCACCGTCTGGGGCGTCGGCTACCGCT
Source organism: Streptosporangium sp. NPDC023615 (assembly GCF_040640155.1). Classification (NCBI taxonomy): domain Bacteria; kingdom Bacillati; phylum Actinomycetota; class Actinomycetes; order Streptosporangiales; family Streptosporangiaceae; genus Streptosporangium; species Streptosporangium sp. NPDC023615. The sequence goes on from NZ_JBFABE010000070.1 coordinate 14,826, forward strand.
ACGAGCCGCTGGCGGAGTCATGATCAACGAGATGGTGCTGATCGTCGCGGTCACCGCCGGGCTCGGCCTGCTGGTCGCGGTGGCGGGGCTGGGCGCGATGTGGCTGCTGCGCGAACGGTCGATCGGCGTGATGCTCGCGGTGGTCGCGGTGGTGACCGTCGTGGCGACCCTGGGCGGCGTGGTCGCCATCACCCTGAAAATGATCATCGAGGGTACGCCGAGGGACATCGTGCTCAGCGTGGTCGCGGTGGGCGGCCTGGTCGGGCTGGGCGTCGCGTCCGTGCTGGCCCGGCGGGTCGTGGCGGCCAGCCGAAGGCTCGTCGGCGCGGTGCAGGCGGTACCGGCCTCGGGGGAGTTCACGCCGCCCCGCGGCCTGCCCGCCGAGCTCGGCACGATCGCCGAGAGCCTGGACCAGGCCTACCTGCGGCTGCGCCTGGCCGGTGAGCGCGAGCGGGCCCTGGAGAGTGCCCGCCGTGAACTCGTCGCCTGGGTCAGCCACGACCTGCGCACCCCCCTGGCGGGCATGCGCGCCATGGCCGAGGCCCTGGAGGACGGCGTGGTCTCCGACTCCGGGACCGTCCTCCGCTACCACCGGCAGATCCGCCTGGAGGTGGACCGGCTGTCGGGCATGGTGGACGACCTGTTCGAGCTGTCCCGGATCCACGCCGGGGCGCTGCGCCTCTCGCGCGCCCGGATCGGCCTCGGCGACCTGGTCGCCGACGCCCTGGCCGGGGCGGAGGAACCGGCCCGGGCCAAGGGGGTACGGCTGACCGGCGAGGTCGACCCGCCGGTGATCCCGGTCCAGGCCGACGCGGCCGAACTCTCCCGGGCGCTGCGCAACCTGGTGGTCAACGCGATCAGGCACACGCCCGGCGACGGCACCGTCGTGGTCCGGGCCTCGATCGGGGACGGGACCGCCCTGCTGTCCGTCGCCGACGGCTGCGGCGGCATCCCCGTGGACGACCTGCCCCGCGTCTTCGACGTCGCCTTCCGCGGCGAGACGGCCCGCACCCCCGGCGCCGACGGCGCCGGGGCGGGACTCGGCCTGGCGATCGCGCGCGGCATCGTCGAGGCCCACGAGGGGACGATCGGCGTCGTCAACTCCGGCCCGGGCTGCCGCTTCGAGATCGGCCTGCCGCTCTCAGACTGACTCCCCGCCGCTCCCGGGGCCCGTCCCGGAGTCACCGGGGTTCCCGGGGCCCGTCCCGGACCCGGACCCGTTCGGGGAACCCGGCCCCGGCCCGAAGCCGGGACCGGGGCCCTGATCGCCGGCGGTGCCGGAACCGTTGGAGGCCGGCGCGGGAGCGACCTCGCCGTCCGGCCGTACGGAGACCATGAGGGTCATCTGCGCGCACTCGCCGTCGGTGTCCGGCTCGACGTACTGGAAGGAGGTCAGCCTCCGGGTGGTGCCCAGGGACTCCACCATCGCGCGGAACGTCGGGCACGGCCACCGCCACATGCAGCTGCGGCACCGCAGGATCGGGTGGGCGGCGTCGCTGGTGATGCCGCCCGCGTCGCGCGGCTGGTGCAGGTCGAGCAGTCGGACGCCGAGCGTGGCGAAGTCGAGGAGCTCCTCGCGCGCCCCTTCGAGGAAGTCGAGGTCCTCGATCGACAGACGTGTCCTGATCGGGACGTGTCCCTCGTGGTTCACCAGGCTCCGCAGTGAACTCGCCGCATCGCGCCACGAGGTGGCCTTGCCGGTGCGTGTGATCATGGACTCCAGGTGCTCCTGGAGCCGCTGCCGCTGGAGATCCTCGGGTAGGTCGGTGTTCATGGGTGGTTCGAGCCCGTTTCTCGTGACTCAACGGCCACCGCTGCGGTAGCGCAGCGGCGATCGGGAGGTGTCGGGTCCCCTCCCTGTTTCCGGCCAAGCCGGTGTCGCACAGTGTCAAGCTTCGCGCACTCAGGGTTTCCGTGTGGCGGAAACGGGGGACAAAGGGCGGACGACTCGGGTTGTTCAAGAGAGCGTGACCTGCGGCTCTCGCGCCGCTAGTGTGCCCGCTGTGGAGCTAAAAGTCTCAAGTCGATCTCATGCCGGGCACACCGTCGTGACCATCATTGGCGAAATCGACCTATATACCGCGCCTCGCCTGCAGGCCGAGTTCACCCGGCTGCTTGGGCAGAACCAGACCATGCTCGTGGTCCTCGACATGTCCTCCGTGGAGTTCTGCGACTCCACCGGCATGAACGTGCTCCTCTCGGCGCTCAAGCGGCTGCGTGAGCGCGGCGGCACACTGGAGGTGGCGGCTCCTCGGCCGGCCGTGCGTAAGATCCTTCAGGTCACCGGACTCGACTCGGTCTTCGTCGTGCACGAGACCATGCCGGAGAAGCTGTCGAGTTCCGGGGCCCCAGGGGTGAGTCCTCAAGAATGAGACGCCAAGGATGAGACGCCAAGGATGAGACACCCCTCCCCGAGGCCGAGGCCGAGGTCAGGACCGAGGTCAGGACCGAGGTCAGGACCGAGGTCCGGGATCACGAACGCTGGAGGTGCTCGATGACCGGCACGGCGGCGATCATCCCCGCCAAGGACGAGGCCGACCGGATCGGGGCCACCGTGGCCGCGGCCCTGGCACTGCCCGGCGTCGATCTCGTCGTGGTCGTGGACGACGGCTCGGCCGACCGGACGGGGAGGATCGCCAAGGCCGCCGGAGCCCGTGTCGTACGGCACGACCGCAACCGGGGCAAGGCCGCCGCCATGGAGAGCGGCGCCGAGGCCGTCCACCTGCTCGACGGCCCCGACCCCCGGCACCTGCTCTTCCTCGACGCCGACCTGGGAGAGACCGCCCGTACGGCCGCGCCGCTGATCGAACCGGTCGCCTCGGGCGAGGCCGACATGACGATCGCCGTCTTCGTCACCCGGGTGAGGCTCGGCGGGCACGGATTCGTGGTGAGGCTGGCCCGCCAGGGCGTCGAGCGCGCCACCGGCTGGACGCCGTCCCAGCCGCTCAACGGCCAGCGCTGCCTGACCAGGGCGGCCTTCGAGGCGGCCCGGCCGCTGGCCAGGGGCTTCGGCGTGGAGACGGGGCTCACGATCGACCTGCTGCGCAAGGGGTTCCGCGTGCGCGAGGTCGAGGTGGAGATGGCCCACCGGGCCACCGGTACGGACTGGAGGGCACAGGTCCACCGGGCCAGGCAGTTCCGCGACGTCGCCCGCGCGCTGCTGGCCCGCCGCTGACCCCTCCGCCGCTGACCCCTCCGCCGTCGCCTCCGGAGGGCGGCGCCCCGGACACCACCGGAGATGTGGTGGAATTTGCCGGTGACCCGGGACGCGTCGGCCGTCGACGAGAGGCGGAGTCCCGCCGGTGACGCGCCGCGCGGGCCGGACGTCGCCGCCTTCGCGGCCCTGGCGCTCTCGGCGGCGATCACGGTCCTCATCGGGCTGCTGGGCCCGTCCGCGATGGTGCCGGGGCTGCCCGGCCCCTCCTGGCACCCCCCGTACGCGCTGGACGCCCGCCCCGGTCCCCACCTGGTCATCGGCCTGGGCCTCGCCGCGATCGTCCTGGGCGGGCTCGGCCTCGCCGGAGCCCTCCGGTCGGCGTGGAGCCCGCCCGCGCGCCTGCTGCTCGTGGCCGGCTGCGCCGTGGCGGGCCTGATCGCCTTCCTGCCGCCCTCGGGGTCGGCCGACCACCTCAACTACGCCGCCTACGGCCGCCTGGTCACGCTCGGCCACGACCCCTACGCGATCACCCCCGCGGCCCTGCCCGGCGACCCGGTCACCGACGCGGTCGAGGAGTGGACCGGGGTGACCAGCGTCTACGGCCCGGTGGCCACCGCCGTGCAGGCGCTGGCGAGCCTGGTGGGCGGCGACTCGGTCAGGCTGACCGTCTTCGTGATGGCCGCGGTCAACGCGACGGCGTTCATCGGCACGGCGCTGCTGCTGCACCGCTTCGCCGCCGGGGACGAGCGCCTGCGGCGGCGCGCGGCGCTGCTCTGGGCGGCCAACCCGCTGCTGATATACCACCTCGCCGCCGGGATGCACGTCGACACCCTCGCCATCGCCTGCATGGTCGCCGCGCTCGCGGTGCGCGGCGCCGCCTCCGGGCTGCTGCTCGGGGTCGGCATCGGGATCAAGCTCAACGCCGGGCTGGTCGCGCTCGGCCCGGCGTGGGAGCTGCGCCGCTCACCCGGCAGGCTCGCCGTGGTGGCCGGGACCGCGACGGCGACCGTGCTGGCCGTCTACGCCGTCGCCGGGCCGCACGTGCTCGACCAGGTGAGCGCCGCGAGCAGGAAGGTCTCCCTGGCCACGCCCTGGCACCTGGTCAAGGTCGGCCTTCAGGACGTGTTCGGGCCCGGCGCGTACTCGGCCTGGATCCAGGCCGGTTCCCTGGCCCTGATGGTCTTCCTGGCCTGGCTGCTGCTGCGGACCATGCCCTCCGACGGCGCGCCCGCGGTCGCCGCGGCGGTGGTGGTCGCCTGGCTCTTCGCCGCCCCCTACGCGCTGCCCTGGTACGACGGGCTGGCCTTCGCGCTGCTGGCGATGGTCTCCTGGCCCGCGCTGGAGGGCTTCATGGTGGCCAGGATCACGGTCCTCTCGCTGGGCTACCTCCCGGCCAGGGAGGCGTTGCGCCCCGAGGACCTGGCGTGGATGAAGACCCTGGTCAGGGAGCGGGTGGTGCCGTGGACGCTGCTGGCCGTGACGGCCGCTCTGGCGTACCGGGCGGTGAGGAGCGCACGGCGCGCACGCAGGCCGACAGCGTCAGCGGCACCGCCACCGTGAGCGCCATCGCCGGGATCGCGATGCCCGAGTCGTTCATCAGGAACCCGATCAGCGCGCAGGCCAGCGCGCCGATCAGCCCGGCGCGCAGCGCGGGCGCCCGCCCGTAGGCCTGTCCCAGCGCCGAGGCCCCCCACCGTGACGGGCGGTCCAGCACCAGGAACAGGAACGCCAGCGCGACCAGCGTGAGCAGCGTCAGCGACCAGTTGCCGACCGTGACCCCGACCATCGCCGAGAACTTGCGGCCGACCACGGTCCACGCCTGCCCGTCCAGCACCTGCTGGACGAAGGCGCCCAGGTGGGTACGGCTCGCCGGGGGCCTGCTCCAGTCGGCCACCGCGATGGCGCCGACCAGCAGGACGCCCGCCAGGCCGGTCAGGCCCAGCCGGACCGGTGAGAGCCGGCCGCCGGACAGCAGGATCAGGAAGACCACGACCCCCACCAGGAACGCCGGGACCCCGCCGAAGTCGGCACCCCAGGCCGGCCAGCCGTCGGCGAACACCGCGAGCCCCCCGTACGCCGCGCAGACCGCGAGCGCGAGGGCGCGCCGGCCGCGCGGGAGCAGCCACTGGGCGATCCCGGCCAGCGCCAGGATCGTCCCGGCCGAGTAGACCGCGAACGCGATGTTGCCGAAGCCGTAGAAGCGCCCGCCGGTGACCGGCTCGTAGCCGGTGACCGCGTTCACCTGGAGCGCCGAGCCGGTCATCACGTCGGCCAGCAGCGTCACCGAGGTGACGCCGGCGACCACGGTGAGAGGGCCCAGCGGATGCGCCCGCCAGGGCCGGGCGAACGCCACCGCGGTGATCGCGCAGGCGAACCCGAGGATCGTCACGATCAGCGAGACCATCGGGGCGGGCAGGGTCCACCACGGGACGAGCTGCGCCAGGAAGGTGGAGACCGGGACGGCCCCGCTGACCACGGCCACGACCTGGACGGCCCGCAGGGCCCGCACCCCGCCCCGGCCGCGCCGGATCGCGAGGGCGGCCAGCAGGTAGAACAGGATCTGCGCCGCCACGAGCACCGCGAAGAAGGGCGCCCGGACCGTGACGAGCACCTGGCTCGCCAGGTCGTCGTCGGCCAGCTTCCCGGCCGTCGCCGCGACCGGCTCCCCTCCCGGCCCGATGCCCTGCCAGGCGCGGCCCACGACCTCCTTGGGGGCCGGCAGGCCCAGCAGGCCGAGCGCGGTGGCGGTCAGGTCGGTGTTGGTGACCAGGCCGTCCTGACGGGTGGAGGCCGCGGTGAGGTACCCGCGCGGGTAGGGCGCGCCGCCGAGGGACGGGCCGTGGGCGATGGCCACGTGCAGGTGCGGCGCGGGCGAGGTGTCGGCCAGACCGGCGACCAGGACCGTGGTGCCCGACGGCCCGGCACCGTCGGTGCCCGGCCGGGGCAGGCGGCCGAGGACCTCGCCCACCACGCGGTCGGCCCCGGCGACCGCCTCCGACCTGACCCGTTCGGTCATCTCGGGGGGAACGGCGGAGGCCGATGCGGGAGGCACGACGGCCCCGCCGGACCCACCCGATCCGCCCGATCCGCCCGACCCGCCGGACGCGCCCGGTGCGCCGGTCCAGGCCCGGGTGAGGTCACCGGCCTCCACCACGATCAGCCCGTACGGGGAGAGGTCGCCGAGTCCCGCCACGTCGGCCGCGTACCCGGCGACCCTTCCCGACTCGTCGGCGGCGCCGAGGGCGGCTCCCGGCCCGGCCGCGGCCACCTTCAGACCGGCGTCCGCCGCGAGCCGCCCCAGCCGCCCGGGGACCGCGCGGAAGGCGGTGGTGGCGTTGAAGGCGGACAGGCCGGCCCAGTCCGGCACGCTCGCCCCGCCGCCGGGCGTCACCCGCGGTGCGGGCGGGACGGCGCAGCCGGCACCGGGCGCTCCGGCCCGCTGGCCCGCCGAGACGGTCAGCCAGCCCGCCACCGGGCAGGTGACCGCACGCTCCGGAGGCGGGACCGTCCGGGTGGACATGGACGCGGAGGCGCCCTCGCCGGCGAGCCGCCACAGGTTCGGGGTCCGGGCCGGGTCCAGGTCGCTCCAGAGCAGCCCCGGCACCCCGATGATCACGACCCGCCCGGGGAGGACCCTGGCGGCCGAGGAGGCCTCTGCGGCGCCGGCGCCGAGGAACGCCGGGACGGCCAGGAGCGCGCAGACGAGGACGAGCAGCGGGACGAAGCGGGAGGCGAACGGCGGCGCGAACCGTGGGACGGGCGGCGGGGTGGCCGACCGGGCGAAGCGCGGGGCGGGCGGGGGGACGAGGCGCGAGGCGGGCCGTGGGGTGAGCGGCTGGGCGGGCGGCGGCGTGGGCGGAGCGGCGCCGGTCCCCGCGGCGGGGCGCGCGGACCCGTGACCGTGCTGCGTCGAGACCATCGGTTCCCCCTGTCCGTACCCGCCGGGCGGCCGTTTTCCCGGCCCCACGGTAACCTGCCTGGTCGTGAGGACCGACGAGCCCACCGCGACCGGACGGAGTCCGTGGACGCGGTGGCCGCACTGCCTGCCGGCGCTGCTGCCCGCGCTGTCGCTCTTCGTGGTGGCGGTGGCCCCGCTGGTGCTCCACTGGCTGGGCAACGTGGACGACCAGCGCCTGGTCGACCTGGATGTGTACCGTACCGGCGGGGAGGCCGTGCTGCGGGGCCGGCCCGTCTACGACTTCGTGACGCCCGCGCCGCAACTGCTGCCGTTCACCTACCCGCCGGTGGCCGCGCTGCTGGCCACCCCCCTGGCGGCGATCTCGTGGCCGGCGGCGCAGTGGGCGTGGACCGCGTTGATCTTCCTGACCCTCGCGGTCACCGTGTGGCTCTCCTTCCGCGCCGTGTTCGACCGGATCGCCCCCGCCGGCGGGCCGGGCCGAGGGGAGGAGCCCGATGCCCGCGACCGTCCCGCCGGGGCGGACGGGCGGGGCGGGCGGGGCGCTCGGCACGTGCTGAGCCGTCTGTGGGTTCCGCTGCTGTTCGCCGCACTGATGATCGCCTGTACCTACCTGATGCCGATCAGGGACCAGGTGCGCTTCGGCCAGGTGGACATCCTGCTCGTCGCGCTCTGCCTGGCCGACTGCGCGGCGCGGCGGCCGATGTGGCCCCGGGGCCTGCTGATCGGCCTGGCCACCGCGGTCAAGCTGACCCCGGGCGTCTTCCTGGTGTACCTGCTCATCACCGCCCTGGGGCCGGGCGCGAGGCGCGAGCGGCGCGAGGCCTTCCTGACGGCCGCCCTCACCGCCGCGCTCCTCACCCTGCTGCCGTTCCTGGTGATCCCGGCGGACGCCGCCGACTTCTGGTTCCGCGCGCTGCTCGACCCCGAGCGGCTCGGCGCCAACGCCGCGACCACCAACCAGTCGATGCGCGGCATGCTGATCCGGCTCTACCTGCCCGACACGCCGACGACCCTGCTCTGGATCGCCCTGGTGGCCGTGGTCGCCTGGTACGGCTTCCGGTACGCCCGCAGGGCGCTGCTCGACGGCCGTCCGGTGGCCGGGGTCGCCCTGGTCGGGCTGATGGCCGTGCTGCTCTCGCCGGTCGCGTGGATCCACCACCTCGCCTGGGTGGTCGTGGTGATCGGCGCGCTGGCCGGCGACGGACGCGACCCGGTGAGGGTCAGGGTGGCCGTAGGGGTCTGGCTCTACTACGTGCTGCCGATCCCGTGGTGGGGAGTGACGATCAAGGCGGCGGAGATCCCGGTGCTCAGCCCGGTGCTGGGCAAGATCGTGCAGAACGGGTTCGGGCTGGGCGCGCTGGTCCTGGTCTGGTTGCTCGGGGTGTGGCTGCCGGGACGGGAGGCGGCCCACCTCCGGCAGGGACCATCCCGTGAGACGGGGCGACCACATGGCGGAACGGGGCGGACGGCGGGGGAATGACCCGAGTGTGTGATCCTGCGCGCATTTTCCGGCGGGTCCCGGCTAACCTGGGGACATGCCGAAACTCGCTTACCTGGGACCGGAGGGGACCTTCACCGAGGAGGCCCTGCGCATCCTGGTGCCCGGGGCCGAGCGCCTGCCGAGCGCGAACGTCCCCGCGGCCCTGGAGGCCGTCCGGCGCGGCCAGGCCGACGGGGCCGTCGTCCCCCTGGAGAACTCGCTCGAGGGCGCCATCACCACGACCCTGGACGAGCTCGCCCGGGGCGAGTCGCTGCTGATCACCGCCGAGCTGCTGCTGCCCGTCGAGTTCTCGCTCCTGGCGCGCCCCGGCACCGAGATCGCCCACATCAAGAGGGTCTTCACCCACCCGGCGGCCATCACCCAGTGCCGCAACTTCATCGCCCGCGAGCTGCCCGACGCCGTGGTGGTCGCCGCGCCGTCGACCGCCGCCGCGGCACAGGAGGTCGCGCTCCCGGGATCGCCGTACGACGCGGCCATCGCCGCGCGGATCGCCGGTGAGCACTACGGCCTGGTCGAGCTCGCCGGCGGGATCGGCGACCGCACCGACACCGTGACCCGGTTCGTCCAGGTCTCCCGTCCCGGGCCGCTGCCCGGGCCGACCGGCGCTGACCGCACCTCCCTGGTCGCCTTCCTGGCCGACGACCATCCGGGCGCCCTGCTGGAGATGATGACCGAGTTCTCCGTCCGCGGCGTCAACCTGTCCCGCATCGAGTCGCGCCCGACCGGTGACGGCATCGGCCGTTATTTCTTCCACTTCGACTTCGAGGGGCACATCGCCGACGCTCGCGTCGGCGAGGCCGTGTCCGGCCTGCACCGGATCTGTTCCAGGGTCCGGTTCCTCGGCAGCTACCCGCGCGCCGACGCCCTGTCCCCGCAGATCAAGCCCGGCACCGAGGACGACGCCTTCGCCGAGGCCGCGGGCTGGCTGGACAGGATCCGCACCGGCCAGGTCTGAACCGGGCTCGAACCGGGGCGCCCCCGCCGGGTCCGGCACGGCGCCCGGGTCGATCCGGGCGCGGAGCGCGGCCGTCCATCGGTAGCCTTATGCGTGTGATTGACCTGCGTACCCTTCGTGAGGATCCCGACCGGCTACGGGCGTCGCAGCGTGCCCGCGGTGAGGACGACTCTGTCGTCGCGACGCTGCTCGACCTCGATGAGCGCCGCCGTGGCGCGCTGAGCCGCTTCGAGACGCTCCGCGCCGAGCAGAAGACCGTCGGCAAGTCCGTCTCCCGCGCCTCCGGGGAGGAGAAGACGGCCCTGCTGGAGCGGGCGAAGGATCTCTCCTCGCAGGTCAAGTCGGCCGAGGCCGAGGCCGAGAAGCTCGGCGCCGAGCTCGACGGGCTGCTCTACACGGTGCCGAACCTGGTCGAGGAGGGCGCCCCGGAGGGCGGCGAGGACGACTACGTCGTACTGGAGGAGATCGGCGAGAAGCCCTCCTTCGACTTCGAGCCCAGGGACCACCTGGCGCTGGGCGAGCTGCTCGGCGCGATCGACATGGAGCGTGGCGCCAAGGTCTCGGGATCGCGGTTCTTCTTCCTGAGGGGCGTCGGCGCCAGGCTGCAGCTCGGGCTGCTCAACATGGCCATGCAGCAGGCGATCGAGGCGGGCTTCGTCCCGATGATCACGCCGGTGCTGGTGAAGCCGGAGTCGATGAAGGGCACCGGTTTCCTGGGCGCGCACGCCTCGGAGGTCTACCACCTGCCCGGCGACGACCTGTTCCTGGTCGGCACGAGCGAGGTGCCGATGGCTGCCTACCACGCCGACGAGATCCTCGACGGCTCCGCGCTGCCGTACCGCTACGCGGGGTGGTCCTCGTGTTTCCGCCGCGAGGCCGGGTCGTACGGCAAGGACACCCGGGGCATCATCCGGGTCCACCAGTTCGACAAGGTGGAGATGTTCTCCTACGCCCGTCCCGAGGACGCCTACGACGAGCACCGGCGCCTGCTCGACTGGGAGAAGGAGATGCTCGCCAAGGTCGAGCTGCCCTACCGCGTGATCGACACCGCCGCCGGGGACCTGGGGACGTCGGCCGCGCGGAAGTTCGACTGCGAGGCGTGGGTGCCCAGCCAGAGCCGCTACCTCGAACTCACCTCGACCTCCAACTGCACCGACTTCCAGGCCCGGCGGCTCGGTGTCCGGTTCCGCGACGCGGGCGGCAAGCCCCAGCACGTGGCCACCCTGAACGGCACGCTGGCCACCACCCGGTGGATCGTCGCCATCCTGGAGAACCACCAGCAGGCGGACGGCTCGGTCGTGCTTCCCAAGGCGCTGCGCCCCTACGTCGGCCTCGACGTCCTCGAACCCGTCGGGTAGCCGGTCCGAGGCACACCCGGACTCCCGTCCACCTGCCCGCCCGCCCGTCACGAGGACCCCGCCGCCCACGGCGGGGTCCTCGCGCGTTCACCCCGCTTCCCCTGGTCCTTCCGCCTCTTGCGCCGTCCGTCCCGCCCCCGCCCGGCCCGCCCGGCCCAGCAGGACGGACGCCCCCATGCCGAGACCGGCGACGAGCCAGCCGAGGAACCCCGCCACCCGGTAGTGGTCGATGACGCCCACCTCCCAGGCGGAGAAGAGCGTCCAGATCGAGAACGGCGTGACGAAGGCGACGGCGACCAGCGCGAACCAGGCCGGCGCGGTCATCCGCGCCCGGATCGCCGTCATGATCATGGAGATGACCGCCGGGACGAGGAGAAGGACGCCGGCGAGCAGGAGCACCCCGTCCATGACGCCGAACCCCTCATCCGGGAGGCCGCCGGTCGGAAAGGTCACCAGGTAGGCGACCGTGACGAGGACGTACGGGGAGACGCCGGAAGGTGTCTGCCCGGGACGGCGCGCCATGGTCACGCCGACCGCGAGACAGAGCAGGCCGGCGAGGACGCCCGTCTGCCGTTCCGCCCTCAGGTCGGCGCCCAGCGCTTCGAGCGGGGGCGCCGCCTCCGGGGAGAAGCCCCTGTCCGACAGGCCCAGCCGCCGCCAGTTCCCCCGCGTGTCCCGCAGGGCGATGCCGTCGTGGCCGTTGGCCGCCACCACCACGTGGCCGCCGGGCGCGGACTGCACGGCGATGGCCGTGGAACCCCGCCAGCCCACCCTGGGGTCGTCCTCCACCTTCCGCCGGAGCGCGTCCTGGCGTCCCTCGGAGATCGACCAGACCGTGTGCCAGCTATCCCCGCCGTCCCTTGACTCGTCCACCGTCAGCCGCGGGGGAACGACGCGGTAGCAGCGCAGGGGGTCGCCGGGCAGGCAGGCCCGGGGCACCGCGCGGGGACGGGGCGAAAGCGCCGGGACCGTGGATTCCGGATCCGGCGTGGGTTCCAGCAGGGTGGGGCCGGAGGGGGACGTGGGCCTAGGAGTGGATTCCGGGGACGCGGAACGCGGATAGGGCGTGGGCTCCGGGGACGCGGAACGCGGATAGGGCAAAGGCGTGGGCTCCGGGGACGCCGGGAGCGGCGAGGGGGAGGGCGAGGCCGTGGAATCCCCGGTGCCGGGGCTCTCGGGACGAGAGACCGCCCACCAGACGCGGCCGCCGTCCCGGGAGGAGAGTTCGGTCCCGCCGTCCACGACCACGGTGATGGCGTCGTCGGTCGCGAAAACCTCCTGCACCGCGACCGGCGGCGGGACGGGCCCGGTGGCGGCCACCGCGACGAGGGCGACAGGGATGACCGCCAGCGCGCGGAACCGTCGTACCGAGCGGCCCTCCTCGCACCGGCGCCAGATCAGCCACGCGGCGCCCAGCGCGGGCAGGGCCAGCAGGTCGGTCGGGTCGGCCAGTATCCGCGAGGGGATCGCGACCGCGGTCCACGCCCGGGAGGCGAGCTCGGCCCCCTCCTGCGTGACCTTGACCGCGGTGAAACCGGCACCGGTGGCGACGATCGCCACGGGGGCGGCCGTCCGGACCAGGGCTGGGAGGAGGGGGCCGGCCCGCAGGAGCGCGAGGACCGGCGCGCAGACGAGCACGAGGGCGAGGGCGAGCAGGGGCGGGGCGACCAGCAGCCCGGCGACGTCACTCAGCTTGCCGGTGACGAGGCCGGGCCACATCGCCTTGAGGACATGGTCGTTGACCGGCAGCACGAAGGTGGCGACCACGGTCACCGGATGCCCGAACCAGGCGAGGAGGGGACCACTGGGATGCTCCATGGACGGGTGGACCCGCCGCGCCACGGCCTGGTTCGGGCACGGCCGCTTTCGTGACCGGGTCGTGCCCTACCGGAGACCCCGGCTCATGTCCGTGCTCTTCAGGGGCGATCCATGCTTCTCGGGTCAATCCGTGAGATAGCGCTGGAGAGTGGGTCCGAGCCAGTCGATGATCTCCTGGCGGGACATGCCGGCCACCGGCGGCAGGCGCAGGACGTAGCGGCACAGGGCCATGCCGAGGACCTGCGTGGCGGCGAGCCCGGCCCGCAGCGGGGCCTGGGCCGGGTCGGTGACGAGACGGGCGGTCAGCGAGCCGAGCTGGGCGGCGAAGATGCCGCGCATGCGCTCGGCGACGGCCTCGTCGGTGACGCCGGTGCGGAGCAGGATCATCATGCCCTCGTCCTCCTCCCACCGGTCCAGGAAGTGGGTGATGAGCGCCTCGCCCACGGTGTGACGGGGGAGCGCCGCCAGGTCGGGGAACCGGAGGTCGACGTCGGCGGCGGCGGCGAAGAGCCCGTCCTTGTTCCCGTAGTAGCGCATGACCATGGACGGGTCGATGCCGGCGTCCGCCGCGATGGCCCGGATGGTCGCGCGCTGGTAGCCGTCCGAGGCGAAGCGCTCGCGCGCCGCGGCCAGGATCGCGGCCTTGGTGTCCTCCGAGGTTCTCCGCACGCGTCGACTGTAGGCCAACACGTGTTGACATCGCCAGCGCGGAAGCGCACAGTTATGCCAACACCTGTTGACCAACAAGCGTTGGCATAACTAAGGAGAACGGCATGCTCCCCGCCACCACGGACGTCCTCGTCGTCGGCGCGGGCCCGACCGGCCTGGCCGCCGCCGCCTGCCTCGCCGCCCAGGGGATCGACGTGATCGTCGTCGACGACCAGGCGGCCGGCGACAACACCTCCCGCGCCGCCGTCGTCCACGCCAGGACGCTGGAGGTCCTGGAGGGCATCGGCGTCTCCGGGCGGCTGACCGCCCTGGGCATCCACGCGCCGCGCTTCACGATCAGGGACCGCGACCGGACGCTCGTACCGGTCGAGTTCGGCGGACTTCCGACCCGCTACCCGTACACGCTGATGATCTCCCAGGCCGTCACCGAGCGGATCCTGCTGGAGCGCCTCGTCGAGCTGGGCGGGCACGTCGCCAGGCCGTACCGGCTGGAGAGCCTCGTCCAGGACGCCGGCGGGGTGACCGCGACGCTGTCCGGGGGCGCGGTGATCGCCGCGAAGTACCTGGTCGGTGCCGACGGCATGCGCAGCACGGTCCGCGAGCAGGTGGGGATCACCTTCGAGGGCGGCGAGCTCCGGGAGTCGTTCAGCCTGGCCGACGTGCGGCTCACCGGAGGCGTCCCCCGCGACGAGGTGGTGCTGTACTTCTCACCCGCCGGGCTGGTCGTGGTCGCGCCCCTGCCCGACGGCACCCACCGGATCGTCTCCACGGTCGACGAGGCGCCCGAGCACCCCGACGTCGCCTTCGTCCAGGGCCTGCTGGACACCCGCGGGCCGAAGAGGGAGCGGGCCGTGGTCGGCGAGGTCGTCTGGGGGTCGCGCTTCCGGGTGCACCACCGGGTGGCCGGCACCTTCCGCTCCGGACGGGTCCTGCTCGCCGGCGACGCCGCGCACGTGCACAGCCCCGCGGGCGGGCAGGGGATGAACACCGGCCTCCAGGACGCCGTCGCGCTCGCGGAGGCGCTCACCGCCGCGCTCAGGGGCGAGCAGGAGGCGCTGGACCGCTACGTCGCCGCCCGCCGTCCCGTCGCCCTGCGCGTTCTCACCTTCACCGGCCTGCTCTCCCGGCTGGCCAACATGAACAGGCGCGTGCGGCCGTTCAGGAACCTCGCCCTGCGGACCCTGGCGCTCAGTCCCGCCTTCCGCCGCCGTATCGCCTGGCGGCTCGCCGGCCTGGTCCGTCGATAGGCGGCAATCTCACCCGCCGGTAAGGGTGGCGGGTCCCGCTCGACGAAAAGACTCACCATTCGGTAAGGGCCTTCGCGCACGTGGACCGGCCGACGGGACCTCCGTTCGCGCGCCGCGCGGCCGGACCGATCGGGAACGGCCCGACAAAGGGCCGTACATGGCACGTTCCAAATAGCCGTGAACACGAAGAAGGTCCGATCCTCACGGCCGGGAAAACGAAAGGCGGGGTTCGCGTGAAGCGAACCCCGCCTTCCCGTTCAACCAAGAGGTCTATGCGTCAGACGGCGCGGACCTGCGAGGCCTGCGGGCCCTTCTGGCCCTGGGTGATCTCGAACTCGACCCGCTGGCCGTCTTCGAGGCTACGGTAGCCGTTGCCCTGGATCTCGGAGAAGTGCACGAACACGTCCGGTGCACCGCCGTCCGGTGCGATGAAGCCGAAGCCCTTTTCAGCGTTGAACCACTTGACGGTTCCCTGAGCCATTAAAGCTCTCCCTCAGGATTTGAAACTTCGGGATTCACACCTCATGAACCCCATGTGTCGTACAGCGGGCCCCGGGTGGTTCAGTAAAACTGGTTTTCACAACGGGATTCAGCTAATACAACGCCATCACATCTAACACTATCCGGCCCGACCGTGTTCCCGCCATGAGGAAGATTCCTCGGACGGGATCCCCGGGGCCGACAGGTCGCCCCATCACAGTGCAGACTGGGACGTGTTATGCGAAGCCCCAGGCTGGTCGCCACCGACCTCGACGGCACCGCCCTGCGCTCGGACGGCACCGTCTCCCCCCGCACGGTCGCCGCTTTTTCGCTCGTGGAGAACGCGGGCGCGACCCTGGTCTTCGTGACCGGCAGGCCACCACGCTGGATGCACACGGTCGCGGGAGCCGTACGCCACCGGGGGCTGGCCATCTGCGCCAACGGAGCCCTCGTCTACGACCTGCACACCGAGCGCATCGTCGAATCCCACCTCATCGCCCCGGAGGTCCTGGAGGAGGTCGTCCGGCGGCTCCGGGAGAAGGTGCCCGACCTCGCCTTCTCCGTGGAGTACGAAGGCGGGTTCGCCCACGAGTCCGACTTCCGGCTCGGAGGCTGGGACAGCAGGGCGGTCGCCGGGCTCCGGGTCGGCACGAACACCCTCACCTCGCGTCCCTGCGCCAAGCTGCTGGCCCTGCACCCCCGGATGGACCCGGACATCCTCCACGCCGCGGTCTGCGGCCTGGTCGGCGATCTGGTCACCCCCACGCACTCCAGCGGGCGGGCGCTGATCGAGATGAGCGCGCACGGGGTGACGAAGGCCTCGGCGCTGGCCCACCTCGCGACGACCAACGACATCGGGTCGCACGAGGCGGTCGCCTTCGGCGACATGCCCAACGACCTGCCGATGCTCCGCTGGGCCGGCACCTCGTACGCCGTCGCCAACGCCCACCCCGAGGTGCTGGCCGCGGTCGATCACGTCACCGCGGCCAACAACGACGACGGGGTTGCCGAGGTGCTGGAGAAGCTCTACGGGCCGTGACGGCCCGTGTCCGTACCGCGGGCTACAGGTAGGGACCCGAGTTGGACGACGAGCCGCCCTCCGGCTGCTGCTGGAGGGACATGCCGCCCGGCAGGGCCCTGCGCATGTTCTCCAGCTGGGCGCGAGCCGCCATCTGCTGGGCGAAGAGCGTGGTCTGGATGCCGTGGAACAGCCCCTCCAGCCAGCCGACGAGCTGCGCGTGGGCGACCCGGAGCTCCGCCTCGCTCGGCGGGGTTCCGTTGACGTCCTCGGTGAACGGCAGTGACAGCCGTTCCAGCTCGTCGACCAGTTCCGGCGCGAGTCCGTCCTCGAGCTCCTTGATGGAGCTCTCGTGGATCTCCTTGAGCCGCTTGCGGCTGGCCTCGTCCAGGGGAGCCGCGCGCACCTCCTCCAGGAGCTGACGGATCATGCTTCCGATGCGCATCACCTTCGCGGGCTGCTCGACCAGGTCCGCGATCGACCGGCTCTCGCCGTCCGTCTCGGACGGGGAGCCCTGGGGACCCACGACCACGATGTGCGGGGTGTTCTCCTCAGCGTTCATAGCCTCAACCTACTAGCAGGATTTTCCCGATGTGTTCGCCGGACTCCAGGATCCGGTGCGCCCGGGCCGCGTCGCTCATCGGCACCCGGGCGTGCACCACCGGCCGGATCGCCCCCGCGTCGATCAGCGGCCAGACGTTCTGCACGACCCCGCGCACGATCGCGCCCTTCTCGTCGATGGGACGGGAACGCAGGGTGGTGGCGTGCACCGAGGCCCGCTTCGCCAGCAGGGCGCCCAGGTTCAGCTCACCCTTCGCGCCGCCCTGCAGGCCGATCACGACCAGCCGCCCGCCGGTCCGCAGGACCTTGACGTTGCCCGCGAGGTACGCGCCGCCCATGATGTCGAGGATCACATCGGCCCGTACCCGCTCCGAGAAGTCCTCCCGCCGGTAGTCGATCCCCTCGTCGGCCCCGAGCTCCAGGCAGCGGGCGACCTTCTCGGGGGAACCGGCGGTGACGACCACCCGGGAGCCGAACGCCTTGGCCAGCTGCACCGCCATGGTGCCGATCCCGCTGGCGCCCCCGTGCACCAGCAGGGTCTCGCCCTTGCGCAGGCGCGCGGTCATGAAGACGTTGGACCAGACCGTGCACGCGACCTCGGGCAGCCCGGCCGCCTCGGCCAGGTCGACGCCCTCGGGCACCCGCATGACCTGTTGCCAGGGCACGGCGACCCTCTCGGCGTACCCGCCGCCGCTGAGCAGCGCGCACACCCGGTCACCGGGCGCGAAGTCCTCGACGTCCCGCCCCACCTCGCCGACCACGCCGGAACACTCCAGCCCCGGGTACGCCGAGGCGCCGGGCGGCGGATCGTAGGCGCCCTGTCTCTGCAGCGCGTCGGCCCTGTTGACGGCCGAGGCGGCCACCTCGATCAGGACGTCACCCGGCCCGACGACCGGGTCGGGGACCTGCCGCCAGGCCAGGACTTCCGGTCCGCCGGGTTTATCGATCACGATGGCGCGCATGTGAACAAAGGTATCCGCTGAGCTCCAACTTGGTGGTTGCTCGCGTTGACGAGAACACAGGGCGTTAACCTGCTATGTGTTTGCTGCCCTTTTATGCCCATCCCGAGGGGGAACACGGTGGCGAGACACGATCGTGAGGAATCTCTCGAGGAACAGCTCGCCTGGCTTGACGCCATCAAGGAGCAGGAGGAGGCGCCCGCCCTGGCGGTGACGTCCACCACGGTGGACGACGCCGTCATCTCGCCGTACCCCAAGGATCCTTGGAGCCTGGTCCCGACCGAGCCCGACACGACCTCCTCGCCGTTGTTCCGCGCGGCCGCCGATCCGGCCCACCCGGCCACGGGCGAGGCCGAACCGCGGGTCGAGGACGCCGACGCGGCCGAGTGGCTGGAGGCGTCCGAGACGACGAGCTCCTTCACCGTGCCCGCTCCGGCCTCCGGCAGGCGGGAACCGGACCCCGGCCTGCGCACACCGGACCCCGGCGGGCAGGCTCCCGCTCCCGGCGGGCGGGCCTCCGCTCCCGGTGGGCAGGCCTCCGTTCCCGGCGGGCAGGACGACGGTTTCCTCGCCCCGCTCAAGCCGCTGCCTCGCCAGGAGTCCGGCGAGTCCGGCGAGTCCGGCGAGCCCGCCCCGGCCGACTTCACCGAACCGCAGCTCCGCACGCCGTTCGCGGCGCCCGCCCAGGAGCCGTCCCGAGGTCTCTTCGAACAGCCCCGGCGCCCGGCGGAGCAGGTCGAACCCTTCACGCCGGCCGCGGCCCCGGGCAGGCCCCCGGACCCGGAGCCCGGCACGCCCGCCTCCGCCGACACCGGGCGGTTCTCCTTCGGCGGCAACGACCCCGGGGACGTGGACACCGGCCGGTTCTCCTTCGGCCGCCCCGAGACGGACCGTACGCGATCCACCCCGGGAAGCCCGGACCTTCCCGCCGACGGCGACCTCGCGGCCCCGGCCGCCGAGACCGACCGGCCGGGCCGTCCCGCCGACCACGACCGGCCCGCCTCCGGTACGGCCGAGAGCGGCGGTTCCGCGATCGGCGCGGCCAAGGAGGACCGCTTCGTCGCGGGAGGCGCGGAGGCCGAGCGGTTCCCCCCGATCGGCACCGAGCGCGACCGGGACCGGACGGCCCCCGGATCCGCGACGAGCGCGGTCAAGGAGTCGGCCGGGCAGGTGCCCGACCGCTCCGAGTCCGCCTCCGAGCGTTTCCAGACGTCCCCGGGGACGGTTCTCCCGTCCGCTCACGACCCCGGCGCCGAGCGTGGTCCCGAGCGCGGCTCCGAGCGCGGCTCCGAGCGCGGCTCCGAGCGCGGCTCCGAGCGCGGCGAGGCGTTCCGGAGGCCGGAGCCCTTCGGCGCGGACAGGCCAGGAGCCCAGGCCTCGCCGGAGCGCGCCCCCGCCCCCGGCTCGTTCGGCGCGGAGCGCACCGGCGCGGCCTCCTCTCCGTCCTCCTTCTCCGCCTTCTCGACGTCCGAGGCCTTCGCCCCCGGCCGGGAGGCGCCCGCGGGAACGGATCGGGAGAACGTCTCGCCCACGGAACGGGACCTCCCCTTCATCACCGAGCGTGAGACCCCGTTCGGAGCCGACCGGGAGGCCCCCTTCGGACCCGATCGCGAGAACCCGTTCGCGTCCGATCGCGGGAAGCCGTTCACACCCGAGCGTGAGAAGCCGTTCACGCCCGGACGCGAAAACGCCTTCGGGTCCGAGCGGGAGGCCCCTCCCGCGCCGGGCAGGGAGAACCCCTTCGCGCCGGGCAGGGAGGCGGCCGAACCGGCACGCGAGCCCTACCAGCCGCGTCGCCGTCAGACGGCTCCGGAGCCGGCCTTCGGCGCACCCGCCAGGAAAAACGCCCCCGGAAGCGGACCCCGGCAGTCGGCCGACAGCCTGGACCCGGAGTCCCTGCTCAGAGGGCGCCGCAACGGACCCACCGGAGGCTGGCGAAAGCTGATCTTCAAGGCGTCCGCCGGGCTGATCAAGCCGGGTGAGTCGCCCGAGGTCCGCCGGCGCAGGGAACTGGTCGCGCGCGCCCGCACCCCGGTGGCCACCGGCCACCACCGCGTCGCCGTGCTCAGCCTCAAGGGCGGTGTCGGCAAGACCACCACCACGGTCGGCCTCGGCGCCACCCTCGCCCAGGTGCGCGGCGACAGGGTCATCGCGGTCGACGCCAACCCCGACCGGGGCACCCTGTCGGACAAGGTGGAACTCGAGACCTCCGCCACGGTCCGCGACCTGCTCAACGAGCGGCAGCAGATCAAGAGGTACGTCGACATCCGGGCCTTCACCTCGCAGGCCCCGTCACGTCTGGAGATCCTCGCCTCCGACCGTGATCCCTCGGTGTCGGAGGCGTTCAGCGCGTCCGACTACCAGTCGGTCTCCCAGGTCCTGGAGAACTTCTACTCGATCTGCATCACCGACTGCGGTACCGGCCTGCTCCACTCGGCCATGTCCGGAGTTCTCGGACTGGCCGACCAGCTCGTCCTGGTCAGCTCCCCTTCCGTGGACGGCGCCCGAGCCGCCTCGGCGACCCTCGACTGGCTGGAGGCCCACCACTACGAGGAGCTCGTCCGCTCCGCCACGGTGGTGCTGTGCAGCGTCCGTCCGCGCTCGAAGTCGACCGTCGACCTCGACCGCCTGGAGGCCCACTTCGCGGCCCGCTGCCGGGCGGTCGTCCGCGTTCCCTACGACCCGCACCTGGAGGAGGGGGCGGAGATCGACCTGGAGAGGCTCCAGGCCGCCACCCGCGACTCCTACCTCCGCCTGGCCGCCTCGGTCGGCGACGGTTTCGCCGGCCCACAACCCTGACCCGTCCCCGGCGGTCCTGACCCGTACCCGGCGGTCTTGGCCGTACCCGGCGGGCGCCTCGCGTCCGAAAGGACGCGAGGCACCCGCCGGGTCCCGGGCACCCCCGGGCCAGTGAGAGACTAGGGTGCAATCTGACACGTTCTCCGGACGTGTCACCAGGAGAGCTCGCCTAGTGGACGATGGCGGCGGTCTTGAAAACCGCTAGGCCGGGTGACCGGTCTCGTGGGTTCGAATCCCACGCTCTCCGCTGAGCATCACAAACGGCGCCTGACCAGGGACTTCCCTTGGGGCAGGCGCCGTTGATCGTTTCCAGGGTGTGCAGTCGTATGTCGCCGTGAGCGGCTCTGAGTCGGTGGTCGCGGGACATATGCGGGATGGATCTCGCTGGAGAGGTCGAAGGTCACGCGACATAGGTTCCTGTTCATGACCTCGCGTCGGACCGATGTCCACACCTCGGTCTCAACGTGGCGACAGCCCTGTCCGGCCCCGTCTCACCCGAGCGCACCGCACTGGTCAAGAAGGTCGCCGACCGGATCCTGGCACTCGGTGACGGACGGCTGCGGGTGGGCATCGACGGGCCGACCGCGTCGGGCAAGACGAGCTTCGGCCACGAGCTCGCCGAGCAGATCAGCCGGATGGGACGTCCCGTGCTACGAGCGAGTCTGGACGACTTCAAGAAGCCATGGCGGGATCGTCATCTCTACGACCGCCGGTCCGGGATCGGACCACGCTCACCCAACGGCAGGTGAGGATCGATCAAGGACCATTCATCATCGGTGAGCTCTCCACGCGCCATGGCGATGGCCTACCAGGACGGCAAGCCACCGCGCAGGCAAATCCCTCTGATCTCAACTCCGTACAGACCCTAGGACGAGGGCGTGGTGTCGATGACGGTGGCGAGGCCGCGTTCCGCCCAGTGCAGGCGGTCGTCCAGGCCGGCCCGCGCGAAGGCGTCGGTGATGCCGTCGCGTCCCTGGGTGAAGTGCTCCCAGGCGTCGTAGTGCACGGGCACGACCGTTCCCGCGCCCAGTGACCGTGTCAGGCGCGCCCCTTGCTCGCCGTCCATGGTGATGTAGTCGTTGCCGAAGTACGGCACGACCGCGGCTCCGAAGTGGAGGACGGCGGCGCCGACGGTATAGCGGCGGCCGATCTCGTCGAGCTCGTCGTAGTAGACGGTGTCGCCGGAGATGTAGAGGGCCTCGTCTTCGCCGGGGACGCGGAGCAGGAAGCCGATGACGTCGCCGGCGTGGCGTCCCGGGGTGGCGGTGACGAGCAGCGTCCCGTGCTCGCCGGTGAGTTCGTGACTCTCCCAGGGGGCGAGGCCGACCGCGCCGCCGCCGAGCCGCCTGGCGCCGCTGACGGTCGTCAGCACGGTCCGGCCCTCCAGCAGCGCCCGGCCGGCGGCGTCGAGGTTGTCGGGGTGCTCGTCGTGGCTGAGGAGGATCGCGTCGAGGACGGGCAGATCACCGGGTTCGACCGCGGGGCCGAGAAGGCTGCGCAGGGTGACGGGCCCTGTGGGGTACTCGGTGGGGGCGGGGTCGAAGGCGGGGTCGGTCAGCAGGTTCAGGCCGCCCGCTTCGAGGAGGACGGTCGCGGTTCCGATGTAGGTGAGGGTCGTCTTCATGGGTTCTCCCTGGAAGGGGTGGCCGGCCGGATACCGGGACCGGGGCACCGGACATGCCGCCCGGCGGTGAGCGGTCAGAACGTTCGTCAACGGGCATCAGCATGCGCGGACCACCGGTGAGACGTCATCAGTCAAATGACTCCACCTGGCTCGGCTGTGGCGAAACCGTGGAGTTCGCACCCGGCCGCGGCAGAGGCGGATGAGAACTCTGCGGGGAGCGCCCGGCACGGGACGGGGTTCCTGGGGTCCTGGCCGAAAATCCAACGGATATAGGTCTGACTCCCTGTTACATGGGTTTCCAAGACGGAGATGGATCTTCGCCACTACGGTTCGTACCGGTTCGGGTACAAGCGTGGGGGTTGGTGGAAGTCGACTCGGTTCTTCTCCGATGAGCAGATGGAGCGGCTGCGGTCGTTCCCGGATATCGGGAAGGATGAGCCGATCCGGTCTTCACGTTGACGCCGCAGGACCAGGCGTTCCTGGACAGCCCCGGGCGTGGGCCGGAGGCGCGGCCGGGAATGGCGTCGCAGATGTGCGCACTACCGTGGCGGGGCTTGGCTGGGCTTGGTCCCGCGGGACCTGACGCAGGCTCCGCACCGCCCACGGCCTGATCTTGGAGATGCTCGCCGGCCCGCTGCCTGGCATATACGACCCCAGCGGTCCCAGCCGCATGCTCTTCGGCTTCTTCACCGCCATGGCCGAAACCGAGCGCGAAGCCATCCGCGAAGCCACCCTGGAAGGACTCGACGCCGCCGCCCGCAACGGCAGGCACGGCGGTCGGCCGCCCGTCATCACCGAGGACATGCCGCACACCGTGCTCCGCCGCCGGGCAGGCGGCGAATCCGTCGACCGGATCCGCCCCGACCTGATCATCCCCACAGGTAAGCGCAAGGGGCAGAACCCCGGCCCGGCCGGCATCTACCGGGCGCTCGCCCAGCACGAGAAGACCCAGGCGTACCCCGAAGCCGTCGCCCGAGCACGGGCCGACCTCGCCGAGCTCAAGGTAGACGCCTGACTGCATCACCGCAGGTCAGATTCATATCCGTTTATCCGTTGGATTTTCGTCCACGACCCCAGGGCCCCCTTTCGGGGAGCGCGGGAGCCCGGCCACTGACTTGATCATTTGTGCCACTTGATGTGGCCATTAGCATCCTGTGGCATGCCGTTCACCTTGATCCATGCCGTTGTCGCGGTGCCGTTACGCCGCATTCTGCCGGCGGCGCCGCTGGCCGCCGGGGCGATGGTCCCTGACCTTCCCTACTTCGTCCCCAGCGGGATCACTGTCCCCGACGGGCCCTGGTTTCAGCCGCTGATGGATGCCGGACACACCCACAGGGTGCAGGCGGACGCGCTTGTCGCCGATGTGGTGCTGGCGCTGGTGCTGGCGGGAGTGATGACGGTGTGCGCTGCCCCGGCCCGCGCTCTGCTGCCCCAGATGCTGGCCCGGCGGATGGGGCGTCGCGGCCCGGCGTGGGCGGCACGCTGGGCGTGGTGGCCGGTGGCTGCCGTCGTCGGGATCACCACTCATCTGGTGTGGGATGGCCTGAATCACTGGATGGCGGACAACGGGGACCCGGCGCTGCTGAAGGCCGAGGGGGTGCATCTGGTGGGTTCGTTGATCGCGCTGGCGGCGGTGGGCTCGGCCTGCTGGTGGCTCTGGCGCAGGCCGCTGAGCGAGCCGGTGTCCCAGCCGGGCCTAGGGGCGCGGCTGGGGCTTCTGGCGGCGATGGGACTGGTGGCAGCCGGATTGGTCACGATGAAGGGTGCTTGGGCTTGGACGGTGCCGCGGTCGCTGGTGACGTCGACGATCGCCGCGATCGTGCTGGTGCTGCTGGCCTATGCCGCCTTCCGTCGCCTGGCCACGTCTCGGGCCGCGACCTGCCCCCGGCGGGTCAGGCCGAACGGACCATCCCCGCGTCGATGACTTGCTGCGGGCGCTGCTATGACCATGAACTGAATCCGGGTGCTGCCCACCATGCCCGCACCACTAGGTGGGACCAAGAGAACACCCCGCAGTGGGCAAGCCCTAGCTGATCGGCCCACCCGGATCACCAGCTTGCACTGACATCAAGTTCGCTCCGGCACTGTCAGTGGCTCCGCGTTCAACAAAATTCTCAAGCCGGTGGGTGGATGAGGAGCCGGTTCTGTTCCCGTCGAAGATCGCTGTCGGGTCCTGGCCTTTGCGGCAGCTGCCTTCGAGCAGCCCGTGTCGGTCGACGTGCACGACCAACATGTCACGGTTGTCGATCACCTTTGAGGTGCCGCGGGTGTGGATGGTGTCCGACCAGGTGTCCAGGTTCCGGCCGAACCACCGCGGCAACCCGCACGGCTCGGCGACCGCGTCCCAGAAGTCGTCGAGCGTCTCGATCCGCCGGCCTCGCAGGTCAACGACCGGCTCGCTGTCCTTCATCACAGCAGAGTGACCCGTCGGGGCATGTCGACAACCGACCAAGAAAAAGGAACCCGGCCGCAGTTCTAGTCGCAATCCAGCCCCGTTCTGTCCTGGAGGGACCAACGGCATTCGTCGGTCCAGGTGGAGCTGATCTGAACGGTCAAGATCAGAAATGCTGATGCGGTGTAGGTTCTGCAAGTATCCGGCGCCTGCTCTCCCGCACCACCGCGCTGCCATATGATCATCCGTCGTGACGGACCTCTTTGGCAGTCTTTTGGTGCTGCTCCCCGTGGTGGCTCTTGGACATGCGGCGTATCGCGCCTTCCTGAACCCAGGTGATGCGACCGGAATCTTCCGCAGAGGGTTCCTCGCCGGTGGCGTCGTGTTGCTCCTCCTGCCGCTGGTGGGTGTGGTTCAGATCTTCGGTCCTGGCTTTTCCGCGGGCCCTGAGACGCTTGATATCGCGGTGAAGGCGGGAATCGGGATGCTGATCGCGGCCCTCACCTGTGCAGTCGTCGAGCGTAGACAGAGTCGGCATCAGGGATGAACGCAGAGCGGTGTGCTACGACAGAGAGCATAGGGATGAAGAGGCCGGCAGTCTGACGACGTACCCGGTGGGAAGGGGGGCCTCGAGGAACACGATCATTGCGCTGGGATGTGTTTTCGCAGGCCAGGAAATATCGACATCCGCTTCGCAGTAGAACATCAGGAGCTGAGGTTTCCCGCGTCCACTCTGTCCTCTGTCGGTCAACGGTTCGTGAGGGCCGGAACGGTCATCTTCCGGGAACGCCGGACGGCGACGCCCCGACTGATCACGATCACCGCGCCGACGGGCAAGGTCACCGCTCCCGAAAGCTCGGCGAACGCCGCCAGGACGTATTCGCCGTCAGGGTCGCCGACTCCGTCAGGCGAGCCGTTGAGCCATCGTGACGCGGCCATCGCCTGTGAAAGGACCAGGGATCCGAACGCGACGGTGATCCCTCCCAGGACGAAGCCCGGAGGCGCCGGCCGGGGCCGCCTGCTGGAAAAGCCGACCCACAAGGCTCCGGCCGCCAGTGAGACCGGGACCGTGAGAAACCAGCCGATCTCCAGGCTCGTGATCGCATCCAGGCGCAGATGCTCGAATCCTTCGCCTCGCGGGGAGTGCAGGAGCGGGATCATCAAGGTGCCGCCGAGGAGCCCGATCGCGAGGAAACGGAAGAACCACATGATCGGTATGATCTCGGACCCCTTGGGGAGCAGGTCGGGCGCGGACAACCCCCGTGCCCCGCCCGGCGTCCCGCGTGGCCAGGCCAGTAGTCCTTCCGCTTTCGATCCGCGGCTTCGGGATGGTCACCTTCCCTCTGCCAGTCGCCGCTGGGCCGGATCCCACGGCCGCATGTCGCCGTCTTCCTCCACGTCCTCCTCGTACCAGCCCGTTTCCGCGATCCAGGTCTCCAGCCAGTCGATCAGACTCTCCGAGTCGACGTACCACGCACGGTGCCAGCCACCGTCGATCCCGTTCGGTTCGAAGAGCAGCACGGTCTCCTCGGAACCGCGGCAGTCCACGGCGGCGTACATGCCGCACCCCCAGTCCAGGACGGGCAGCACCTCTGCCGGCCAGTGCGTGTCGCCACCGGGTCCCGAACCGTCTCGCTCCCTGTGGTAGTCGTTTACGGCGGTACGCCCTTCACCCAGCAACGGAAGGAACTGGTAGTCGGGGCCGAAGCCGCCGTTGGCCACCTCGCGGTAGAGCCGCGTGAGCACGGGAGGAAGCCGGAAGCCCAGGCTGCGTTCCGCGTGTGCCACTTCTTGGGCCGTCACGGGGGGCGGCAGATGCTCCGTGGTCGCGCCCGCCTTGGCGGACACCCGCCGGAGAAGATCGTCGATGCCTGTCACGACGACGATCCTGTCATCCGCTCACGACAGAGAGGCCGTACCGTCCGGCGGTGCGCCCCCGGTCGCGGGTCCGGTTGCGATCCGGCGCCGTGTCATGCCGTTCCGGACGGGTCACCCGCGCCCGTCGGTCCAGGCGGGCCGATCGGGACCGTGAGCTTCCCCTCGTAGCGTGGAGATCGAACCGAGAGAGGTTTGGTCGTGGCAG
>NZ_JBFABE010000071.1:0-40383 GCF_040640155.1 Streptosporangium sp. NPDC023615
CGGCCCCGCGGCGGGGCCCCGGCCCTTTGGTACCAGCCGCCGCGGGGGGGGGGCCGGGGGGCCGGGGGCCCCCCCCCCCCCGCCGCCGGCCCCCCCCCCCCCCCCGGGGGCGGCGGCGGGACGTATCGCCATGGTGTGGACACTCTCACCTCGGGTAAGGCGAGTGTGATCTAGGCCGGTATGAGGGGACACGGATGGCGATCGACTCGTTGGGCATGTGGATCGCGGTCATCGGCCTGGTGGTGGTGCTGCTCGCGATCGACTTCGTGGTGGCGGCGCGCCGACCGCACGCCGTGGGCCTGCGCGAGGCCACCGCGTGGACGGTCTTCTACATCGGCGTGGCCATCGCCTTCGGCCTGGTCCTGTGGTGGCTGGCCGGGGCCACGCTCGCCACCGAGTACTTCGCCGGCTGGATGGTGGAGAAGAGCCTCTCCGTCGACAACCTCTTCGTCTTCGTGATCATCATGGCGCGGTTCTCCGTGCCGCCGGAGCACCAGCAGAAGGTGCTGCTGTTCGGCATCGCCACCGCCCTGGTGCTGCGCGCCATCCTCATCGCGGTCGGCGCCGCCGCCATCACCCTCTTCTCCCCCACGTTCCTGATCTTCGGCCTGCTGCTGATCTGGACGGCGATCCAGCTCGTCCGGCACCGCAACGAGGACCCCGACGTCGAGAACAACCCGCTGATCAACGGCGCGAACAAGGTGCTCCCGGTCACCGAGGGGCTGCACGGCGGCAAGCTCGTCACCCACGAGAACGGCAGGCGGATGGTCACGCCGCTGTTCGTGGTCTTCATCGCCATCGGCAGCACCGACCTGTTGTTCGCGCTCGACTCCATCCCGGCGGTCTTCGGCGTCACCAGCCACCCGCTCATCGTCTTCTCCGCGAACGCCTTCGCGCTGCTGGGGCTGCGCGCCCTGTACTTCCTGATCGAGGGCCTGCTGGAGCGGCTGGTCTACCTGTCGATCGGCCTGGCCGTCATCCTCGGCTTCATCGGGCTCAAGCTCATCCTGTCGTTCCTGCACGAGGACGTCTCGAAGTCCTTCCCCGAGGTCTCCACCCCGCTCTCGCTGGGGGTGATCTTCCTGGTGCTGCTGGTCACCGTCGTCGCCAGCATGCGCCGGGTGCGCGCCCACCCCGAGGAACGCGCGCACGCGGGCACCCTGCACCGGCTGCGCCGCAGGGACGGAAGCCGGGACGACGCCCCGGCACGGGAACGCGACCGGGACGACGACGAGGCCCCGGAGGGCAAGGAGGGGTCCGGCGGGGACGGCGGCGCCCGCCGGGATGACGGCAGGTGAACGGCGTACGTCCTCGTGCATGCCGATCGGCGGCTTGAACCGGCGCGCTCGGTGCCGCGAAGAGTACGGGATGCCAGGTCAGTGACTCGTGACGGGGTCGCGCGGGAAGGACGTGCGGGGCCAGGCAGCGGGGGCGGCGCTCTCAGTGGATCACAGGGGTGAGCCTTCGCCCAGCTGGAACCAGACGACGCGTCCGGTGAGGATCTCGTACCAGCCCCAGGCCGATGACAACTCCCGCACCAGCCAGAGCCCGCGTCCTCCGCCGCTGTCGGTGGTCACGTCCGCGCGGACCAGAGGGTGGTGCCCAGCGGTTGAACCGGCGTCGATCACGTCGATGTGGAGCGTTCCATCGTAATGGGCAACGGCGATGGTGATCCGTCCGCCGGGGCAGCGGCCGGAGTCGGAGTGGCGTACGGAGTTGGTGACGAGCTCGGTGAGCAGGAGCAGGGCGTCGTCGGTGTGCGGGTGATCGAGTCCTTTGAGCAGGTCGCGGACATAGCGGCGGGCGCGGGGGACGGCGGCGATCTGCGCGGGCACCTCGATCTGGCCCAGCAGCCCGAGGGCTTTCACCGCGTCACCTCGACCAGCCGCTCGGCCGCCTCCCGCATCCTGCCGCGCGCCCGCCGTTCCCCGCTCTTTTGGTTACGGTCGCGCAGGTCTCGTCGCCGCTCCCAGGCGAACACCGATGTGCGGCCCCATTGGGCCGTGGTAACCCTCGGCCGGTCCGGCGGTACGAAGATCTCCATGCTCGGCCGCCGGTCCGGGGGGAGCCTGACCACGGAGTCGAACCCGAGATCGTTCAACTCCCAGGCCAGCTCCAGCAACTCACCACCCCACCCTTGAAGATCATGAACCCTCATTCCTCGCCCGCCCTTCCTGTTGTGTCCTGTGGATCACGTGGCGCCATGTGTCGCGGGCTTCGCTGACACCTCGCCTTGCAACACAGTCAGATAGTCCAGCGTGCACTCTGAGTTATCAATCGGTTCTGCAAAGTTACCGATTTTTCGACTGCTCGATTCTGCTGTCACGGATCGCAGATGAGTGCACACTGTCGGTAGCTGATTTGGGAGGTTGCTATGGCAGCAGGGCGAGGCCCCACCGTTCGACGGCGCAGGCTGGCCGGTGAACTACGCAGATTGCGTGAACGCGCGGCGTTGACCATCGAAGAGGCCGCTCAGCGCGTTGGCTGGTCGACCGCGAAGCTCTCGCGGATCGAGACCGCCCGCGTCGGGATCACGTCTCCGGATCTCACTCGCCTGCTCGACCTGTACGAACTCGATGCGAGCAAGCGGTCCGCTCTGCATGCCCTGGCGAGAACGGCCCGCATGAAGGGGTGGTGGGACGCTTACACCGACTCTCTGCCCAGCGACTACGCGACATACATCCAGCTCGAAGCGGACGCCGCGTTCATCCGAAGCTTCGACTGCATCCTCGTTCACGGGCTGCTCCAGACCGAGAACTATGCCAGGGAGGTCATCCGCTCAGCCCTCATGGGGTTGTCTCCGCCCGCAGAGGTCGAGCGCCGCGTCGAAGTGCGCATGACTCGCCAAAATCTCTTGCTACGGGACGACGGTCCGGTGCGGTTCTGGACTGTGATCGACGAAGCTGCTCTCACCCGCCGTGTCGGTTCAACGGCGATCATGCGTGAGCAGTACGCCAGGCTTCTGGAGTTCGCCACCTGCGACAACATCACAATTCAGGTGCTTCCTTCTGTTACAGGCGCTCACCCTGCGACTGCCGGAACTTTCGCCATTTTAGAGTTCCGGGAACCACATGACCCTGATGTCACGTATGTCGAGAGCATGACGAGTATCTTGTATGTGGAGAGCGATGTTGAAATGTACAGGTACACGCTTGCGTTTGATCATCTACGAGCTGCAGCGCTCAGTCCTGACCAGTCGAGGGCGCTGATCTCACAGATGGCTGACCGACCTTCTTGAAGGGTTATGTTTCCGACCAGAAAGTGCAGGGATCTACGTTGGACACGTCCCGCGTTTCGTGGCGCAAGAGCAGCCGCAGTGGCGACGGGCCTAATTGTGTCGAAATCGGCGTCTGGCGCAAGAGCTCGTTAAGTGGTAATGGACAGAATTGTACTGAGATTGCCCTCGCCCATAACCCTCAAGTCGAGTTCAGCACGGCCGTTGACCTGCTCGTTCTGATGCGAGACTCCAAAGATCCTGATGGCCCCGTGCTGACCTTCACCTCCGCCGAGTGGGGTGCCTTCATCGACAGCATCAAGAGTGACGGCTTCGACATCCTGGATGAGCGTCACGAGACGTGACACGAGCCGGTTACGTCGGCTCCTGGGTTGATGCACCGGGCCTGACATTTCACTGCCGCGCGGCAGCAGGCGGAACCTTCGCGGGGGCCGGCAGAATTTCCACTTCCTCTGAACCGGTCCACCTCCGGGGATTCAATCTTGGTGGAGAGGTAAACCAGGTGCTGTCTCCGTGCGTGAGGAAGACGTGAAGCTGTCGACCGTCCTCCTGCTAGGTGGGCTCCTCGCCGCCTGCTCTCCACCTCAGGCTCCGCCGGCCGGAATCCATACGATCGTCAAGAACACCCCGATACCGTCCGGCACCGGACTGCGGATGAGATTGATCCGCGCCCACCAGAGTGGTTCCAAAGTGGTCGTCAGTGCCGACGTTCACGGCGGGAGAACCGGTGTTTGCGATGTGACGTTCACCCGCACCGCCTACCCGACCGTAAGCGCCTCCGGGCCCTTCGGCGAAGAAGAGCCCTTCGACAGTCCTTACACGCTGATCTCATGTCACGTGATGAAGGACACGGCTGATTTTTTCAACTCGGGGAAGTGGGACGTCGAGATCGTCGCCCGAGCCGGCGGGGTCACCTCGGAACCGATCAGGACGACCGTCGAGGTACAGCGCTAGGTCGGCGTCACGATCGCAGACGGGCGTCCCCAGGCCACCTGAAAGCGCTCGGAACACTCACGCGACTACCGGCGACCGAGGCGGCTTCCAGGTGAATGATCGCCTTGCCTTTGCTCGGAACGTCGAACTCGACCGGACGGGTGCGTTCACTGCGTCTCTTCGGGGCGAGCGGCCGATCCACCACCGGTACTGAGCGTGAGTCCACCACCGCTCGCGGGCCGGAACCCTGGCTCGTGGAGCTCGGGATCGTCGATCGCGGTGATCACGCACAGGGCACCGGCCTCGGCCGCCTCGCGGACCGCGAGGCGTACCAGCGCGTCGCGCACCCCCTTCGGGACACCGGGCCGGATGTGCACCAGGTCGAGACGGGCCGTGGTGTGCCGCTCGTCCTCCCAGGACGCGACCGCGTGGCCGACGAAAGGTCTCCCGCGGGCGTTGTCGACGTAGGCCTGAAGCCAGCAGACCAGCCGTGCCTCCACGATCAGACGTCGGGGAACGGTGACGTCCATCCCCGCCTTGGCCAACCAGGAGCCGGCCTTGGACGCGGGCAGGGGAGCCGATACCGGCGGCGATCCCGGACCGAAAGTGAAGTAGGCCCTTCTCCAGAAGCCCCTCGGCCGCACGGGGACGGGCATACTCTCGGCGAGCGGGACCGAACTGATGAAAAACCCGGCGGGGCAGACGTCCGGGGCACCACGGGGATCCAGCACGACGTACCCGCCCCGGCTCACCCGGCGGGCTCGACGAACCAGCCCGGTCGCGAGTTCCTCCGCGAGCCGGGATACGGCGTCCGCGGCCCACTCGTACGCCGAGGTCACCGGCAGGCCGGTCCATGAGCTCTCCGGCGCCGTCGGGAACGCCACCTCGACGGCGTACACGTTCGGATCACGCCTCCAGCGGAAGATCACCAACATGCCGTCGGGCTCCGCCACGACATCGACGAGGGAGAATCCGTCCGTCACGGGGTCCGCGCGTATCAGGCAAGCCCTGACCGCTTCGAGGATCTCCGGCCGGGACCAGTTGATCGCCACAGGCACAGACTCCCGCATCCCGCCGCCCCGAAGCTCACCCCCGCCAGGCCCGTTAGCCGGAGGGCGATGCACGGGTGACGAGCCGGGTGACGACCGCCCCGGAAGGTGCCGTGCGGCACTGGGGGGCGCTGGACGTTGGTGCACCCGGCCCGCGCCGGTTCAGGCCAGGCAGCGCAGGGCGTCCCTGAGCCTGGGGTCCATCGGGTGGTCGCCGGGCAGCCGGCCGACCGTCGCCTCCACGAACACCGGCAGGGGAAGCTCCTCGGTCGTCCCGTACGCGCGCACCACCACCCTTTCCCCGGCGAGTTCGGCGTGGACCTCGGAGTCCTCCTTCTCCGCCAGCGCGAAGAGCCCCACCCTGGCCCGCCAGTGAAAGCGCCGGTCGGCCTCGTCCGGTGTGACGGGCGCGCCCACGTCGTCGGCGTGGGTGGCGTACTCCGAGTCGTAGTGAAAGGTCTGCGACCCCACCGGGTACGGGCCCGCGAGGGTCCGCAGCGAGGCGTCGCGGCCGAGCGCGCGCATCCGCGCGCGGGTGTCGCCGTTCTCGCGCCGCCACTCCTGGAGCACCTCGTGCACCGGCAGGTCCCTGCGCCGCGCCACGCACCACTCGTTGAAACCGTCGAAACCCTCGCCCACGCCCTCGCGCCGGAGCGTCGCGGTGAACCCGTCGAGGTCGCCGTCCAGGCAGGCGTGGTTGTACAGCTCCTCCCCCGCCAGGTGCGCGAGCACGTCGCGGACGGACCAGCCCTCCGCCCGCGAGGGACGCCGCCAGCCCTCCTCGTCCAGTCCGGAGAAGTAACGGTCGAGGCGGGCCGCCTCGGCGTCGAAGATGTCGAACGGATCGAGATCCGCCAGGGAGTCCTCGGGTCGTGTCGTCATGTCCCGGCAGTACCCCGGGAACGCACGGTATCCCCCCGGCGCGGCCCCGGAACGCGCCATCCCCCGTACGCGGACCCGGGAGCACGGCGGTCCGCCCCTCCGCCCAATCCCGTCGAGGATGGATTATGGCCGACGGCGCCCCTGGCAGACTGTCGGACATGAGCGAGAGCGAGGAAGCAGGAGAGGCCCCCGCGCCCCGGACACGCCGCCGGGGACGGCCGCCCAGGGACGACGCGGCGCCGTCCACCCGCGACCGCGTCCTGGCCGAGGCCACCGCGCTCTTCGCCCGGCACGGCGCCGACGGCGTCTCCATGCGCGACATCGCCGCCCGGGTCGGGATCGACGTCTCCAGCGTGCACCACCACTTCCCCTCCAAGGCGTCGCTGTACGACGCCTGCTTCGCCCGCGTCTTCGAACGGGAGCAGGCGACGCTCACGCCGCCGGTGCGCGCCCTCCTGGCCGCGGTGCGCTCCGAGCCGCCGGGCGACGTGGTCGGGGCCGCGCACGATCTGGTGGACGCGTTCGTCGACTTCCTCGACGAGTACCCGCAGACCACGTTCCTGTGGCTGCGGCGCTGGCTGGACCCCACCCTGCATCTGTCCCTGGACGAGGCGTACTCGCTGCCGATCTACGGCGAGATCGAGCGGGCCCTGCTGGAGGCGGCCACCCGGGGCCTCGTCGTCGAGCCGACCCCGCACATCACCGTGCGCAGCCTGGTCTGGGCCGCCCACGGCCACGTGACCGCCCTGAGCGCCCGGGGGGGCGACGCGGTCACGGCGGACCGCGAGCGGCGGGAGTTCCGCGCCTACGCCCACCGTTTCGTCGACCGGCTCTACGCGTCCCCTGGCGCGGGCGCCTCCGGCGGCTAATATTCCATCAAGCGATGGAATATGGGAGGCAGCGGATGGGCTCGACGGAACAGGACGCGGGCATGACCGCCGAAGGCGCGCCGCCCGACCGGGAGACGACGCCCACGGGGGTGACGGCCGCGGAGGTGCCGACCGTGGGGGTGACAGGCAAGCGGGTGACCCCCGAGGAGACGGCGGCCGCAGGGGTGACGGCCGAACGGACGACGACCGCGGGGACGACGGCCGTGGTTGGGGGCGGGGCGGCGGGCATCGCCGCCGTCAAGGCCCTCGTCGAGGCGGGCGTGCCCGTCTTCGGCATCGAGCGCGCCGATTCCCTCGGCGGCCTGTGGCGGCTGGAGCCCGGCACCGCCTCCTACGAGAGCCTCCGCCTCAACACCAGCAGGCCGCGTACCGAGTTCTCCGACTTCCCCATGCCGCCGGACTGGCCCGACTACCCCGACCGCGCCCAGATGCTTGAGTACCTGCGCTCGTACGCCGACCACTTCGGCGTCGGCGAGCGGTTCCGGTTCGGCACCGTCCTGGAGTCGGCCAGGCGCGCGGGCGACGGCTGGGAACTGAAGCTGACCGGCCCCGGCGGGCCGTACCGCGAGACGGTGGAGCACCTGGTGGTGGCCAACGGGCACAACCACGAGCCCCGCCTGCCCGACCCCCCGTACCCGGGGACGTTCACCGGCACCGAGTCGCACGCGCACGACTACGTCGGCCCCGCCGGGCTGGCCGGCAGGCGGGTGCTCGTCGTGGGCACCGGCAACTCCGCGGTGGACATCGCCGCCGATCTGGCCGGGCACGCCTCCGCCGTGCTGCTGTCGGCCCGGCGGGGCGTCTGGGTGCTGCCGAAGCGGCTGCTCGGCCGTCCCTCCGACCAGCTCAACGGCGCCCTCGCCGCCCTGCTGCCCTGGCGGGTGCGGCAGGTGGTCTCCCAGGCGGTGCTCAGGGTGGCCGGTCCCCGGCATGCCGGGCCGCGCCTGCCCGCCCCCGTCCGGGGCGTGCTCCAGGACCACCCGACCCTGAGCGACGCGGTCCCCGCGCTGGTGGCGCGGGGTGAGATCCTCGCGCGTCCCGGCATCGCCCGCCTGGACGGCTCCCGGGTCCACTTCACCGACGGCCGGTCCGACGAGGTCGACCACATCGTCTGGTGCACCGGCTACCGGGCCGTGACGCCGTTCCTCGACCCGGCGCTGGTGCCCGACCCGTCGTCCCTCCTGCTGTACCGCCACGTCTTCCCCGTCGGCGACGCCTCGATCAGCTACGTCGGGCTGATGCAGTCGACCGGTTCGGCGCTGCCCGTCGTCGAGGTCCAGGGGCGTCTCGTGGCCGCCGTACGCGCCGGGACCCACCGCCTGCCAGATCCTCGGACCGCGCGGAGGATCGCCTCCGCCGAGCTCGCCGCCGCCCGCGCCCGCTGGGGGGAGCGCAGGCCCCACATGCGGATCGACGTCGACGGCTACCTCCGCGTCATGCGGCGCGAGCTGCGCCCCTCCCCGTCCCGCGCGCTCGCCGGCCGCCGGATCGTCGTCACCGGCGCCGCCGGGACCTTCGGAAGGACCATGAGCGCCCGGTTCACCGCCCGGGGAGCGCGCGTGGTCGGCCTGGACATCGCCGCCCCCGCCGTTCCCGTCACGCCTGCCGCCCCCGCCACGCCCGCCGGCTCCGGCGACCCGGCCGGCTCCGGTGTTCCCGCCGGCTCCGGCGGCTCCGGCGGTGACCCCGGCGTCCCGATCATCGCGTGCGACATCACCTCCGCCGCGTCCGTCGACGCGGCCGTGGCCGAGGCGGTGGCGCTGCTGGGCGGAATCGACCTGCTGGTGAACAACGCGGGCCGGGGCGGGCCCGCGCCCGCCGAGCTCGCCCCCGGCGAGGAGGCCGAGGCGCAGCTGCGGCTGAACCTGCTCGGCGCCTGGCGGGTGACGGCCGCCGCCATGCCCCATCTCGTACGCGCCCGCGGGCGGGTGGTCTTCATCGCCTCGCGGATGGCGGTCCTGCCGCTGCCGCTGGCGGCGGCGTACGGCGTCTCCAAGCGGGCACTGGCGGCCTACGCCGACGCGCTCCGCCTGGAGGTCGGCACGCACGTCGGCGTGACGACGGTCTACCCGAGCATGGTCCGCAGCCCGATCCACGACAGCACCAGGCGGGCCGGGCTGTCCCTGGACGCGGTCTCCAGGCCGGAGCCCGTCGAGGGCGTGGTCGACGCGATCGTCCGCGCCGTCACCGCCCGCCGCGCTCCCCGGGACGTGGCGACCACCACCCGTGGACGCGTCGAGATGATGGTCGGCAGGCACGTGCCGTCCCTGGCCGACCGGCTCGTGCGCCGCACCGTCGCGGCCCGGATCGCGGCCGGGGACTTCGCGGACGCGCCCCTGGCCGCGGGCATGGTCCGCAGGCACCGGTCGTAGAAGGGCCCGCGAAGCCGCAGGAGGCTTGACGACGCACCGCGACGCACCGCGACGCACCGCGACGCCCGGCGCGTGCCCCGGGTCACCCCGTCGCGGGTCCCTCCTCCAGCCGGTTCCCCGCACGCCGCCAGCGGGTGATCCCGCCCTCCAGCGGGCGCGCCCGCAGGCCGTGGTCGCGCAACAGCCGCACGGCCCGCGGGGAGACCACGCAGTAGGGCCCGCCGCAGTAGGCCACGATCTCGGCGTCCCGGGGCAGCTCGCCGAGCCGGTCCCGCAGCTCGGCCACCGGGACCGAGACCGCCCCCGGCACGTGACCGCGGGCATGGGCGGCGGCGGAGCGCACGTCGACGACCACGACGCCGGGGCCGGCCAGGCGCAGGGCCAGTTCCTCGGCGGTCACCGGCTCCAGCGTCGCGGGATCGCCGAGGTGCGTGGAGACGGCCTCCCGCAGGTCCGCGAGCCTGTCCCCGGCGAAGTCCTGCAGCTCGCCCAGGAACCGGGAGACCCGTTCGTCGGCCAGCCGGTAGTAGACGCGCGTACCGTCCCTGCGGCTCGTCACCAGGTGGGCGGCGCGGAGCTGCTGCAGCTGGGCCGAGGTGTTCTTCAGCGGGACGTCCGCCTCGTCGGAGAGCTGCTCGACGGTGCGCTCGCCCTGGTCGAGCACGTCGAGGAGCCTCAGCCGCACGGGACTGGCCAGCGTCCTGCCGATGCGCGCGAGCTGCCGGTAGATCGGTTCCTCGGGGAACTCCGCCACGACGTCAGACCATGTACTGGTCGTGGCGGAGGTAGAGCTCCGTCCACTCGTCGTCGGTCAGGGTCCGCCCGCCGGCGGAGATCTCGGCGAGCTCCTCGAAGTACGCCTCGCGGGGCGCCCCGGGGGTGAAGAGGATGAGCATGGAGGCCGGTTCGCCGGAGGTGTTGGCGAAGCTGTGGATGCCGCCCTGCGGGACGTGGAGGAAGTCCCCCGCCGTCGCGTCGACCGTGCGCTCCCCGTCGAACAGGCGGACCGTCCCGGACAGGACGAAGAAGGACTCGGAGATCGTCCTGTGGAAGTGGGGTGCCGGACCGGTCGGCTTCCCTCCCATGTCCCAGCGGTAGAGGCCGAACTGCCCGTCCGTCGACGCGCCGGTGCCCAGGTAGTGCACCCGCGTCCCGCTCCCGCCCATCGTCAGGTCGGGCTCGGTGCCCGCGGGCCGGAAGACCCCGCTGCTCTCGCCCGCCTCGCCCACGTAACGCGCCTCCGGGTATGACATCGCACCCTCGCTCTCTTCTCAGCCTTTATTCCAAAGAACTATAGAATAAACGAAGAGCAGGAAGAAGACCCGGAGAGGATGGATTCGCCGGGCCTGTTCCCCCCTTCTCCCGGGAGCGGTAACGTCGCATCCCAGAGAAGATCACCTCCCGGCCCGGGATCCGCCCGACGGGCCGTCGTACGACCACCCGATCGTCCCCGGCCGGCCGCGGAGAGCGTCCCGGCCGCGGAGAGCGTCACCGACCCACCGTGCGGGCGTTCCCGGCCTGCCGCGAAGAGCGTTCCCGGCCCACCGTGAAGAGGGAGAGCCACATGTCCGAGACGGTCACCCTGCCCGCCTTCCCCGCGCCACTGCGCTGGCTGAACCGGCCCGCCGGATGGAGTGTCGACGGCGACGGCGCCCTGACCGTCGAGGCGGGCCCCGGCACCGACCTGTTCACCGACCCCGGCGGCCCCGACCGCTTCGCCAACGCCCCCGCGCTGGTCGGGCGACTGGAGGGGGATTTCACCCTGAGCGCCCGCGTCGGGGTCGATCTGCTGTCCACCTACGACGCCGGGGTCCTCCTGCTGCACGCCGACGAGCACACCTGGGCGAAGTTCTGCCTGGAGATGTCCCCGCAGGGCAGGCCCACGATCGTCTCCGTGGTGACCCGGGGGGTGTCCGACGACTGCAACTCCCTGACCCTGGAGGGAGACGACATCAGGCTGCGGATCTCGCGGATCGGCTCCGCCTTCGCCTTCCACGTCTCCACGGGCACGGGCTTCTGGCACCTGATCAGGTACTTCACGCTCGACGGCGACCCCGAGGTCGGCTTCCTGGCGCAGTCGCCCACGGGCCAGGGCTGCGCCGTCCGCTTCGAGGACGTCCGCCATTCGCCGGAACGCCTCGCGGACCTGCGCAACGGCGTCTGACACGCTCACGGGCGGCGGGAGCTCCCGGGACCGCCCGCGGGCGGGACCGGCCGGGAGTTCGCGTCGCGCCCGCCCGGCCCGCGTCTCGCCGTCCAGGGGGACGCGTCACCCGTCGCGTCCGCGGCGGCGAACGGTGACCCCAAGATCGATCGTGAGCACCGCTTCCTCCCTCTCCCACCTGCACATATGCCGACCTATCAGATCAATTTAAGGAATTAGCCCAAACAAACAAAGAAGTGTTAATCGTTTACATTTATTGCGATTCTGCTTTACGGTGCCGAATCAGCCGGTGTCCGGACGGACCCGAATCCCGTCCCCGACCCCTCACCACCGGGTTCCAGGCCCTTCCGAGCCTCTGACCTGGGAACACCGGCCTCGATTCCCGATCTCGATTTCCGAGGAGGCTCCGTGCAGAACGCCCGGCCGCGCTCGCACCGCCGGTCAGCCGCCGTCCTGTCCGCCGCTCTCACCGTCCTGCTCCTCACGCCCGCCCAGACCGCGAACGCCCAGGCGGGTTCCCAGGCGGCGGGTTCCCAGGCGGAGGGTTCCCGGACGGAGGGTTCCCGGACGGCCGGTCCCCTGGCGGACGCCTTCGCCCGTGCCGCCGCCGCGTACGACGTGCCGCGCGACCTGCTCGTGGCGCTCGCGTACGCCGAGACGCACCTCGACGGTCACGACGGCGAGCCGAGCGCGAGCGGCGGGTACGGGGTCATGCACCTGGTCAGCAACCCCACGACGCGCGCTCTGGAGCGCGCGGCCGAGCTGACCGGACGGCCGGCGGCGACGCTGCGCCACGACGACGCGGCCAACATCCTCGGGGGCGCCGCCGTGCTGCGTTCCCATGCCGACACCCTCGGCCTCGACGCCACCGCCAGGAAGGACCCCGGGCGGTGGTACCGGGCCGTGGCCGGGTACGGCAACACCTCCGGCCCGGAGACGGCCAGGCTGTACGCCGACACCGTCTACGACCTCCTCGGCGAGGGCGTGCGCGCCACCGTCGCGGGCGGGGAGGTCCTCACCGTCCCCGCCACCGAGGTGCGGGCCGACCGCGGCGTCCAGGAGGGCCTGCGGGAGACGGCCCCCGGGCCCGCGAGCCCGGACCATCCGGGCGCGCACTGGGTGGCCGCCAACGCCGGCAACCGGACCGTCGCCGGCAGGCCCGGGAGCCACAGGATCGACCGGGTCGTCGTCCACGTCACGCAGGGGGCCTACGCCGGCGCGATCTCCTGGTTCCAGAATCCCGCCGCCCGGGTCTCCGCGCACTACGTCGTCCGCTCCTCCGACGGCGACATCACCCAGACGGTCCGCGAGAAGGACGTCGCCTGGCACGCGGGGAACTGGTCGTACAACACCAGGTCCATCGGCATCGAGCACGAGGGGTTCGTCAGCGACGCCTCCTGGTTCACCGACGCGATGTACCGCGCCTCGGCGGCCCTGACCCGCGCCGTCTGCGACAGGTACGGCATTCCCAAGGACCGGGCGCACATCATCGGGCACCACCAGGTCCCCGGCGCCACCCACACCGACCCGGGTTCCCACTGGGACTGGGCCAGGTACATGCGCTACGTCACCGGGAGCACGGCCCCCTGGTCGGCCACCGTCGACAACTCCACCTCCGGCGCGTTCAGCGCGAGCGCGAAGTGGGCCGTCTCGGCCTCCTCCACCGGGCGCCACGGCCCCGACCACCGCCAGGCGAAGCCGGTCAGGAGCAGCGACGTCGCCTGGTACCGCTTCGCCGTCCCCGCCGCGGGCACCTACCAGGTCAGGGTCTGGTACCCGGCGGCCCCCGGCCACAACGGCTCCGCCCCGTACGTCGTGACCACCTCCTCCGGGCGCAGGACGATCTACGTCGACCAGCGCGCGGGGGGCGGCGCCTGGCGGAGCATCGGCACGTTCGCCCTCAGGGCCGGGAGGTACGACGCCGTCGGCGTCAGCCGGTGGACCTCGGGCAAGGGACTCGTCATCGCCGACGCCGTGCGTCTCACCCGGCTCTGAGCGGCGGCCCGTCGCCGATCACCCGGATCCGGCGCGGTCCTCCCGGCACGAATGATGCATGGCATCCGATTTGTCGAAATTGGTCTGTCCCTATTAGGCTTCCCTTAATTAGGAAAGCCTTACCTCTTTCAGGCGAGCTCTCCGCCCCCGCCCCTCCAGAGCAGCCACGAGAGAGTCCCCATGTCCCCCGCACGGCGTGTCCTCTGGCTCTGGGTCTGCCTGGTGCTGCTGATGGTCGCGTGCGTGCTGAGCCTCGCCCTGGGCACCCGGAACATCGGCCCGCACGTCGTCTGGGACGCACTGTTCCACTTCACCGACACCGACGAGCAGGCGCTCGTCCGCAACCTGCGCGTCCCCCGTACCGTCCTCGGCCTCCTGGTGGGCGTGGCGCTCGGGGTGTGCGGCGCCCTCATCCAGGCCGTGACGCGCAACCCGCTGGCCGACACGCAGATCCTCGGCGCCAACGCCGGTGCCGCGCTGTTCGTGGTGATCGCGGTCGGACTGCTGGGGCTGACCGACATCTGGGCCTACGTCTGGTTCGCCTTCGCCGGGGTGGCCGTCGCGCTGGTGGCGGTCTACGCGCTGGGCTCGATGGGCAGGGGCGGCGCGACCCCCGTACGGCTGACGCTGGCCGGGGTCGCGCTGGGCGCGGTGCTGGAGGGCCTGTCGGCGGGGATCAGGCTGGTACGCCCCCGGGCCTTCGACTACCTCCGGTTCTGGGACGTCGGCACCCTCGGCGGGCGCGGCCTCGACGTCGCCTGGGCCGTCACCCCGTTCATCGCCGCCGGCCTGCTGCTGGCGCTGCTGACGGCCAGGTCGCTCAACGCGGTCGCGATGGGCGACGACCTGGCCCGTTCCCTGGGCGCGAGCGTCGCGACCACGAGGACCCTGGCCCTGGTGGCGGTGATGCTGCTGGCCGGCGCGTCCACGGCCGCCGTGGGACCGATCGGGTTCGTCGGCCTGATGGTCCCGCACGCGGCCCGCTGGCTGATCGGCACCGACCAGCGCTGGATCCTGGCCTTCACCCTCGTCTGCGGCCCCGTCCTGCTGCTGGTCGCCGACGTCGTCGGCCGGCTGGTCATCAGGCCCGCCGAGTTGCAGGCGGGGATCGTCACCGCGTTCGTCGGAGCACCCCTGCTGATCTGGATGGTCCGCAGGTCCAGGGCCGGAGCTCTGTGATGGCGCGCAGGACCGTGGTGGTGCGCCCCTGGCCCGCCTTCTCGATGCGCCTGGCCGTACGGACGGCCGTGGTGTGCGCGGCCCTTGTCGCGGTGGCGGCCGTGGTGGCGGTGCTCGCGCTGGGCACCGGTGAGTTCGCCCTCTCCCCCGGCGAGGTCGTGCGGGTGCTGACCGGCCAGGAGACCGGGTTCGCCCGGCTGATCGTCCTGGACTGGCGGATGCCGCGCGTGCTGCTGGCCCTGCTGGTGGGGGCCGCGCTCGGCCTGAGCGGCGCGGTCTTCCAGTCGCTGCTGCGCAACCCGCTGGGCAGCCCGGACGTGATCGGCTTCGACACCGGCGCCTACACCGGCGTACTGATCATGATGGCCTTCGTGGGCCGCGACCACTGGCTGACCGCCACGGGCGCGCTGGTGGGCGGGCTGATCACGGCCGCCGCGGTCTACCTGCTGGCCTTCCGGCGCGGGGTGCTCGGCCTGCGGCTGATCATCGTGGGGATCGGGGTCAGCGCGATCCTCGCCTCGCTGAACCAGTGGCTCATCATCAAGGTGGACCTGCGCACGGCCTACGCGGCGGCACTGTGGGGCCGGGGCAGCCTGAACGACCTGCGCTGGCAGCAGGTGCCGCCCGTACTGTGCGCCGTCGGCGTGCTCTGCCTGCTGCTGCTGGCCCTGGGCGCTCGCCTGCGCGTCATGGAGCTCGGCGAGGAGGCCGCCACCTCGCTGGGCGTGCGGAGCGAACCGACCAGGCTGGCCTACCTGGCGGTGGGGGTGGCGCTGACCGCCGTCGCGACCGCCACGGCCGGCCCCGTCTCCTTCGTCGCGCTCGCGGCTCCGCAGATCGCGGCACGCCTGACCCGCGCCCCCGGGATCGCCCTGGCCCCCGCCGCCCTCGCCGGCGCGGTGTTGCTGCTGGTCGGCGACTTCCTGGCGGTGCGGCTGTTCTCTCCGACACAACTACCGGTGGGGGTGGTGACCGTGAGCCTGGGCGGAGCCTACTTCGCCTGGCTGCTGGCCAGGCAGGCACGCGCGTGACCGGGACGGACGCGCCGGACACGACCGGGGCGGGCGTACCGGGCACGCCGGACACGACCGGGACGGACACGCCGGGCATGACCGGGGCGGGCGTGCTGCGCAGGACCCTGGGGCGCAACCGCGGGCGCCTGGGCGCGGGCACCCTGCTGCTGAGCCTGCACCAGGTGTGCGAGGCGAGTGTGCCGATCCTCATCGGCGTGATCGTCGACCGCGCGATCGGGCCGGGCGACGGCGGATCGCTGCTGTGGTGGTCGGCCGCGCTGGCCGCACTCTTCACCGCCCTGACCATGGCCTACCGGTACGGCGCCAGGACCCTCATGCGCGCCATCGCCGACGAGGCCCACCTGCTGCGCCTGGAACTCGCCACG
This sequence comes from Streptosporangium sp. NPDC023615, assembly GCF_040640155.1. Taxonomy (NCBI): domain Bacteria; kingdom Bacillati; phylum Actinomycetota; class Actinomycetes; order Streptosporangiales; family Streptosporangiaceae; genus Streptosporangium; species Streptosporangium sp. NPDC023615. Next base: position 16,099 of record NZ_JBFABE010000071.1, read on the forward strand.
AAGATCATCGGTCGGCGTGGGCTGAGCACCGACCTGCGCGCGGGCGAGCTGCTGACGATCTCCTCCGGTGACGCCGACGCCACCGCGGAACTCCTGGACCACCTGCCGCGCGCGGTCGGGGCGCTTGTCGCGGCCGCGGTGTGCGCCGTGACGTTGCTGCTCGTCGACCTGCCGCTCGGCGTGGCCGTCCTGGTCGCCACCCCCCTGACGCTGCTGGCGCTGCACGCCGGTACGCCGTACATCACCCGGCACGTCGCCGACCAGCAGGAACTGGCCGGCCGGGCCGCGTCGCTGGCGACCGACCTGGTCAGCGGCGTGCGACCGCTGCGCGGCCTCGGCGCCGAGGCCGCGGCCTCCCGGCGGTACGCGCGGGTCAGCCGGCTCTCGCTGGCGGCCGCGCTGCGCGCCGCTCGTACCCAGGGGATCTACGCGGCCGTCTCCAGCGCGGGCGGTGCGCTGCTGGCGTGCGGGATCGCGGTTCTCGCGGGGTGGTTCGCGCTGCGCGGCCGGATCTCGGCCGGCGAGTTCCTGACGGTGATCGGGCTGGCGCAGTTCCTGATGGAACCCGTGAGCACGCTGACGATGGTGCCCGGCTGGGTGGCTGAGGCGCGCGCCTCGGCCGACCGGGTGGCACGCGTGGCCGGCGCTCCCCCGCTGCTGCCCGCGGAGGCGTCGCCGGCGGCGGGCGGGCCGGTCGGGCTGGAGGTGTCCGGGCTGCGCTACGGCACCCTGGCGGGGCTGGACCTGGTGGCCGGGCCGGGAGAGTTCCTCGGTGTCATGGCCCATCGTCCCGCCGACGCCGACGCGCTGGTGCGGGTGCTGTCCGGGCGGGTGAGCCCCGCCGAGTACGGCGGAAGCGTCCGGGTCGGCGGCCGGATACTCGTCGAACCCCACCACACCGACCTGTTCGAAGGCACCCTCGCCACCAACCTGACCGCGGGCGGCCGTCCCCGGAGCCCGGAGGAGTTCGCGGAGATCCTGGCGGCTTCGGCCGCCGACGACGTGGTCGCCGCCCATCCCGACGGCCTGGAACACCGGGTGGTGGAGCGGGGCGCGAGCCTGTCGGGCGGCCAGCGCCAGCGGGTGGCCCTGGCCAGGGCACTGCTGGCCCGCCCGGCCGTCCTGGTGCTGCACGACCCGACCACGGCCGTGGACGCCGTCACCGAGCAGGACATCGCCCGGGGGCTGCGCTCCCTGCGCCACCCCGAAACCGGCGCCCCGGAGAACAGCACCACGGAGGACGACGCCCCGGAGAACGGCACCCCGGAAGAGGGCACCCCGGAGGACGGCGGTGCCGAGGACCCCGGCGTCCTCACCACCGTGGTCGTGACCGCCAGTCCCGCCCTCCTCGCCGCCGCCGACCGGGTTGTCGTGCTGGACGGCGGCAGGGTGGTCGCCGAGGGGTCGCACGCCGACCTGGGGGCCATCGACGACGACTACCGCCGGACGGTGCGACGATGAGCACGCCACGGGAACAGGACCTGCTGCCGATCGCGACCGGCGGCGAGACCTGGCGCTGGATCCGCCCTCGCCTGCGCGAACGGCGTGGCGCGGTGGTCGTGACGCTGCTCGTGGGCCTGCTCGGCGCGACGGCCTCGGTCGTCCCCGCGTACGTGATGGGCATCCTCGTCGATCGCGTGCGCGAGCAGTCGGGCACCTCGGTGATCGTCGGCATCGCCGTGACCATCACGCTGTCGGCGCTCGTCGGCGGCGTGGCCACCGGGGTGACGTCCTACCTGGTGGCCAGGCTGGGAGGCCAGATCCTGGCCGACCTGCGCGAGCGCACGGTCGCGAGCGCGCTGGCGCTCCCGCTCACCCGGCTGGAACGCGCTGGCAGGGGCGACCTGCTCTCGCGCGTCAGCGCGGACGCCGCCGAGGTCACCCGGGCCGTCTCCGACGTGGTCCCCGGCGTGATCGCCTCGATCCTGCTCGGCGCGCTGAGCCTGGCCGCGATGATCGGCCTCGACTGGCGGCTCGGCCTGGCGGGAGCCGTCTCGGTGCCGCTGTACGTGCTGGCGCTGCGCTGGTACCTCCCGCGCGCCGCCCCCCACTACGCGAGACAGCGCGCCTCGGTCGCGCGCTCGTCGCAGCGGCTGGTGGAGAGCATGCAGGGCGTGCGCACGGTCCACGCCTACCGCGTGGAGGACGAGCACCTGCGCGCCGTCGGGACCGCCTCGCGTGATTCGAGCGAGGTCTCGGTCGGGGTGCTGGACCTGTTCACCCGTTTCGTGGGACGGGTGAACAGGGCCGAGTTCTGCGGCCTGACCGCCATCCTGGCCGCCGGTTTCCTGCTGGTCCGCGCGGACGCCGTCACCGTCGGCGAGGCCGCCGCCGCGGCCGTGCTGTTCCACCGCCTGTTCAACCCGATCGGCATGCTGCTGTTCGTCTTCGACGAGGTGCAGGCGGCCGGGGCGAGCCTGGCCAGGCTGGTCGGCGTCGTACGGCTGGAGACCGCCCCGGAACCCGAGGGGGGACCGGCGCCGGCCGACGCCTCGCTCGACCTCGTCGACGTGCGCTTCAGCTACGACGGCGCGGCCGAGGTCCTGCACGGCGTCACCCTGCGGGTCCCCGCCGGGACCCGGGTCGCCCTGGTCGGCTCGACCGGTGCGGGCAAGTCGACCCTCGCCGCCATCGCGGCCGGTTCGCTGCGCCCCGGCGGCGGCAGCGTGCTGATCGGCGGGGTCTCCCCCTCCTCGCTCGGCACGGCGAGGCTCCGCCGGCACGTGGCGATCATCACGCAGGAGACCCACGTCTTCGCCGGACCCCTCATCGAGGACCTGCGCCTGGCCCGCCCCGGCGCGACGGCCGAGCAGGTCTCCTCGGCGCTGGAGACGGTCGGGGCACTGCCGTGGGTGCTGGCACTGCCCGACGGGCTCGACACCGTGGTCGGGGAGGGCGGCCACGAGGTGACGGCCGCCCAGGCGCAGCAGCTCGCCCTGGCCCGCCTGGTCCTGGCGGACCCGGCCGTCGCCGTGCTGGACGAGGCCACCGCGGAGGCCGGCAGCATGGGCGCGCGCGTGCTGGAGGACTCGGCCGCCGCGGCCACGCGCGGCAGGACCACCCTGGTCGTGGCACACCGGCTGACCCAGGCCGTCACCGCCGACCGCGTGGTCGTCCTGGAGCACGGCCGGATCGTCGAGGAGGGGCCCCACGACCATCTGGTCGCCGCCGGAGGACGTTACGCCCGCCTCTGGGAGGCGTGGGAGACACGCTGAGGGCCCGCTCCCGGCGAGCCGTGCCGGGCGCGCCGGGGCGGTGTTCCTACGACAGGTCGCCGACCACGGTGGCGGGGTCGCCGTCCACGGCGTTGGCGAGCTGCGGGACGAGCGCGTCCAGCGCGTACAGCAGGGCGTCGGGGCCGCTGTAGGACAACGCGCCGCCCAGTGGGGTGTCGAAGCTGGAGTAGAGGGTGCGGTCGGTCTTGACCACGTCCAGCCGGGCGAAGGCGGGCGAGGCCAGCATCGCCTTCTTGGTCGCGCCGTTGACGAACAGCACGTCCTTGTCGATGAGGTCGAGCCGTTCCTCGCTGAGCTCGTTCGCGACCTCCTGGGTGCCGAACCCGAGCGCGTCGAACAGCGCGCGGCGCGGGTCCTTGGCCGGGAGGATCCAGTGCTGGCCCTTGTCCGGGCCGAAGTCGACCGCCATGACCTTGCCCGCGAACTCGGGGTGCGCCTTCTTGGCCTCCTCGATCCTCGCCTTGACCTTGTCGACCAGTGCCCGGGCCTCGGCGTTCTTGCCGAGGGCCTTGCCGGTGGTCAGCGTCTGCACGTCCCAGGGCGTCTGCTCGTCGGGATGGTCGGCCGACTGCACGACCGTCGGGGCGATCGACGACAGCTTCTCGTACGTCTCCTTGGTGATCACCTCGTAGAAGGCGAGGATCAGGTCGGGGCGCTCCTTGGCGATGGCCTCGAAGTTCAGCTCGGCGGAGAAGGCGGGCAGGGGCTTGCCGTTCAGCTTCGGCTTGACCCAGGGGTAGGTCGCGTACTCGTCGAACCACGCCCGCGTGCTGACCGGGACCACGCCGAGGGACAGCGCGAAGTCCTGGTCGTTCCAGCCGACGGTGACGACCCGCTGCGGCTGGGCCGGGACGGTCGTGGAACCGAACTTGTGCTCGATCGAGACGGGGAAGGCCGCGTTGCCCGGCGAGGAGGCCGCCGGCTTCCGCTCGGGCGCCGGGGAGCCGCACGCCGCCAGCGCGAAGGCTCCCGCCACCATTGCCGCGACGAACCGTGAACGGAGGAAGGGGACGCCGGCTTTCATCGTGCTCCTCGGAAGTTCTTGAACTTTCTATTAGGTTAGCATTACCTAATTATTTTGGGACGAGCCGTCTTGCCGAATCTGGACGACCACATCGCCGCCCGAGATCTCCAGGTGATCCGCAAGCGGCTTCAAGGGTGCCCGTGGACCCTCCGAAGGGGCATCACGTGTCCCGGGCGCGATCACGAGGCCGGGCCGGAGCACGGTTACGGACGGCTCTTACGGTGCTTTTAGGTGCGTTGATGGATGGTTGTCGCATTACGTACCTATCGGGAGGAAGAACGATGGCACCTGAGCCGGATCGATTCAGCTCCGCGGAGACACTGGCGAACGAACCGCTCAGGCGCCGCCTTCCCCGCTCCCTGCTGCTCGCCGCCACCACCGCGCTCGTCGTGATCACGGGCGCCGGCGTCGCGGGCGCGGCGGCGTTCTCGCCCTCACCGGCCCCGACACCCACGGCCGCCCCCACGCCCCCGACGGCGAGCCCGCCCGGGGCGCCCTCCGAGAAGATGCCCGGACAGCATCGGGGCCGGGGCCACCGGATGGGTCCGGGCGGTCCCGCCCTCCACGGCGAGTTCGTCGTACCCGACGGCAAGGGCGTCTACGTGACCGTCGCCACCCAGTACGGCGACGTCACCGCCGTCGACCAGGACTCGATCACGGTCAGGAGCGAGGACGGCCACACCAGGGAGTACGTGATCGACGGCGACACCCGGATCGGCCGGGGCGGCCCCGGTACCGGACCTGACACCGGGACCGGGACCGGGACTGACACGATCAAGACCGGCCAGAAGGTCCGGGTCACGGCGACGGTGAACGCCGGGACGGCCACCGCCGTGATGATCCGCGACGCGGCCGGGCGCGACCGGCACGGCATGCGCGGGGAGCGGGACGGCCGGCACCACGGCCACCGGCCCGGCGGGCCCCCGGCCGCACCTCCGGCCCCCCCGCCCGCGCCCGCGGTCCCGTCCGCTCCAGGGGCCCCGACCGCACCGGCCTCTCCGCCCGTACCCGCCACCCCGCCGGCACCCGTCACCCCGCCCGCCCCGGAATCCTGACGCATCCCGGCATCCTGTACGCGCCCCGGCCGACCCGCCCGGCTTCCTGAACCGCCGGGCACGGGCACCGCGACGGAGCCGCCCGGGGGCGTCCTCAGGCGACCCAGTTCGGGCGCCGGTCGGCCGACGGGATCGGCAGGCCGGCGGCGAGCGTGGCGGCCATGCGGTGCACGGCCTCGCGCAGGGTGTCCGGGGGCATCGCGTACGGGATGCGCAGACGCTGCTCGAAGACGCCCGGCTCGCCGGCGAAGTAGGCGCCGCCCTCGATCCGCACCCCGTGGTCCATGGCCCGCTCGGCCAGCGCCGAGGCGACGGGCTCGCCCAGGTCGACCCAGAGGGACAGGCCGCCGGGCGGGGTCCGCCAGGTCCACCGCGGGACGCGCTCGGACAGGGCTGCGACCAGGGCCGCACGCTGCTCGTGCACGCGCTCCAGACGTTCCGGAAGCAGCTCCGCCTCCCGGCCCAGCAGGTCCAGGGCCAGGAGCTGGTCCAGGACCGAGCCGCCCAGGTCGGTCGCGATGCGCTGGCCGGCCAGTTCGGTGACGAGACGCGACGGGGCGCGCAGCCATCCGACGCGCAGGCCGCCCCAGTGGGTCTTGCTCATCGAGCCGACGGTGATGACCTGCCCGGCCCCGCCGGGTTCGGCGTACGAGGCGAAGGACCGCGGCGCGGGGACGTCGAGGGCCAGGTCTGCCAGCGTCTCGTCGACGACCAGCCAGGTGCCGGAACGCTGGGCGGCGCGCAGGACGCGGGTGCGCTCGTGACCGGGCATGAGCAGGCCGGTCGGGTTGTGGAAGTCGGGGATCAGGTAGGCCAGCCGGGGAACCACCTGCCGCAGGGTGGACTCGACGATCTCGACGTCCCAGCCGTCGTCGGTCATCGGGACCGGCACGACGCGCAGCCGGGCACGGCGCAGGGCCTCCAGGGCGTTCGGATAGGACGGGTTCTCGGTCATGACCCGGTCGCCGGGGCTGCACAGCAGCCCCAGGACGAGCGTGAGGGCGTGCTGCGCGCCGGAGGTGACCAGGACCTGTTCGGGCACGGTGGGCAGGCCCCGCCGGATGAAACGCTCGGCGACGGCGGCGCGCAGCTCCGGAAGCCCGTAGGGGTGGTAGCCGGGGGTGTGCGCGTGCTCGGCCAGCCGGGGCGTGACCCGGTGCAGGGCGTCGGCGAGCACCCGCTCCGGCAGCCCGGGAGCCGCCCTGGCCAGGTCGATCGTCGTGTCCGGGGGCGCGAGGCGCCGGGTGACGTCCCTGGGGGCGGCACCCTCGGGCAGGGCCGTCCAGGTGCCCGAACCCTGGCGGCTACGCGCGTGACCGCTCTCGCGCAGCAGGTCGTACGCGGCGGTGACGGTGGCCCTGCTGATGTTCAGGGCGGCGGCCAGCTCCCGCTCGGCCGGGAGCCTGACGTGCAGCGCGATCCGCCCGTCCAGGATCAGCGCGCTGATCGCCTGGGCCAGGTGGCGGTAGGCCGGTCGCGATCCCGCCGCGTCGGGCAGCAGGGCGGCGAGCTGCAGGCTCCCCAGGACGCGGCCGGTGCGGCCCGTCCCCTCCGGGGGCCGGGGCGGGTTCGAGCCGGCCATGCCACTCCTCGGAAATTGGCCATGTTCTCCAGGCCGGTCACCGTACCAGGATCGCCTCCATCGGCCCGAGACACGTCCGCCTGGAGGCGACCGGCATGAAGCAGGAGATCACCGACCGTCACGAGCGCGCCTTTCCGCGCCGTCACGAGAGACGTCCCACGGCCGGGCCGGCACCGTCCGCGCGCCCGCCCGTCCCGCCCCTCACCTACGTCCCCCTCGGCGAGCGCCCGCTGGGACGCCTCTGCCGGCTGTTCACCGGCCTGGCCCTGTACGGGTTCAGCCTCTCGCTGTTGCTCCGGGCCTCGCTGGGCGTCAACCCCTGGAGCGTGCTGTACGAGGGCCTGGGGCATCACGTTCCCCTGAGTTTCGGCACGATCAGCGCCGCCGTCGGGGCCCTGGTGCTCCTGCTGTGGATCCCCCTGCGGCAGAGGCCGACGTTCGGCACCTTCGCCAACATCGCCGTCCTGGCGACGTCCTCGGACCTGGGTCTCTGGCTCGTCCCGGCGCACCTCGGCCTGCCGGGACGGATCGGCCTGCTGGCCGGGGGCGTCCTGCTCAACGGGTTCGCCATGGCCCTCTACGTCGGCGCGCGCTTCGGGCCCGGACCCCGCGACGGGCTGATGACCGGCACGGCCGCCGTGACCGGGCGCTCCATCCGGCTCGTCCGCACGCTGATCGAGCTCACCGTGCTCACCGCGGGCTGGCTCCTCGGGGGGAAGGCGGGCGCCGGCACCGTCCTGTACGCGCTCGCGGTCGGCCCGGTCGCCCAGTTCTTCCTGCCCTGGTTCGCCTACCACGCCGACGACCGGCCCGCGCGTCCCCCGGCCGCGCGGGAGAACGGCGAGGGCGAGGGCGGGGGCGGCGAGGCCGGCCGGCGACGGACCGGTGCCCTCACCGGGTGACGCCGGCACCGGCGCGGCGAAGCCCCGCTCCGGCCCGCCGACGCCGTCTCGCCGAGGCGCCCCACGAGCGGGGCACCTCGACGGCCGTCACCGGACACCGTTCACCGGCGCCCGGTGCCGTCAGGAGCGGCGGCCGAACCAGCGGCGGGTCCTCGCGGGCACGGCGGCCCCCTTGGACGCGGTCCCGGACGTGCTCGCGGACGTGGCGAATCCCTCCTGGGGCGGGACGGTCGGGGAGCACGCGTCCAGGGCGGCCATGCCGGGGAACGGGTCGGCGTGGCCGAGGACGTACGGGAAGGTTCCCGCTCGCGACCGGACGGGCAGGGGTCGTCACACGACCGGGCCCGGGCACGCGTCCCGCCGGAGGTTCCGGCCCCCTCACACCGGGACCGTCTCGCAGCGGGAACGCCGGCGTCCGGCCGATCGGGTACAGCGGCCGTCACGCCGGGAACGAGGACGGCCGTCACGCGGGCCCCGCCACGGACGCCCCGGAACGCCTCGCGGACGTGACGGGTCAACCGCGCAGGCGGGTCAACGACCGAGGGGTCAGGTTCCGGGCGAGTTCCTCCAGGAGCGCGACGATCTCGGCGACCCGTCGCGGGTCGTCGGTGTCCAGGGCCGCCGCCAGTGCGGCGTCGACGGACGCCGACCTCACCGCCTCCACCCGGCCCGAGGGTTCGGGTGCGGGCCGGATGAGGAGCCGGCGCCGGTCACGGGGATCGGGCGCGGTGACGACGGCCCCGACCTCGCGGAGCCGGGCCACCGCACCCGACACCGCGCTCTGCGGCAGGCCGGTCCGCGTGGCGATCTCGCCGATCGCGCTTCCCGGATGCGCACGCACGTCACCGACCACGATCAGGACCGTCCGGACACCGGCGGGCTGGCCGCCGGCCCCGTCCAGGGGCAGCGCCTCCTCGCCGATCTTCATCAGGGTCCGGCCCAGCAGGAACAGCTCGACTCCGTCCACACGACCAAAAATACATCAGATCGAATGCATCAAAATTGATATATCTAATTTGATGATTTACCGTGGGTCCCGTCGGTCGGCAGATCCCGTCGGCGAGAGGACATGGGATGACCACTGTGATCACGGACACGCTGCGCGTACCCGGAGCCACGCTCCACTACGAGGTCCGCGGGACCGGACCGCTGCTTCTGATCTCCCAGAGCGGTGAGGGCGACGCCGGACGCAGCACCGACCTGGTCGACCGGCTCGCGGACGACCACACGGTGGTCACCTACGACCGCCGCGGGCTCTCCCGCAGCACGCCGGACGACCCTGCACGAGGGGTCACGATCGCCGAGCACGCCGAGGATGTGCGCCACCTGCTGGCCACGCTCACCGACGAACCGGTCCTGATGCTCGGCTGCAGTCTCGGCGCCCTCATCGGCCTGCACGTGGCCGTCCGCCACCCTGGGCGGATCGGCACGCTGGTGGCCCACGAGCCGGTCGCGCCCTTCCTGCTGCCCGCGGCCGAGCGTGCGCGGCACGAGCGCGAGCTCGCCGACGTCCAGCGGATCTACCGCCGCGACGGGCTGGAGGCCGCCCTGAGGGCCGTCGCCGAAGTCCTGGGCATCGACCCCGCCGACCCCGCCGCGGAACCCGGCCTGACCCCGCAGCCGATGACACCGCGGCGGATCGCCGACTTCGCCTTCTTCATCGAGCACGACGTCGCCGCCGTCATCGGCGACACGCTGCCGGTGTCCGCGCTGAGGGACACGACCACCCGTGTCGTGCCCGCCGTGGGCCGCACCACCCCGCCAGGGGTGTTCGACCGCCACTGCGCCGAGGAACTGGCCGCTCTCCTCGGCACCGGGATCGCCGAGTTCCCCGGTGGCCACAACGGCAACACCTCCCACCCCCGGGCGTACGCCTCGCGCCTGCGTGAGATCCTGCGCGCTCCGGCGAGCGTGCCCGGCGGCGGGTCGAACGGGGGCTCAGGCGATACGGCGCCGTCGCCGGCCGGTCGACGGGGAGCGGCGCAGCACCGGCGACCGTGACGGCCGGAGCGGCGGACCGTCGCCGGTGGCCGCGACGACCGGAGGGCGTGAGGTCCTATGCTGTGCGACCATGCGTCTTCTCCCCTCCGGCGCGGCCTCCCCGCGGCCCCGCCGGCGCCCGCCGGCGGGGCCGGTGCGACAGGCCGTGCCGGTGGCCGCGTGCATCGCTCTTCTGACGGCCGGAACCACCCTGCCCGCCGAGGCCGCACCGGCCGCGCCGCCCGGGAGCGCGCTGCTGAGGTCGGGCAGGCTGGTGACCGCCCCCTGCCAGGAGCCGCCGATCGTCGACCGGGGCATCCCCAGGACCCGCGAGTACCTGACGACGGTCCTGGGATGCCTGGGCAGGTCGTGGTCGGCGCACTTCGCCCGCGCCGGACTGCGCTTCCGCACGCCCGTGGTCCGCTTCTACGAGGAGCCCGCGCGGCGCGTCTGCGGGCTGCCGTGGCCGTCCGGCGCGGCGGCCTTCTACTGCACCGAACGGGCCACGCTGGTGTTCCCGCTCACCGGCGCCTGGATCGAGGACCGGACCGACCTGTACCCCCTGAAGGTGGCGGCCCACGAGTACGGCCACCACCTGCAGAGCCTGACCGGCGTCAGGGCCGCCTACGAGGCCCGCGCCCGGTCCGACCGCGCCCACCGTGCCGAGCTGGGCCGCCGTTACGAACTGCAGGCGGACTGCCTGTCCGGGGTGTTCCTGGGCAGCGTACGGCGCTCCCTGCCGCGCACCGGAGAAGAGTGGGAGGCACTGCACGACGCCCTCCGCGCCACCGGCGACGAGGGCGGACGCCACACGCACGGCGTCGGCGCCAACCGGCTCCGCTGGTTCAAGCGCGGCCACGCCGCGGTCTCCCCCGCCGCCTGCGACACCTGGACCGCCGCACCGTCCCTGGTGTCCTGACCCGGACGACCACCACCGCGACCACGCCGGCCGCACCGACCACACCCGATCGCCCGGACAACGGAACCGACGACAGGAGCGATGCCAGGACAGGCTGCCACGCGAAGAGCGTGAGAGGCCGGATCAGTCCCCGCGGCGCGCGAGGAGGTGCGCCTGCGGGAAGCCCCGTACCGGGTCCTCGCCCGGGGCGACGACCAGCCGGGCCACCTCGGTGAACCCGGCCCCGGACAGCAGCCCGGCCACCCGGTCGGGCGAGTACCGGTAGGCGAGGCACACCCTGTGGTCGAACGCCTCCGCCGTCCCGGTGGGGTGGTCGTACCCCTGGAAGGCGAGCAGCAGGAGCCCTCCGGGGGCGAGCGCGCGGCGGAACTCGGCGAACGTGCCGGGGAGCCGCTCGGGCGGGGTGTGGATGATCGAGTAGTTGGCGAGGATCCCGGCGAGGGAGGCGTCCTCCACCTCAAGGGCCTGCATCCGCCCCACCTCGAAGCGGAGCCCCGGATGGGCGGCGCGGGCGAGCGCGATCATCTCCGGCGACAGGTCGACGCCGAAGGCGGTGACGTCCAGGGAACGCAGGTACGCGGTGACATGCCCGGGACCGCACCCCACGTCCGCCACCCGGCCGCCGCCGGCGGCCCGCACCATCCGGGCGAAGACGGGGATCATCGCGTTGTCCAGCGGGTTCTCGGGGAAACGCGCGCCGACGAGCTCGGCATAGGGGACGGCGGCGTCGTCGTAGCCGGCTCGGGTGGCGGTGAGGAAGTCCGGTTCGGTCATGGGCGGCCATCGTAGGGGTCGTGGAGCGGGGCCGCACGGGCACCCGGTCACCGGTACGGCTGCCACCTGACCGTCCGGTCGCGGGCCTTGAAGCTGCGCATCCGGTGCTCCCACTGCGCCCGGACACCCGGGTTGCTGCGCAGCACGGGCAGGACGCTGGTCACCAGCTTCAGCTCGCGCAGCCGGCGCAGGACCGGGAAGCCCGGCCAGCGGGTGACGTCGAAGCCGTAGCCCTCGGCGAGCGGGGTGTGCTCGTCCCAGGGATAGTCCATCCGCAGCCGGCCGACCGCCACCGGGACGAGGTCCCACTCGCGCGGGCCGATCGCCGTACCGTCGAAGTCGCAGAGCACCGGCCCGGCGGGGCCCGCGATGACGTTGCCGGTGAACGCGTCGCCGTGGACGAGTCCCGCGGGCAGCGCGCACTGCAGTCCGGCGAGCCGCTCCTCGATCTCGTCGCACTCGTCGAGCAGGAAGCCCCGGTCGTGCGGGGAGAGCTCCTCGGGTTCGGCGAGCCTCTGGCGGACCTCGGCCATCGGGGCCCACGGCGGCACGTCGGGCGGCGGGTCGGGCAGCGCGTGCAGCCGCCCGAGCAGGACGGCCAGCTCCGCGCCGCCGGGGCGCGGGCCCACGTGCGGGACCCGCTCCCAGAGGGTCACCAGGTGGCCGTCCACCCGGAGCGGCTGCTCGCACCCCTCCAGCAGCCGTACGGCGGGGAAGTCGTGGCCGGCCAGCCAGCGGGCGACGCTCACCACGGTCGGCACCCGGGAGCGGGCGGCCGAGGAGCCGGCGATGCGCACCACGACGGGCTCGCGTTCGAGGCGGAAGACCGCGTTGTTGGTGAACTTGATCAGTTCCGCGTCGCCGGGGACGAGCCCCGCCCGCTCGCAGGCCGAGGCGAGCAGGGAGCCGAGCCGTTCACGGGTGAGGCCGCCGGCGGGGCCGGTGGTCGTCGTCATGCCGCGCGCACCGCCGAGATGCGCCGGGCCAGGTCCTGGGCGTCGCCGTGCGGCCGCATCATGGCGACCGCCTGCAGCGGCGCGAGGCGGTCGGCGATCCGCGCCGAGCGGATCCGGGTCGCCAGCGCCACGGCCTCGTGGCCGTTGGCGACCCCGGCGGTCATGTCGCCCGCCCTGAGCCGCACGGTCGCCAGCGCGGTCAGCTCGAAGGCCCTGCTCCTGGCCATGTCCGGGTCACGCCCGCCGAGTGCCCGGGTGAGGAACCCCTCGGCGACGCCGAGATGGCCGTCGCGGTGGCCCTCGGGGTGGGTCTGGGCGAGGTCGGCGTGGACCATGCCGGTGGTGGCGTCGAGGTCGGCGGAGCCGAAGAAGCTCACCCAGGCCGGGGAGTCCCGGTCGTGGGCGCGCGCCAGCTCGTCCCCGGCCCGGCTGATCGACTTGAGGGCGAGCTCGGCGTCGCCCAGCAGGGCGTAGGCCCACGCCTCGTTGGCGAAGAGCATGGCCACGGTCCGCTCGCAGCCGGCGTCCTGCGCGCAGATCTGCCCGAGCTGGAAGAACCGCAGCGCGTCCAGGATCCGGGCGCGGTGCAGGTGGACGCGGCCCATCCGGTACAGGACGTTGGCAGCCAGCGAGGAGCTGCGGGCGTACTTGGCCTGTTCGAGGGCGCGGGCCAGGTGGCCGGTGGCCGAGCCGTACAGGCCGGCGTCGAAGGAGGTCCAGCCGGCCAGGTTGTGCTGGTCGGCCAGCGCCCGGTGGAGCCTCAGGGTGACCGACTCCGGGCAGGAGGCGCCCAGCAGCCGCTGCGACCAGGCGAGCTGCGCCACCACGGCGTCGCGGCAGACCCCGCCGCCGTACCGGTAGTCCAGGGCGCGCAGCGCGCGGGTCACGCTCTCGACCTGCTCGACGTCGGCCATGCCGATGCGGTGCGGGACGGGGGTCTCGGTGCGGGGCAGCGGTTCGCCCCACCCGCCGGCGTCCCCGGCCGCCGCGCCGATCGTCACCTGGGCGGCGTGCGCGAGCAGGCGGCGCACCTGCTCGTCCAGTGCCGCGGGATCGTCGCCCCGGCCGGTCCCGTCACCCGCCTCACGGCCGTCTCCCCCACCGGCTCCGCCCGCGCCTTCCCCGCCTCCGCCCGCGTCCCCACCGGTTCCACCGCCGTCTCCTCCGCCGGTCCGCGTGGTCGCGCCGGAGTCGTCGTAGGCCAGGCCCATGTAACCGCGCGGGATGCCCAAGCCGTCGGCGATGCGCGCCAGCACCTCGTACGCCATCACCTGACGGCCCTTGAGGATCTCGGAGATCTCCGACTGGGACTGCGCCGTGAGCGCGGCGATACGGCGCTGGGACACGCCGATCCGCTGCAGCGAGCGGTAGACGGTGGCCATGTCGCGGACCGCCAGCGCCTCGCGCATCCGCGGTCGTTCCCAGAGCGCGCCGTCGATCTCCTGCACGTTCGCACCGCCGACGTTCATGCCCACCTCTCCGTGCCTCTGCGCCTCCGCGCCTCCGCGCGCCTCCCGTGCCTGCGCGTGCCTGCGCGCGGCCGGGATCACCTGACGCAAAGGTAACCGGCGTCCCGGCGGCGCCGAGGCGTATCGGGGCGAACGATCACCCAAGCCGATCGGTCCCGCCCGTCACCCCGGCGATTGGCGGAGGGTATAGGTTCCGCGACTCTCCGTGCGCCCGCGCCCTCCTCCATGATGGGTGCCCCAGACCGGCGCCCGGCCGGATCGGCGCGGACCCGGTGCCCTACTCGATGGGAGCCACGATGCCCGCCGAGCCCGCTCCAGCACTGGACACCGGCGCGTGCACCGGAGCCGGTGGCCGCTTCCGGACGACCGTCTGGTGCCTGCCCCCGGGCAACGCCGCCCGCCGGGCCCGCGAGCTGCTCCGGGGCCTGCTGTCCCGGCCGCCCTTCGCCGCGGACGAGGTCGCGGACCTGGAGGTCGTCGTCACCGAGCTCGCCACCAACGCCGCCGGCCACGCCCCCGGCCCGTACGAGCTGCGCGTCCTGTACGACCGCGGTCCCGGCCACCACGCGCACGGACCGGACGCGCACGGACCCGGCGGCCACGGACCGGACGCACGAGGCCCCGGCGGCCACGCGCACGGCCCCGGCGGGCACGCGCACGAACCCGGCGGCCACGGACACGGGCTGCCGGTCAGGGTGGAGGTGGTCGACGCCGGCGGCGGGGCGCCGCTGATCGAGCGTCTCCTGCGCCGCCCGTTCTCCGCCCCGGAGGAGGTGGAGGAGCTGGAGCTCGGCGGGCGGGGCCTTCGGATCGTCGGCGAGTTCACCGCCGGCCGGTGCGGGGCGCGCCGGACCCGATTGTGCGGCACCGGCCGGCTCGGGACCGGCGTCTGGTTCGACCTGCCGGCACACCCCCCTCACCTCTGAGACGCCCTCCGCGGACACACCGCCCCGACCCGTGGGACGTCCCCGCGTGCGCGCCGCCCGCACGGCGGGCCCCTGCCGCAGGCCCGCTTCGACGCCCCCGCCCGCCTCGTGGTATCAATTGAATGACCGGATAAGAACATACGGTCAAACTTTTGAGAACGGTGGGGGTCGTGAAGCCGGAGAACAGGAGGGCGGGGCGCCCTCCGCAGGACGCCGCGCACCGGCTCGCCCGCGCGCACCGCATCCTGGACGCCACCGCCGAGCTCGTCCTGCGCTGGGGATACGACAAGACCACCGTCGAGGACATCGCCCGGCGGGCCGAGGTCGCCAAGGGCACGATCTACCTGCACTGGAAGACGCGCGAGGAGCTGTTCTCCGCGCTGCTGCGCCGCGAGCGGGTCGAGATGATCACCGAGGTGCGCCGGCGGATCGAGGACGGTCCCGGCACGCTCCACGGCCTGCTCGCGCTGCTCGCCGCCGAGCTGCTGAGCAGGCCCCTGACGCGGGCGAGCCTCCTGGGCGACTCGGAGGTGCTGGGCGCGCTCACCCGCCGCAAGCGGGAGAGCACGGCGGCCGCCGAACTGGGCGGCGACTTCCAGACCTACCTCGGCACGTTGCGCGAGCACGGCGCGCTGCGGAGCGACCTGTCGCCCGCCGAGCAGGTGACCACGCTCGTCTCCGTGCTGTACGGATTCCTGATCGTCGCCCAGATGATGCCGCCCGAGTACCGCCCGTCCGACGAGCGGCTGGCGGAGCTGCTCGCCGACGCCGGCAGCCGGGCGCTGGCACCGGCCGGGCCGGTCCCGGCCGGTGCCGCCCGCACGGCGGCGCGGGCCACCCTGGCCTACGTCGACGCCGCCGTGGAGACCGCGCAGCGGAAACTGCGCGTCTCCCTCGGAACCGAGGAGAGCACGCAGTGAGGATCCTCCCCCTTGACGACGAGACGGCCGACCTCGCCCTGACCGGGGGCAAGGGGGCCTCGCTGGCGCGGATGGCCCGCGCGGGCCTGCCGGTCCCCGGCGGGTTCCACGTCACCACCGAGGCCTACCGCGACTTCGTCGCGCGCGACGGCCTGAACGAGCAGATCATGGAGGCCGTCTCCGGCATGTCCCCGGAGCGGGCGTCACGGCGCGTCGCGGAGCTGTTCGCCGGGCGGGAGCTGCCCCCCGGGCTCGTCGCCGAGATCCGCGCGGCCCACGCCGCGCTCGGTGACGACGTGCCGGTCGCCGTACGGTCGTCGGCCACCGCCGAGGACCTGCCCGAGATGTCGTTCGCCGGGCAGCAGGACTCCTACCTCAACATCCGCGGCGACGCCCTGCCGGACGCGGTCAGGCGTTGCTGGGCCTCGCTCTGGACCGCCCGCGCCATCGCCTACCGGGTCTCGAACGGCGTCCCGCACGACGACGTCGCCCTGGCCGTGGTGGTCCAGGAGCTCGTGGACGCCGACGCGTCGGGCATCCTGTTCACCGCGGACCCGATGACGGGGGCCCGCGACCAGGTGGTGATCAACGCCTCCTGGGGGTTGGGCGAGGCCGTCGTGGGCGGGCAGGTCACACCCGACGCCGTCGTCGCGACCATGCCGCGGGGCGAGGTCGTCGAGGAGCGGATCGGCGACAAGACCGTCATGACGGTCCGCGCGCCCGGCGGCACCCGCGAGGAGCCGGTCCCCGAGGGACTGCGGCGCCGCCCCGTGCTCGACCGGGCCCAGATCGCGCGCCTGGCGGAGATCGCGGCGCGGATCGAGGAGCTCTACGGGACGGCCATGGACGTGGAGTGGGCCAGGCGCGCGGAGACGTTCCTCGTCCTGCAGGCGCGCCCGATCACGCGGCTCGGCCGGCAGGTCGAGGAGTGGAACGACAGCCTGGCCGGCGACTGTCTGTGGACCTCCGCCAACCTCGGCGAGGCCATCCCCGACGTGATGACGCCGTGCACGTGGTCGCTGGTGCAGATCTTCATCGGGGAGGCCATGTCGTCGTCCCGGCTGCCGGGTTTCAAGGTGGTGGGCAACATCGGCGGCCGGTTCTACATGAACCTGAGCGTCGCGTTCTCGGTGGCCCGCGCGATGGGCATGAGCCGCAGGCTCGGCGCGATCGAGCAGGTCTTCGGCAGGCTGCCGGCCGGCCTGGAGGTGCCGCTGCTGCCCGTCTCGCGCCTGCGGATCATCCGGAGCGTGCTGCCGCTCGCCGTCACCGTGCGCAGGCGGGTCGCGGCCGGCACCCGCAGGATGCCGGGTTTCCTGGCCACGGCACGGCGGCGCTGCGAGGCGCTGCGCGAGCGGGCGTCCACCGCCGCGACCACCGGCGAGCTGGTCGCGCTCTGGGAGTCGGAGCTGCTGCCGTTCTTCGTCGAGGCCTGCCGGGTGATGGAGGCCGCCGGGCGCCAGGGAGGGACCGCCCTGGTCATGACCCGCCAGAGGCTGTACAGGCTGGCCGGGAAGAGGGACGCCGAGGCCATGCTCACCGGGTCGGGCGACGACGGGGAGCTGGCCAGCCTCGGCACGATCGTCGGCCTGGAGCGGCTCGCCGCCGGGGAGATCGACCGGGAGACCTTCGCCCGCCTGTACGGGCACCGCGGCACGCACGAGTTCGAGGTCTCCCTCCCCCGGCCCGGGGAGGACCCGGACTGGATCGACGCGCAGCTCGCGGCCCTCTCCGCCGACGGCGGGCGTACCGCCCTGCTGTTCGAGCGCAGGCGCGAGGCGCGTGACGCGGCCTGGAAGCGCTTCGCGGAGCGCCACCCCCGCAAGGCGGCCCGGACCCGCGAGCGCCTGGCGCGGTGGAACACGATCGTCCGTGACCGGGAGACGTCCCGCTCGGAGGTGATCCGCGCCTTCTGGGCACTGCGCGCCTTCGTGCTGCGCGCCGGCGAGCTCACCGGCCACGGCGAGGATCTGTTCTTCCTGTCGATCCAGGAGATCCTCGCCGTGCTGCGCGGCGACGGCTCGCCCCTGGCGAAGGTCGGCGTGCGCCGGGCGACCTACGAGCGGTATGCGGCGCTGCCCGCCTACCCCACGGTCATCGTCGGCGGGTTCGACCCGGTCCGCTGGGCCGCCGACCCCGACCGGCGCCGCGACCTCTTCGACGCCCGGGGTCGCGTCACCCCGGTGAGCGAGACGGTGACCGGTTTTCCCGGCTCCCCCGGCGTCGTCGAGGGTGTGGCCCGCGTCATCGCCGGCCCCGAGGACGGCCACCGGCTCGCGCCCGGCGAGATCCTGGTGACGACGCTGACCAACATCGGCTGGACGCCGATGTTCCCCCGCGCCGCCGCCGTGGTGACCGACATGGGCGCCCCGCTGTCGCACGCCTCGATCGTCGCCCGCGAGCTGGGCATCCCGGCGGTGGTCGGCACCGGGAACGCGACCGCGCGCCTGCGCGACGGCGACCGGATCAGGGTCGACGGCGAGCGCGGCACGGTCGAGGTGCTGGCGCCGTAGACCGGGCCGCCCTGAGAGGACCGGGCCGCCCTGAGAAGCCGGTACGGGACCGGGCCGCCACGCGGGGGCCGGCGGCCCGCTCCCGTACCGGTGGCGTCCGTGGCCCGGCCGGGCGGGGGTGACGGCGTCCCGGGCACGAACGCTCCCGCGCACGGTCCGAATAATCGGAGGCGCGGGAGCAACTTCGTTTGTTACCTTCAGAGCGTCCCGCCGGACGAGGTCCGGTGACGAGCATGGAGGAAGCCATGGCAGCCCGGGATTCGACACCGGGCCATCACGTCGCACCGGCCGCTTCGGCCCGGTGACGATCGCGGCCGACGCCTGAACGGCGGTCGGCCCGCCCCGTGGTGCCCGGTGATGTCGCGATCGTTTTCGATGCACACCGTAGGAGCCTCACGTTGTCACACGACAGCTCGTCCGCGTGGTACGCGGACTTCTTCACCGAACTTCCCAACGAGTTCTGGCGGCGCGCCGTGCCGCCGGAGGCCACCGAGGCCGAGGCCGACTTCGTCGAACGCCACCTCGGCCTGAGGCCCGCCTCCCGCGTCCTGGACTCGCCCTGCGGCAGCGGGCGGCACACGCTGGCGCTCGCCGCGCGCGGCCACCGGCTGACCGGCGTGGACATCTCGGCCGAGGCCATCGGGTACGCCCGGAGGGCCGCGGCCGAGGCCGGGCTCGACGTCGCGCTCCACCTCGCCGACATGCGGGACGTCCCGCGCGACGGCTCGTTCGACGCCGCCCTCTGCATGGGCAACAGCTTCGGCTACCTGGACCTCGCGGGCACCCGCGAGTTCGTCGCCGCCCTGGCCGCGGCGGTGCGGCCCGGCGGCGGCCTGGTGGTGGACTTCAACGCCACCGCCGAGTCCGTCCTGCCGGGGTACCGGAGTGAACCACGCCGCATGGAGACGGGCGACATCGTCATGACGGGCACGGTCCGGTACGACACGGCCCGCAGCGTCCTGCTCAGCGAGTACCGCTTCAGCCGGGGCGCGGAGGTGTTCGAGTCCACCGCCCTGCACCACGTGTACACCAGCGCCCATCTGGGTCACCTGCTCACCGAGGGCGGGTTCACCGACGTCGAACGGTTCGGCGGGCCGGACGACGCGCCCTTCGAGGTCGGTTCGGGCCGGTTGATGCTGACCGCGCGCCGGGCCTGAGGCCCCGCCTCGGCCGGAGGGGCCGGGGCGGGGCACCGGACGCGGCGGGAGGCACCGGGGGCATCCCGGGCCCGCCGCGTCCGGGTCACCGCCGGGCGCGGCGGAAGTGAGAGGCGGAGGGTTCGGGGAAGGCCGTACCCCATGAGAGTCACACTGGTCCGCGGGGACATCACCGAGCAGGACGCCGACGCCGTCGTCAACGCCGCCAACTCCTCGCTGCTGGGCGGCGGCGGGGTCGACGGGGCCATCCACCGGCGCGGCGGTCCGGCGATCCTGAAGGAGTGCCGCGAGCTGCGCGCCTCCCGCTACGGCGGCGGGCTGCCCACGGGCCAGGCGGTGGCGACCACCGCGGGCGACCTGCCGGCCCGCTGGGTCATCCACACCGTCGGGCCGGTGTACTCCTCCACCGAGGACCGGTCGGACCTGCTCGCCTCCTGCTACCGGGAGTCCCTGCGCGTCGCCGACGAGCTCGGCGCCGCCGTCGTCGCCTTCCCCGCCGTGTCCGCCGGGATCTACGGCTGGCCCGTCGGCGACGCCGCCCGCATCGCGGTCGAGACCGTGCGCGCCACCGCGACGAAGGTGACCGACGTCCGGTTCGTCCTGTTCAACGCGGAAGCGTACGCCGCCTTCGAGCAGGCCCTCGGCGGTGGGGGGTCCGGGGAGTCCGAGGCCTCCTGAGATCCCCGGGTACGGGCATTCCCGGGCCCCGGGGAATGCCCGGCGCATCGGGGCGGGCTGGCGCCCCGGCGTCGGGGCCATTCACTCTCCGGTCACCGTCCGATCACCATTCGGCGTGTATACCCGGCGACCCGGAGAACCAGGAACCGCCATTGCCATGATGAATGGCCGTAGCCAGGGATTTGCTACGGACCGATTTCGTCCCCGGGGAATACCGGCCTCCCCGCCCGAGTCCGCCCGGCGCCTTCCGCCCCTGGTCGGCGCGGCCCTGACGGTCAGGCGGGCACGACGCCCCGGCACCCGCAGCACAAAACACCCGAACCGGATATTTCCATTAATTTCATCCCAGAGGTCTCCGTCAATCCCGGCAAAATTATCATGATCGGTCATGCCGCTATCTGTCCGTAGACTCCTCCCGTATCGTTGTGGCGTGACGGCAGAGAAGAGACGCCAGCACGACCAGGAGTTCCACAGCCGAAAGGGCCGGATCGCGAGGGAGACCCGGCGGCTCATCGCCCAGGTGGCGCGTGAGGCGGGGATCAGCGAGGACGCGCTGAGGGAATCGGTCCTCGACGAACTCGATGACCGGCGCCTCGCGACCGGACAGAGGGCCGGGCAGGAGACCGGGCCGGAGATCGAACAGGGGACCGGGCAGGAGACCGGGCCCGGATCCGGGACGGCGCCCCGCTCGCATCACGGCCCCGCCGAGCATCCGGGGCATCCGTCCCGTGAGCGGCCACCGGCCCCGCGCCCGATGGGGGGATGCGTCATCTGACAGGCCGCCGCGACCTCGGCGGAATCTCCGGAGCCCCCGGCGCCTCCCTGCCCGCGGCGGGAGACCACGATCCGGGAACGCCGGCGCGTCACGTTCGGCGCGCCCACCTACGAAGAAGGTTTCATGATCAGCATTCATGCCCTCGTCGGCATCGCGACGGTGGCCTTCGGGATGGTCATCTCACCCGGACCCAACATGATCTACCTGGTCTCCAGGACCCTCACGCAGGGACGCCGGGCCGGATTCATCTCGCTGCTCGGCGTCGCGGCCGGGTTCTTCGTCTACATGGCCGCGACGGCGGCGGGGATCTCCACGATCTTCGCCCTGGTCCCCCAGCTGTTCACCGCGATCAAGATCGCCGGAGCCGCGTACCTGCTCTGGCTGGCCTGGCAGGCCGTGCGCCCCGGCGGGCAGTCGGTCTTCACCCCCAGGGACCTGCCCGCGGACCCGCCGCGCAAGCTCTTCACGATGGGGCTGGTCACCAACCTCCTCAATCCCAAGATCGCCATTCTCTACATCTCGCTGCTCCCGCAGTTCGTGGACCCCGAGCGCGGCAACGTCGCGGCGCAGAGCCTCATCCTGGGGCTCACCCAGATCTGCGTGGCCCTGACCATCAACGGCGTCATCGTGCTCACCGCCGGGTCCGTGGCCACCTTCCTGACCGGACGGCCGCTCTGGCTCCGCGTCCAGCGTTACCTGATGGGCACGATCCTGGCCGGGCTCGCCCTCAGCATCGCCGCCGACCGCTGACCCGCCGCCGTCCCCGCCGGCACCACTGACCCCACTGGCCCTGGTCCCACTGGCCCCACCGTCCTCGCCGGCCCGCGCCGGGCGCCCCGTCCGGGTGCCCGGCGCTACGACATCTAGCGGCCTGGCCGCTTTAGGACTTCCTGAGGCAGTTGTCCCATCTTGCCGCAGTCAGCATCGTCTAGTCATGGATCTGGCGATCGCCGAAGCACGTCTCGCCTGACCGACTCGGGCACCGCTGACTGATGGGACCCCTTCGATGACATCCTCAATTCGGCTCACCCACCACCGCCTGGAGGACGGGACTCGTGATCTGCTCGGCAAGGAGATCACCGAACGCGTCACCGCGGCCGAGCTGGAACCGGACGCGGACGAGGCCATCCTCGCCCGTATCGGCGCGCAGGCGCTGAGCCGTTACCTGGCCGGGGAGATCCTGCACGGCATCCACATGTTCTCGGCGACGGCCTGCCACGCGCTGGTCCTGAACAACCTGCCCACCCAGAGGTTCCCGGCCACCCCGGTGAGCGGGTTCGGCACCGAGACCGAACTGGCCGTGACCAACGCCCTCCACCTCGGCCTGGTCCAGCTTCTCGGGATCACGCCGTTCGCGGTGAGCTACGAGAACGACGGGCGGCTGATCCGCAACGTGATCCCCAACCCGGCCGCGTCCGGCACCGCCAGCTCGTGGGGGTCGGACTCGGAGTTCTTCTGGCACACCGACAACCCCCACCTGCACTTCGGCGACGCGGGCGTGAACCCGCGCCTGTACGTGCCGCGTTACCTGACCTTCTACGCGGTACGCAACGAGGAGCGGGTGCCGACCGAGCTCGCGGCCATGGAGGACGCCGTCGGCCGGCTCGACGAGCTCACGCAGCGCCGGCTCCAGTCCCCCTCGTACGAGGTGAGTCCCCCCGCGTCGAACGACACGGGCGCGCCGGGAGCGCGCGCGCTGAACGACACCGCGCTGCTGGAGCAGAGCTCGGAGGGCCTGCGGGTCCGCTACGACCGCGGCACGACCAGGGGACGGACCGACGAGGCGGCCGCCGCGCTCGACGTCTGGTCCGCCACGCTGGCGAACACGCCGTCGAGGGAGCTCTGCCTGGAACCCGGAGATTTCATGATCTTCGACAACTACCGGGTCCTGCACCGCCGGCGGGCGTTCCGGCCGATGCCGCCCGAGAAGGCGCGCTGGCTGCGCCGCTGCTACGCGAGCTGACGACACAACCGAGGACATGGAGGATGCGAATGTTTCGAGTGGCGATGATCGGTGGCAGGCCCGCCCCGGTGACGGGTGCGAAGGAACTCGGGATCGACGTGGTGCTCGTCCACCAGGAGGGGCTGTACGACCCGGCGATCGCGGCGCACTGCGAGCGGATCGTGCACGCGCCCATCGACGACGGCCCGGCGATCCTCGAGATCCTGAGGCCGCTTCACGAGGAACGCCCCTTCGACCGGGTGCTCACCACCACCGAACCCGCGGGCGAGTCGACCGGGTACGTGGTGGACGCGCTGGGCCTGCCCGGGGTCACCGAGGCGACGGCCCGCGCCCTGAGGGACAAGACGCTGACCCGCGAGCTGCTCGCCGAGCACGACCTCAGCCCGGTGCGCTACCGGACGCTGCGCAGCGCCGAGGACGCCGTGGAGTTCCTGGAGTCGATCGGCGGCCCGATCGTCGTCAAGCCGATCGACGGCGCCGCCAGCCTGCACATCCACGTGGCCACGGGTGCCGACGAGGCGATCCTGGCGTGGAAGCACCTCCAGGAGGCGGGGATCTCGTCGGCGATCGGCGAGGAGTTCCTGGAGGGACCGGTCGTCAGCGTCGACTCCTTCTCGCACGCCGGGCGGCACCTGCCCATCGGGTACTCGGAGTACCGGATGAACGACCGTTTCGTCGAGTGGGAGGTCAGCACGCCCAGCCGGGTCGCCGTCCCCTACCTCGACCAGCTCCGCGAGCTGACCCCCAAGCTGCTCGACGCCGTCGGGCTCACCGAAGGCCCCTCCCACAGCGAGTTCGTCCTCACCCCGGACGGCCCGCGCGTCCTGGAGTCCCACGCCCGGCTGGCCGGGAGCGGTGCCCCCGAGCTGGTCAGGCGCGCCTTCGGCCTGGACCTCGCCAGGATGATGCTGACCGTCCCGCTGGGGATCGACGAGCTGCCCCTCACCTCCCCCGAACCGATCAGGGGCGCGGCCGTGAGGTTCTTCACCCCCGACCCCGGCAGGATCGCGTCGATCACCGTCGACGAGGACATCCCCGCCGTGGTCAGGCGCATGCCCCCGGGTGAGGTGCCGAACGTCTTCCTGCCCTACCTGGAGACGCTGCTGGACGTCGAGGTGGGGGCGGTCGTCATCAAGAACGAGGGCGACGAGGTGCCCCCGCTGCTGACGGTCGCCGACTGCACCTCCGGGTACGTCATCGCCTCCGGACGCGACGCCGCCGACGCGGTGGCCAGGTGCGACGAGGTCAACGACATGATCCGGTTCGAGATCACCTGACCGGGACGACCGGGGCCCGCGGCCCCGGAGGGTTCCGGCCGACCCCGTACGGCCGGGCGCCGTTCTCCTCCTTCCACGCGCCCGGCCGACCAGTCCTGAGAGGAAATCGATGACGGCCCTGCTCGTGCTGGAGGACGGACGTGTCTTCCACGGGACCTCCTACGGAGCCGAGGGGGAGA
>NZ_JBFABE010000072.1:0-40201 GCF_040640155.1 Streptosporangium sp. NPDC023615
ACCGCACTCGACATGCGACCAGGCTAAGCCATCACAATCTATCGTTGTAGTACTAAGCCGGTCATCGCGTGCGACGGTCCAGGAGAGCAGTTCCTTCGGGAACATCTGGCCCACCTGACGGACCAGGTCCAGGACGAGCGCGGTGACGGTACGGTAGCCGTCACTCAGCTCCCGGAGCGGAATGACCCGTCCGTCCCGCTTCGCCCAGAGTCCTTCGCTGTCCACCCGCACCACCTGGAAGCCGTCGGGGAGCAGACCGTCGTTGAGAAGGTCCGTGACCAGGAGCAGGAGTCCTTCGGCGCCCGGCCGCCTCTCCAGGCGCCGAAGGTGCAGGTCGATCAGCCAGCTCACGCTCTCGGCGAGGGAGGCGTCCTCGTGGAACAGGCTGGCCAACCGGGAAACGGGGCCTGTGCTCAGCATCAGCCGCTGAGCGTCGGCGGAACCACCGACCAGCCGGCGGAACGGGCCGTATCCCGCGAGGAACCAGCCTCGCGGGTTGTCAGCCCACGGTCCGCGAAAGGCGGCGTCGCCATAGCCCTGCAGAATCGGCTGTGGTTCGTACTCCTCATCCTCGGGATCGTCGATCGTTTCACGTGACCAGGTCAGAAGAGCGGGGAACGACCTGCCTCCCGGGCGTCCACCGCTCCACCGCTCCATGTTGCCGTCAACGACTTCCGCCGCAACGACGGCCTCGGAGAGCCCTTCGGAGATCCAGCCGTCGAAAGAGGGCATCAGGCCGCGCGCGACGGAAGGCCCGGCCATCGCCAGGGCGAGCGCGCGGAGAAGCGTCGTCTTGCCGGAGCCGTTCCGGCCCGCCAGGACCGTCCAACCCGCGTGACTGCCGTCCGGGCGGGTCAGCCGAAGGTCGACGTCGCGGCGTCCGGAGAACCCGCGGACGCCGGAGACCCTCAGCTCGGAGACGTACATCGTCAACTCCAGTTCGTGATCGCGCTTCCCTGCTCCCTGCACGATAGGCCTGACCGGTGCCCGGCCGTACCGGGACTCACTGTCTTCGGCCGTCACCACGCGCCCTGCCGTACGACACGGGGACGGCGTACCATCGTTCGCCCGGCCGCCTCCGTGCGCGATCGCCCGCGGAAACATCGCTCGCGGGCGACGATTCCGCCCCGTGGCGGGAGTCCTGTTCATGACCGTTCCCGCCGACCCCCGTGACCCACGACAGGACACCGTCCGACATGACCGCCCCGGAACCGGAGCCGGACTCCCGCCGCGCGTCCGGCCTCTGGCCGCTGGTCCACGCCGAGCGGGCGGCCCTGGCGGCCGACCTGGCGGAGCTGACCGACGAGCGGTGGGCGACACCGTCCCTGTGCGCCGGGCTGACCGTGCGCGAGGTGCTGGCGCACCTCACCTCGGGGGCGAGCCTCACCCCGCTGCGGTGGATGGCGGGCGTGATCCGCTGCCGGTTCGACTTCGACAGGCAGAACGCCATGCGGCTCGCCGAGGAACTGGGCGCGAGCGGGGCCGAGACGCACGCCAGGTTCCGCCGCGTCGTCACGAGCACCACCAAGCCACCCATCCCGGTCGTGGCGATGCTGGGTGAGACGGTCCTGCACGCGGAGGACATCCGGCGGCCGCTGGGCATCCGCCGCGACTACCCGATCGGGACCCTCACCCGCCTGGCCGAGTACTACCGGGGCAGCGATTTCGTCGTCCTCGCCAAGGGACGGATCACCGGCCTGCGGCTCGTCGCCGACGACGGCCCCTTCGCGACCGGCTCCGGCCCGCTGGTGTCCGGCACCACCCTGGCGCTCATGATGGCCATGACCGGGCGCATGGCGTACTGCGACGACCTCGACGGCGACGGCGTCGCGATCCTGCGCGGGCGCAGTGAGATGAAATGACCGGAAGCCCACCATGCGGACGGCGCCGACCGGTCACGGGAGACGCGGCAGGTCCCTCCCATATCGTGATTCGGCCGTCGCTGATGGTCTGAGCGTTCCGTCAGGAAGGTGATCTGAGGCGACGACTTCCGCGACCAGGGCGGAGTGGTGCAGCTCGCGAAGCAGACCACATTGAGGCCTACCGGCTGGTATGCGGTAGGTGGGCACAGCATCGATCCGCCAGGACCACGCCTCGCCCCGCGAAGACCATGTCGCGGGGCGGTCATGACGTTGTCCGGCCGAGTGGGCTCAGCGAGCGAGGCGGTCCCGGTTCTCCAGCAGGATCTGGATGTGCAGGGTCTCCGGATGGTCGGCACCGAAGACGGCGGCCATGTCGGGAAGCAGGGCGTGCAGGCCGGCCCGTGCCCTCTCGTGATCACCTGTCTTGACCAGCAGCCCGCAGATCTCCCGGCGCAGCTCCAGCGTGAGAACGTCGCGTTCGTCCAGCGAGGCCCCGGTGTCGGCGAGCAGTTCGGTCATCTGCCTCATCGCCACCTCGTCCCTTCTGAGGGCCGCCGAGCTGAGCACCTGGTCGTAACGGCACTCCAGGTGGGCGAGGAGTCGTCGGCCGGGCAGTAGGCGAACCGCTCGGGAAGCTCCTTCTCCCCGAAGCCGCGCGTACCACTGGTGGTAGCGAGGGAAGATCATCGGAAGCCTGTGCGCCTTCCCGGGGGAGGCCTTGCGTCCACGGCCCTTGCGCACGTCCTCGTCGCCCACGTGCAGGAACCGCTTGAGCAGGTCCGGCCAGGTGTCCGGCGCCCAGATCTCCTCCCACAGGTAGGCGGTCCGGTAGTCGCCGATCGCCGGGACCCGCGGGTTGCCCGCGCCGCCCCTCCTGCCGGCCCCGCCGTCACCCGTGTTGAACGGCAGGAACCGTGTCCTCTTCCCGGTCGGCCGGGTGGTGACGAACACCAGGTCCTGGTCCACGGCGAAGTGCACCAGCGTCCGCCGGGCGAACAGCGGCTCCTTGGGATCGCGGGTCGCGCGGTACTGCTCCTTGGCGTCCTCGACGGTCGTGCCGGTGAGCGTGTTCTTCAGCTCGGCCGTGGCCACCGGGGACGCCGTTGACGAACAGCGTCAGGTCAGCTCGTCCCCGGTGGCCTCCGAGTAGCGGAGCTGGCGGACCACGCTGAGGATGTTCCTCTCGTACGGCTCCAGCGCGTCGGCCGCGATGGTGTGCGCGGGCCGGAAGGCCACCTTGAAGGTGATGCCCCGGTCCTTCACCCCGTGCCGGAGGACCTCCAGGGCTCCCTCGTTGTCGATCGCCTTCGCCACCACGTCCGCGAGCCGCCGCGCCGCCGCCGCGTCGTCCCCGGTATGCAGGGTGACCAGCCGCTCCCACTCCTTGAGCTGGGTGGACCGGACGAAGTGCAGCAGCTCGACCGGGTTCAGCCCGAGTGCCCGGTCGTAGAGATCCTTCGCGCCCCGCACCCAGCCCTTGGAGAGCAATGCCGACTCGATCGCGTCCTCGAAGACCTTCTCGTGATGCACGGGGGACACGATCACATTTCCTTCGATGTTGATCTGTCATGGGCGTGCCCCCGCCGTCTCATCGGCCTTCGGCCTCGGCAGGATGACGGGAACACGCAAACATGACGATACGCAACCAACCCATCCCGGGCGGATCGCCGACGACATCGTTGACCGGATCGAAATTTCCGTCGCCATACGCGAGAGGAATCCGACAACGACGGCAACTTGACAGGGTCGGCAACCGCGTCGACAACCAGAGCAAGGCCGAAGCGTTATCAGGTTGTAAGACCGAGTGGCTAGAGGCCGTTGGCGGAGTGACGGCGATGTTGGCCCGGCCGATCAGGTGGGCAGACCGATGTCCAGTGTCTTCTCCATACACGGGTGTAGAGGTTCTTCCGTTCGATCCAAGCGACCAGCGGGCGCTCTCTCACTATTGGAATGTTGAGTGTGATGGCGCGGACATTCAAATTGTCGGGCATCTCGGTCCACCGCTCTCACCGATATGGACGAGGAAGCGGATGGCATTGACAATCTCCGTCGCGTTCTTGCTTTTGCATAAAACGCCCTCGAATCTTGGAGTCGATGTGACGAGCGTTCGGCAGCAATTCGTGAATATCTGACACATCGCAGCGGCTGAATGAGCAGAAAATCTCGCCTGAATCACGTTTCTGGCTGGATGCTTACCTTGAATGTGAAGGTGTCTTGGTGACGAACGAAATCGGGAGGTTTGTTAAGAACAAATCTCTGCGATTATTCATCTTCGCTTGCATGGATCGTGTAACAGACATGAGTCGCATCCAACCATGAACTGTCCAATTCGTGGCCGGTGATCCTGCCAATCATAATGAGAGCTGACGTGAAGCTCTCGTTCGGCTCGACGGCATCGTCGCTGTCAACGTCAAAGCGCAGGCCTTCCATGTAGGCATCCAGCGCGTCCGGGTTGACTCCGGACCGATCAGCCGTATCAATGATATTCATGCTCGTGATAACTTTTCCATCGATTGCATATTTGATCGTGGGATCACGATTATCGGGGTCCCATTCGATGCTCAAGGCACGGCCTTTGCTCTGCGACAAAGCGGACAGTGAGTCATCACTGGTGCAGCAACGGTCGCCTACCGTGAGTGTCCAGGTGCCGACTTGGCCAATAAGAACGCCACTTTCCTCGTCTCCGGTTCCATCTGAGCCGGGCCCCCAGTTATCGAAATGAGCTGGGGTGCTGGTTTCGAGGTCAGCATGCAGGATGCGTGTGACCTCTTCAATACTGACTTTTTCGCTCCATGCTGCGAAGAATTGCTGCATCGTTACGTCGCTCTCATCGTACGAAGCGAGTAGACTGAAAAGTCTTCCGGATACCTTCATGGTGGATCCTGTCTGTTGACGGAAATGGTGCCCGGCCAGGCTGGCCGGGCACCATTTTTTACTTTGCTTTGAATTTACGTGCTGCTGCTTCTACGGTGATGGTGTTCCGACGACACGCACCCAGAACCGGTCACCGCTTGAAGGAGACCCACATCGAGATGTCGCTCGGCTTTATCGCGCCTGGCGCCCCATCTTCTCCTAGGTTACGAATCGATGATCCGTCTCTTGTTCCCAGGTAAGTGTTGGTGACGATAGTTGACCGCCAACTCAGGTCGAGCCCTGGGGAGCCATCGGGGCGTTTCTTCCGTGTCGCCTTTTTCTGCTCTCCCGGAAGATTCGGCAGTACGTTCCATACGCTAATGCCATGCCACCTTACGGAACAGCCACTGTAGACGCTAGCGTCGGTCCAAACCCCGAACTTGAACTGCTTGGGCCCTCTTGAAGTTGCCGTGGGCGTACCACCGGCCGATGGCCTGCTGGTGCTCCATCGGGCCGGTTCTGGTCGCCTGCCGCGCACCATGCCGTACGAGTTCGTAGAAGAGCGTGTAGTACGCGGTGGACGTCGCACGCCTGAGGTAAGCAGTGCGAGGGCGACCGCGACCCGCTGTGCGGCCGTCGAGCGTGTCGGCGAGATGAAGATGGTCCTCGGCCTTGAAGTCTCGCCTCACTGCCCGTCCTGAAGGTCTTCGCCGAAAGCGCGGTCGATGACGGTCGTGCTGTCGCCGCCCGCCATGTCGTCGGCGTTCTCCCGGTCCTTGAACTCCTGCTCGGTGAAGAGCGTGACGTAGACGTACTCGTCCAGGTCCTTCTCAGTTGCGAGGCGGTTCACCTGCCTGCGGAGCATGTGCGTCAAATCAGCGGGCCAGCCGCCCTCGCCCGCCCCCTCGACAACGATCAGGGCGACTCCCCGTCCGCGTCCAGGTACGGCTCGACCGACACCTTTCTGATCGACGACGAGCCGGGAACGTCCACCCCGCGTATCGCCCGCGCCAGCTCTTTCAACACCCTGCTCTGGCGGCCGATGCTCATAACGCTCACCCTCACACCCCCAGACATGATCGACACGGAGGACATCGGATGCCATGGCGCCAGCCCCGTATGATCACTCGCTGACGTTTCCGCACCGTGTGGTCTTTCCAGGTAAGGACGTGTGCTCACGGGCGCGGCCGATCACGTACGAAGGCCGCCGGCCGCCGAGGTGGTCACCCTGGCGGCCGGGGTGTCGCCGTACTTACCGAAGGTCGAACTCGTCGGCCTTGACGCCGTTGACGAAGGCGTCCCACTCGGCGGGGGTGAAGAAGAGCTTCGGGCCTTCGGGGTCCTTGGAGTCACGTATGGCGATCAGATCGGGGTGGCCGGCCTTGTGGGCGGGGCCGCCGGTGGTGCCTCTGAGCTCCGCGACCTCGACACAGTTGCCGCCGTTGTTACCGCTCAAGCTCGACTTGCGCCACTGAGCCATGCTCAGGTCCATCGTTCCTCCGCTGTTCTCTTGATGAGCTCTATCGACATGCTCAGCGGTAGCGCCTCGATGCGAATGGCCTCGAACCGCTTCACGGCCGCCGCGACCTCGTCCTGATCGCCGGTCGTCAGCCCGCGGATGGCCGTCTCCAGGTACGCTACCTCGCCGCCGCCTTCCAGGGTCGCGATCACGAATCCCGCAAGGAGTCCGGAGCGGACACGGCCGGGAGGCACGATCTGCACGCTGATCTGCGGACTGGCGATCGACGCGAGGTGGTGCAGTTGCTCGCGCATGACCTCGGGGCTCCCCACCAGCCGGTGCAGGACCGACTCGTCGATCACGCACCTGAGGGTGGGAGGCTCCGGGTCCTGCCTGGTCAGGATGGCCTGGCGTTCCAGCCGCGCGGTGACCGCTCCGTCGTCGTCGCCGAGAAGAGCGCGGGCGTATCCGTCGGTCTGGAGCAGGCCGGGCATGACCAGGGGTTCGTAGGTCCTGAGCGTGGTGGCGACGCGTTCCTTGTCGCGCCACTTCCCGAACCAGGAGGGGAAGACCTGTCCCTTGCGCCAGTCGAGCAGGCGGGACAGGGCACTGCCGGTGCCCAGGACCGTGTCGCAGGTCTCGGCGAACTCCGGGCTGGCCGGGAGCTGCCCCGTCTCCACCCCGCTGATCAGGGACTCGCTGAAGTGGATCTTTTCGGCGAGCTGGCCCTGGGTGAGACCCGCCGCCTTCCGGTAGTGACGCAACTCCCTGCCCCAGATCGCCTGGGGCGAGTAGAGGTCGGCCATGATGCCCCTCCTTGCCGGAGTTCAACAAA
Source organism: Streptosporangium sp. NPDC023615 (assembly GCF_040640155.1). Classification (NCBI taxonomy): domain Bacteria; kingdom Bacillati; phylum Actinomycetota; class Actinomycetes; order Streptosporangiales; family Streptosporangiaceae; genus Streptosporangium; species Streptosporangium sp. NPDC023615. Next base: position 7,010 of record NZ_JBFABE010000072.1, read on the forward strand.
GAGCCTGTGAACCCCAACCCATGGTCTTCGTAATCATTCGACTACCAAGGGTAGCCACGTCTCGGCACGCTGAACATACGAAATTCGGGACAGGGAGAGAAATCATGGAAGAGGCCCTCAAGGCGAGCGTCACCCTTACCGAATACCGCTACACGATGAACCCTGGACTCTCTCCGCTGGGAGAGAGGTGGATACCGCGCGAGCCGAGAGTCGTCGCCTCTGCCCGCCGGTTCGTGCGCGACGTCGCCGACGACTGGAACGCGACGGGGGACGTCCCGGAAATCGCCGAACTCCTGGCCTCGGAACTCGTCACCAACGCCATCGCGCACGGCTCGTCGGACATCGCTGGTGCTAATCCCATTCGCATCATGGTCACGGGGGAGAAGCGACTGCTGACCGTGGACGTCTATGACTCTTGCATCGAGATCCCGCGCCTGGGTCAAGTCGACGACCTGGAAACGAGCGGCCGGGGTCTTGCCATCGTCGAGGACCTCTCCCACAACTGGGGATGGACCCTCAATCCCTATGGCAAGTCGGTTTGGTTTCAGCTGGTTGCTTGGCCGTAGCGGCCGATGAGGGCAAATTGGCCATGCCCATCCATTGCTATGACTGGTAGCAGTGGTCGATTGAATTGGCAATCATGTCTGGGCCTGTTTTTCTGTTGCCAAATCGATCTGCCCGGTCACTGTCATCGTGATCAGTGTCTGTCGTCGCTCGGCAAGGACCTTCAGTTGCTTCTCTGGTGTTGCTCTCAGGCGTTGGTTCCTCTTCGTGGCTTCGTCTAGACTGCGGACAAGACGGTTCTGAGTTTCTTTTTCAGGGGGCGGACGATGCCGGGCGTCATCACGTCCCTGTCGTCCGGGGCCATCAGCAGGTTGACCATCAGCCGGATGACCTCGCGCGGGGTGAAGTGCTCACCGGCCGTCTCGTTGGAGATCTCGGAGAACTTCCGGATCAGCTCCTCGAAGACGTACCCCATCTGATGGTTGTCGACGACGTCGGGATGCAGGTCGATCTCGGCGAACTTCGAGGCCACCAGGTAGAGCAACCCCGACTCCTGGAGCCGGGTGATCTGCTCGTCGAAGCGGTACTTCTCCAGCACCTCGACCGCGCCGGGCGAGAACCCGCCGATGTAGGAGCGCAGGTTGCGGGCGACGTTGTCGGAGTCGGCGCCCAGCCCGCCGAACTCCAGCGGGCTGGTGTTGTAGAAGCTCGCGCCGGAGGCGTTCCTCAGCTTGATCTCGACCAGCCGGGGCGGCAGGAGCGCGTCCTTGAGCCGGGCCTTCTCGGCGAGGACGTCCTTCTTCGTGGGCTCCAGCACGCAGTCGATGCGGCGCAGCACGGTGAAGGGCAGGATGACCTTGCCGTACTCCGACTGCCGGTAGTCACCGCGCAGCAGGTCGGCGACCGACCAGATGAAGTCCGCGTACTTCTGGTGGTTACCGCTCAACGGATTCCCTTCGCGTCGTCCCGCAGGACCGGCCGGACGCTGCCGTACGCCAGGCCGGCGGATACAGATTCTCGCCGAACGCGACGGCCCGGCGCGACGAACCCCGAAAGGGACGGGCTTCTGCCGGCGACCCGCGCCACGGGCGCCGACAGGGGGACGGTCACGTCTCCCGTCACCGACGCCGATCGGACCGTACCGAGTCGTCCACCCCGATGCAATGTCAGGGAACTCACCGATCACCCCCGTCGTCACGTGCTCCGTCGTACGACATCGGGGACGGCGTACCACCCTTCACCCGGCCGCTTCCGTACACGAGCACCCGGGAGCGTGGCCAGGTGAGATGACCGGAGGCCCGCGACGCGGGCCGCGCCGACCGGTCAGGCGCTCCGCGAGGTCTCTTTCGCGGGCCGTCTGTCACAAAGGGTGTCCGGACACTCACAGAATCCGATCGAAGACCTGCGCGACGCCTCGCCGTACAGTGAGGATATGGCCATGTTGACTGTCGAGATCGACTCGGACACGGAGAGGATTCTCTCCGAGCTGACCTCCGAGGGCAGGTCCACCACCGATGTGATCCGTGAGGCGATCCACGTGGCGGGAAGGCTCCGCTGGATGGAACAGGCGCGCGCCGACGCGGAGAGACTGGCCAATGACCCGGACGATCTGGCCGAGATCCGGTCGATCAACCGTGAGTTCGGTGACGCGGATGCGCGGTGACGTCTACCGGCTACGCGCCCTCCGGGACACGATCGGTCACGAGCAGCGAGGCGAACGGTTCACGGTGGTGTTGCAGGCGGACGCCTTCGCCGTACTCTCCACCCTGATCGTCGCCCCCACCTCGACCAGCGCGGGTCCCGCGGTCTTCCGCCCCGAGATCGAACTGAACGGCAAGGCGACCCGCGTGCTCGTCGACCAGCTGAGATCCGCCGACGTTTCCCGGCTTGGAGACTTCGCGGGCCGCCTCGCCCCGGGTGAGCTCCACGAGATCGGCAAAGTGCTGCACGGCTTCCTCGGGCTGCTCTGCGGGAACAGCAGGGGGACGTGGCAGATCCATCCCATGTCGTGATCCGGCCGGCGGTGACGCTCTGAGCGTCCCGCCGGAAGGGTGATCCGAGGCCGCTTGCATACCTCTGATCGAGACCCGTATCCGGAATCGGCCGCGGTGGCCGCCCGCGAGAACGCCGGGAAACTCACGGACGAGAGGCGATCTTCTGGAGGATCCTCGCGATCCGGTCCACGTCGGCCCCGGTGGTGCGCCAGTTGCTGAACGCGGCGCGCAGGGCGGGCACCCCGTCCAGGGCGGTCGGCGTCAGGAACGCCTCGCCCGAGGCGGTGATCGCGTCGGCCAGCTCCGCGATCCGGGCGGCGGAGGGGGAATCGGCGAGGGTGAAGCAGACCACGTTGAGGCGGACCGGCGCCAGCAGCCGGTAGGCGGGCATCGCGGTGATCCGCTCGCCCAGCTCGGCGGCCAGGGCGACGCAGTCGCGGACGATTCCGGCGTGCCCCTCGCGCCCGTACGCGGCCAGCGTGAACCAGGCCGGCAGGGCGCGCAGGCGGCGCGAGTTCTCCGGGGTCAGGTGCACGAACTCGGGCTCGGGGTCCTCGCCCAGCGGGGCGAGGTAGGCGGCCGCGTTCTGGAAGACGCGGGCCTGCAGGTCGCGGCGGCGGGTGAACTGGACCGCGCTGTCGTAGGGCACGTTCAGCCACTTGTGCAGGTCCACGCAGACCGAGTCGGCCTCGCCCAGGCCCGCGACCAGGTGGGCGTGCCCGGCCGACAGCGCGGCGAAGGCCCCGAACGCGGCGTCCACGTGCAGCCAGAACGGGTACCGCTCGCGCAGGGCGGCGATCGCGCGCAGGTCGTCGAAGTCGACGGTGTTGACCGTGCCGGCGTTGGCGACCACGATCGCCGGGGTGCCGTCGAGCCGCTCCAGCTCCCGGGCGAGCAGGTCCACGTCGATCGCCTCCCGTCCCGGCAGGAGGCCGACGTGCCGGATCGCCGAGCGTCCCAGCCCGAGCACGGACAGCGCCTTGGCGATGCTGGAGTGCGGGCTTCCCGACAGCACCGTCACCGGCCCGAGCGCGACCGCGCCGTCCTCGGAGACCGACACGCCGCGCCGCTCGCCCAGCCACTCCCTGGCGATCGCCAGGCCCGCCAGGTTGGACATGGTCGCGCCGCTGACGAACGTCCCCCGGTGCTCGTCCGGCAGGCCGAAGAGGTCGCGCAGCCAGGCGAGGGTCTCCCGCTCCAGGTCGGGGGCGAGCGAGTCCACCCCCGAGGTGGGGTTCTGGTCGAGCGTGCCGGTCAGCCAGTCGCCCGCCAGCGCCGCGGGTGTCGCGCCGCCCGTGACGAACCCCAGGTAGCGCGGGCCGGGACCGGACGCGAAGCCCGGCTCCCACCGCGTCGCGAACACCTCCATCGCCTCCTCCAGGCCGATCCCAGCCTCCGGCAGGGGCTCGGGGGCCGGGCGCACCGGTGCCAGCGCGACCGGCCGGTCGTCCAGGCCGTCCAGGATGCGCACGGCGTACGCGCGCACGGCCTCCGTCAGCTCCGGCGTACGGGCCCGGTCGGCTTCGAGAGGGGTTCGGGCGCGGTCGCCCTCCGGGGGGATCCGGGCGTGGTCGGTCTCGGGCGCCGTGCGGGAAGGGTCGCTCTCCAGGGCCGTGCGGGCGCGATCGGCTTCGGGGACGGGGACGGGGACGGGGACGGGGCGGGTGCGCGGGGCGGCCGCGCCGGGTGTGGCGTTCATGCCCCGACGCTATGAGGGGGGCCGTGTCCGCGTCCTGGTCCAATCACGGCAAACTGGACCGGTGTTCGCGGGTGTCCTGGCGGGATGGCGGCGGCCGGGGAGCCCCCTGGCGGCCTCGCTGGCCGCGGCTCTGCGCGAGGCGGTCCTCGACGGGCGCGTACGGGTCGGGGACCGGCTGCCCTCGGAGCGGCACCTGGCCGCCGAGCTGGCGGTGAGCCGGGGAACGGTCGTCGCGGCCCTGTCCCTGCTGCGCCAGGAGGGCTGGCTCGTCACCGGCCGGGGCAGCGGCAGCAGGGTGCGGCTGCCCCGGGACCTCGGCGAGCGCTACGCGCCGCTGTCGGTGGACGGCCACGGCTCGCTCCTGGACCTGCGCCGCGCCCTCCCCGCCGCCCCGCGCGAGATCGTCACCGGAGCGGTCACCCGCGCCCTCGCCAGGTCGGCGGGCCTGCTGCTGGAGAGCGGCGAGCCCGGCGCGGGCCTGCCCGAGCTGCGCGAGCTGATCGCCGGCCGCCACACCGCCGAGGGGACGGCCACCCGGCCCGAGCAGATCCTGGTCACCTCCGGGGCCCGTGCCGCGCTGGCGCTGCTGGCCGCCCACCTCGTCCCGCGCAGGATCGTGGTGGAGAACCCCTCCTTCTTCGACACCCTGACCATGCTCCGGCGCCTCGGGGTCCGGACCGTCGTCGCGCGCGTCACCGAGGAGGGGTGGGACGGCGGCCACCTCGCCGTCGCGTTCCGCGAGGCGGCCGGGGGAGCGGCCCTGCTGACCCCCGACTTCCAGAACCCCACCGGGGCGCTGATGGACGCCCGCGCCCGCCGGGAGGTCGCGGGGCTGGCCGCCCGGCACGGGGTGACCGTGATCGTGGACGAGACCATGCGCGACCTGGACCTGCGCGACCGTCCGGAGCCGATACCCCGCGTCGCCGGGGCCGTCGCGATCGGCTCGCTGAGCAAGACCGTGTGGGGCGGGCTGCGCGCCGGCTGGATCCGCGGCCCGGCCGAGCTGATCGGAGCCCTCCTGCTCGACCCGGTCAGCGGCCTGCACACCCCGCCGCCCATGGAGCAGCTCGTGGCCTGCGAGATCCTGCCCCTCATGGACGGCCTGCTGGACCGGCGCAGGAGCGAGCTGCGGCGCCAGCGCGACCACCTGGCGCGCGCCCTGGAGGCGGACGGGTGGGACTTCACCCTCCCGCCGGGAGGCCTGGCGCTGTGGCTGCGCCTCGACGGCGTGTCCGGTGAGACGCTCGCGTCCCGGGCGGCCGAGGCCGGGCTCAGCCTGCTCCCGGGGTCGTCCTTCTCTCCCGACGGCACCCTGACCGGACGGCTTCGGGTGCCCTACACCGCCCCGGTCGAGACCCTCGACCGGGTCGCAGGACACCTGCGGCGGGTCCGCCGCCCCTGACTCGGCACCGTCACGACTGTGGTCACTTCTGTCACGCCGATGGACACCTGTTTCGCGAACAACAGGGCGAAATTCTGGAATGATCGCCGGATATCCTGTCGACATCGAGAATGACGGACAGTGACAGATGCCCCCCATCGACGACATCACCGCCTTCGCCTCGGCCCAGCCGGTCCTGACGGCCATCGCCGGAGTGTTCGCGCTTCTCCTCCTGGTCGCGGCGTACTTCGTGTTCCGTGCCGTCCAGCGCGCGACGGTCCGCTTCTACCGCCGTCACGTCGCGCCCCGCCCCGCGGAGGACATCCTCACCATCGTCGCCGCCAGCATCGCGACCGGCGTCTCCGCCCAGGGCATGTGGCGCTTCTCCGGTGACGTGCTCGGCTTCGACGGCCCGCTGCGGCTGCTGCTCTTCGCCTTCATCGAGGTCGCCGTCATCACCAGCGCGGTCCGGGCCCGCCGCAACATGCGGGAGAACTTCTCCGCGGGCATCGACGGCGTCGCCGTCTGGGCGCTGACCGGCCTGACCGCCGTGCTGTCGAGCATGGACGCCCGCAGCGTCGCCGAGGCCGTCTTCCGTCTCGCCGCCCCGCTGGTGGCGGCGTGGCTGTGGGAGCGCGGCATGGCGATCGAACGCCACCGCATCACCGGCCGTGCCCGCATCAACTGGAGGATCACCCCGGAGCGGGCGCTGGTCCGCGTCGGGCTGGCCGAGGTCAGCGACCGCACGGCGAGCGAGGTGGACGCGCACCGCAGGCTGACCCGGGTCGCGCTGGCCGCCAAGCGCGCCCGCGCGCTGCGCGCCTCCGGGGCGTCCGAGCGGAAGATGCGCTCGGCCCTGTCCAAGCTGGACCGTGCCATGGACCGGGCGGTGGAGCACACCGGCCTGGCGGCCGACCCCGCGCGCCAGGAGGCCCTGCTCTCCCAGATCGGTGCCCTCTACAACACCTCCGCGCTGATCGACCTGAAGCCGCCCGTGCCGTGGAGCCCCGAGGCCGGGCAGCCGCAGGAGCGCGCCGCCGTGGCCGCCGGTCCGCCGGCGGCGCGCCCGCCGATCGACGACGATGACGACGACGAGTTCCAGGTGCTGGACGTCCCGCCGCCGGTCGTCGACACCGCGCAGCGCGCGGCCCTGATGCGCGCCGCCCGGGAGTACTGGGACAAGCAGATCGAGCGGAGGTTCGTGCCCCGCGCCACCGACATCGCGCACGAGACCGGCGTCTCGCTGGCCAGCGCCCGCGAGTACCGGGCCCTGTGGAAGCTGGAGCCCAAGGCTCACGCGTTGCTGGAGGCGGCCTTCCACGAGCACGGGATCGTCGACACCGGCACCTTCCCGGCCATCGAGACCGAGCAGGTGCTGACCGTCAACGGTTCCTCACCCGCCCGCTGAACCGGCCGGCCCGCCCGTCGGGCCGGGTCACCGCGTCGGCCGCCGGACCCGCCCGGCGGGCTCGGCCGCCGGCCCGTCCGCGGGTCAGGTCGACTCGCGGACGATCAGGTCGGTGGGCAGTATCACCGGCTCCACCCGTTCGGCGCCGTCGATCAGGGCGAGGAGCAGGTGGACGGTCTCCTCGGCGACACGCTCCAGGGGCTGTCTGATCGTGGTGAGCGGCGGGTGGGTGGAGAGCGCCACCGCCGAGTCGTCGAAGCCGCCCACCGCGACGTCCTCGGGCACCCGCCGCCCGGCGGCGCGCAGCGCCGACAGCGCGCCCGCGGCCATCAGGTCCGAGGCGACGAACACCGCGTCGAGGTCGGGGGCACGTTCCAGCAGCCGCGCCATGGCGCTCTCCCCGCCGAGCCGGGTCCAGTCGCCGTGCTCGATCAGCCGCTTGGACGCCTTGCGGCCGAGCACGTCGGCGAACCCCTCCAGCCGCTGCATGCCGCCGGGGGTGTCCATCGGCCCGGTGATGGTGGCGATCCTCCGGCGCCCCCGCCCGACCAGGTAGCGGGTCATCTGCCGGGCGCCCTCGCGGTCGTTCGCCGCGGCGTAGGGGATGACGTTCTCCTTGCCGATCACGGCTCCGCAGGCGACGGCGGGGATCCGGATGGCCTCCAGCGCGTCCACCAGCGGGTCGCCCGCGTGGGTGGACATCAGCAGCACGCCGTCGGCGTGGCCGCCGCGCACGTAGCGGACCACCCGCTCCCGGTCGCCGTCGTCCCCGGCCATCATGATGACCAGCGACACGTCGCGGGTGGCCAGCCGCCGGATGGCGGTGCGGATCGTGGTGCTGTAGTTCGGGTCCTCGAAGACCTTCTCGTGCGGTTCGGAGAGCACCATCACGACCGACCCGGAGCGCTGGGTGACCAGGCTCCGGGCGTTGCGGTTGACGATGTACCCGGTCTCGGCGATGGCCCGCCTGACGGCGGCGTGCGAGGCCGGGCTGACGTAGCGGTCGTCGTTGAGGACCCGGGAGACCGTTCCCCTGGAGACGCCCGCCACCGCCGCGACGTCGTGAATGGTCGGACGCTTCGCCATGGTGCCATTGTCCCCTCGCCCGGCGGCCCGCCGACCGCCGGACGAGCCGGTCATCAGGCTTTCACGCTCCCGCCGGCCAGGTCGGTCCGCCAGTAGCGCTGCATGGTCAGGAAGAGCGCGATCAGCGGGATGATCGACAACAGTGTGCCGGTGAGGATCAGGTTGTACAGCGAGGGCTGGTTGGCCCCGGCCGCCAGCAGCGTGTAGAGGCCCACGGTCAGCGGGAACCTCTGGTCGTCGCCCAGCATGATGAACGGCAGCAGGAAGTTGTTCCAGATCGCGACGAACTGGAACAGGAAGATCGTCACCATTCCCGGCAGCATCAGCGGCAGGGCCACCCGGCGCAGCAGCAGCAGGTGACCGGCGCCGTCGATGCGCCCCGCCTCAAGCAGGACGTCCGGGACGGCCGCCCCGGCGTAGACGCGCGCGAGATAGATGCCGTACGGGCTCAGGATCTGCGGCAGCAGGACCGACCAGTAGGTGTCGGCGAGCCCGACCCGCGAGAACAGCAGGTACTGCGGGATGGCCAGCACCACGGCCGGCACGAGGACGCCGCCGAGCAGCAGGTTGAAGACGAGGTTCCGGCCGGGGAAGCGGTACTTGGCCAGGGCGTAGCCGGAGACCGCGGAGACGGCGGTGGACAGCAGGGCGCCGCCGCCGGCGTACAGCAGCGTGTTGAGCATCCACAGCCAGAACACGCCGTCGCGGTAGGCGGCGAGATCGGCGAGGTTGGACAGCAGGCCGGTGCCGGGCGCGAAGGTCGAGGTGGAGAACAGCTCCGCCTTGGACTTGCTGGCCGCCACCAGCACCCAGCCGACCGGCAGCAGGCAGTAGAGGGCGCCCAGCAGCAGGATCGCGGTCGGTACGACGCCGAGCGGCCGGCGCCCGGACGGGGCGGCGCGGCGCGGCGCGGCCGCCCTCCCCGGGCCGCCCGGCCTCCCCGGCCGTTCGGGCAGGGTGGTCGTGGCCATCAGCCCTCCCCTCCGAAGGCGCGGTCCCGGACCAGGCGCAGGAAGCCGAACGACAGGACGAGGGAGATCGCCGCGATGACGATCGAGGTGGCGGCGGCCGAGTAGAGGTCGCCGGTGACGAAGGCGTCGCGGTAGACCTTCATGAGCGGGCTCCAGGTCGAGCTGATCGTGTTCGTCAGCGGCCGCAGGGTGGTCGGCTCGGTGAACACCTGGACGGTGGCGATGATGGAGAACACCGTGGTCAGGATGATCGCGGGCAGCAGGATCGGGATCTTGATCCGGAGCGCCACCTGCAGTTCGCTCGCCCCGTCCATCCTGGCGGCCTCGTAGTAACTCCTGGGCACGGCCCGCAGCGCGGTGTAGAGCACCAGCATGTTGAAGCCGACGCCGCCCCAGACCGCCACGTTGGCCATGGAGAAGACCACCGCGCCGGTGCCGAGCAGGTCGACGTCGAGCACTTGGCGGATCGGGCTGAGGCTCGGCAGGTACAGGAAGCCCCAGATCAGGGTGGCGGCCACGCCCGGCACCGCGTACGGCAGGAAGACGGCGATCCTGGAGAAGCGGGCCAGGCGCACGTGCGCGGAGTCCAGCAGCAGCGCGAACAGCAGGGCCAGGCCCAGCATGACGGTGAGCACCAGCAGGCCGTAGCCCAGCACGCGCAGCCAGCCCGCCCACAGCTCGCTGTCGCGCAGGGCGGCGGTGTAGTTGTCGAGGCCCGCGTAGACCTCGCGGCGCGCCCCCTTGCCCAGGCCCAGCCCGGACACCTTGGTGCGGCGCAGGCTCAGGTAGGCCGTGTAGACGACGGGGACGGCCATGAAGAGCGTGAACAGCGCCAGGGCGGGTGCGAGGAAGAGGTAGGGGACGGCGCTCGCGGTGCGGGCGCCGCCGTGCGGCCGGCTCATGGGGCGATCTGGAATCCGGACTTCTGCATGTCGGCGACCGTCGCCTCCTGCATCTTCCCGACGGCGCCGGAGAAGGCCGACTTGTCCTGGAGGGCCTTGTCGAAGGCGTCCTTGAAGGCGTTGTACGTCACGTTGACGTTGGGCCCGAAGGTGAACCCGCGCGCGGTGGGGGAGATCGCGGCGGCCTGCTGCCAGAAGTCGGGCTGGTTGGAGAAGTACTCCGGGGCCTCGCCGAGCAGGGTGCCGCCCTTGGTGGTGGCCGGGTAGACGGCCCCCTCCTTGACGAGCAGGGCCAGGGCCTCGGGGTCGGTGTTCAGCCAGGTCGCGAACTTCACGGCGGCGGCCCGGTTGGGGGACTTGGCGGCGACCGCGGTGGAGGAGCCGCCCCAGAAGCCGCTGGCGTTCTCGCCGGCGTTCCACTGCGGCAGCGGGGCGATCGCCCACCTGCCCTTGCCCTTGGGCGCGTTGCTGGACAGCACACCGGGACCCCAGACGGCACAGGGCCAGGTCAGCAGCTTGCCGTCGTTGAGGGCCTTGTTCCACTCGGGGGTGAAGTAGGGCTGGTCGTCGATGACGCCCTCCTTGACCAGAGCGCCCCAGTAGTCGGCGACCTTCTTCGTCGGCTCGTCGTCGATCGCCACCTTCCAGGAGTCGCCGCTGATGGACCACCACTGGGCGCCGGCCTGCTGGGCGAGACCGACGAAGGAGCCGGGGTCCTTGCTGGAGAAGGTGCCGAGATAGGCCTTGGGGTCCTTCTTCCGCACGGTGCGGGCGGCCTCGGCGTACTCGTCCCAGGTCTTGGGCACCTCGATGCCGTACTTCTCGAACAGGTCGTGGCGGTAGTAGAGCATCATCGGGCCGCTGTCCTGGGGGAGGGCGTAGACGGCGTCGGTGCCGAGCGTGACCAGGCCCCAGATGCCCTCGCTGAACTCGCCCTTGGCCGGTGCGGCCTCGGCGCCGATGTCGGCCACCGCGTCGGCGGCGACGAAGGAGGGCAGCATCTGGTACTCGGCCTGGACCAGGTCCGGCGGGTTGCCGGCCTTGGCGGCGGTGAGGAACTTGGCGGCGGCGTCGTCGCCCCCGGCCTGCTTGCTGATCGTGACCTGGACGTCGGGGTTCGCGGCGTTCCACACCGCCGCGATCTTGTCCATGTTGGGGACCCAGCTCCAGTAGGTGAGCTTGACCGGCCCGGCGGGGGCGGAGCTTCGCGGACTCTGCGCGGCCGGGCCGGCCGGGCCCTGGGCGGCGCCGGAACACCCGGCGGCCAGGGTGGCGGCGAGGGCCGTGGCCGCCGCGACGACGAGCCGTTTCGTATGCATGTGTTCCTCCGTGTCGGGCGGTCGGGGGAGAACGCGTCAGGTGTCCGGGGGAACGCGCCGGGTGTCCGCTGGAGAACGCGCCGGGCGTCCGGGGAGGGGAGCGGAGGCCGGCCGCCGGGATGACCGGTGTTCCGGGTCGCTTCTGTGAACGTTCACAGACTGAAATCCCAGACGACGCGCTGTCAATGACCGTTACGTTCTTGTTAATCCACAGTCCTCGCGAAGGTTCGCGATCCTCCCCGTCCGCCCTCTTCCCCGGTTGCCGGTCCTGCATTACTGTGCACGTTCACAGAAGACATCCGAGGGGGAGGCGTTGGCCGGATATCCCGTCCTGCCGGAGGGCATCGCGTACGGCGGGGACTACAACCCCGAGCAGTGGCCGGAGGAGGTCTGGCGCGAGGACGTCCGGCTGATGCGCGAGGCCGGGGTGAACCTGGTCAGCCTCGGCATCTTCAACTGGAGCCAGATCGAGCCCGCCGAGGGCGTCCACGACTTCGGCAGGCTGGACCGGATCATCGACCTGCTGGACGCCGCGGGCGTCAAGGTCGACCTGGCGACGCCGACCTCGTCCCCGCCCGCCTGGTTCAGGGCGGCCCACCCCGGCGCGCGCCTCGTCGACCGGGAGGGCCACGTCATCGCCGGCGGCTCCCGGCACAGCTTCTGCCCCAGCTCACCGGAGTACGCCGCCGCCTCCGAGCGGATCGCCGGCCTGCTCGCCGCCCGCTACGCCGCTCACCCGGCGGTCGTCATGTGGCACGTGCACAACGAGTACGGCTGGGCGAACGCGCGCTGCTACTGCGAGACCTCGGCCGAGGCGTTCCGCGACTGGCTGCGCGAACGGCACGGGGACGTGGCCGCCCTCAACGCCGCCTGGGGCACCACGTTCTGGGGCCTGACCTACGGCTCGTTCGAGGAGGTGGAGCCGCCCAGGCTCGCGCCGGTCGGCCTGCTGACCGCCCTGCAGCTCGACTACGCCCGCTTCTCCGTGGACGCGCACATCGCCAACTTCCGCCGCGAGCGCGACGCGATCCGCAGGTTCTGCGACCTGCCGGTCACCACCAACTTCATGATTCCCAACTGCGCGCCGATGGACTACTGGAGGTGGGCGGGCGAGGTGGACGTCGTCTCCAACGACCACTACCTCGACGCCGGGCGCGCCGACGGTCACATCGAGCTCGCCATGGCGGCCGACCTCACCCGCTCGGTGGCGGGCGGGCGGCCCTGGATGCTCATGGAGCACTCCACCGGCGCCGTCAACTGGCAGCCGCGCAACCTCGCCAAACGACCCGGGGAGATGCGGCGCAACAGCCTCGCGCACGTCGCCCGGGGGTCGGACTCGGTGCTGTTCTTCCAGTGGCGGGCCTCCCGCCACGGCGCGGAGAAGTTCCACTCGGCGATGCTGCCGCACGCCGGGACCGCCTCGGAGCTCTGGCGCGACGTGGTCGCCCTCGGCGCGGACCTGCGCACCCTGGCCGGGGTGCGCGGCTCCCGGGTCGAGGCCGAGGTCGCGCTGGTGTGGGACTGGGAGTCGTACTGGGCGCTGGAGCTGGAGTGGCGGCCCTCGGTGGACCTGAGGTTCCGCGAGCGCGTGGAGGCCTTCTACGAGGCGCTGTGGCGCGAGCACGTGACCGTCGACTTCGTCCATCCCGCCGCCGACCTGTCGGCGTACCGGCTGGTGGTCGCGCCGAGTTCCTACCTGCTCACCGACGCGGCGGGCAAGAACCTGCGCCGCCACGTCGAGGCCGGCGGTCACCTGGTCGTGTCCTACTTCTCCGGGATCGTGGACGAGAACGACGCCATCCACCCGGGCGCCCACCCCGGTGCGCTGCGCGACGTGCTCGGCCTGTCGGTGGAGGAGTTCCACCCGCTGCCGGAGAACGGCACGGTCGGCGTCGGCGTCGGCGTCGGCGTCGGTGTCGGCGTCGGTGCCGGGGACGACGGCACCGGGGGCGGTGAGGCGGGTCCCGGCGGCCCGGTGAACGACGGGATCGAGGGCCGGATGACCGGGCGGATCTGGTCGGAGCGGGTCCGGCTCGCAGGCGCGCGCGCAGTGGGCGTCTTCACCGGCGGGCCGGACGCGGGCCACCCCGCGCTGACCCGCCACGACCTGGGCGCGGGTACCGCCTGGTACGTCGCGACGGCCCTCGACCCGGCCCCCGACCCTGCCCCCGCCCCGGTCCCCGCCCCGGCCTCCGACGTCGCCCTCGGCCCGGCCTCCGACGCGGCCTCCGACGCGGCCCTCGACCCGGCCCCCGACCCTGCCCCCGTTCCCGGACCGGGGGGCGGGGACCTGCGGGCGCTGCTCCGCGCGGTGCTCGACCGGGCGGGCGTGTCCCGCCCGCGCGGCCTGCCCGACACCCTCGAGGTCGTACGCCGGGGCCGTCACCTCTTCCTGCTCAACCACGGCGACGGGCCGGTCACGGTCCCGGGGGTGAGCGGGACCGGCCTGCTCGACGGCGCGGAGCACGCCGGGGCGGCGACCGTGCCCGCGGGCGGCGTCACCGTCGTCGAGATCGCGGGAAACACATGATCTCCCCCTGTACCGCGCCGGCAACCTGACCGCGGCGCGTCACCGGGGGCCTCGGGGGACCGTCCGACCACCCCTTCCCAGAGTGAGGACCCATGAAGAAGATCCTGGTGGCGCTGCTGACCTGCGCCGCCGCGCTCCTGGTGCCGTTACCGGCCCAGGCCGCCTCGACGATCACCAACGGCGGCTTCGAGACGGGGGGTGCCGTCGCGGCGCCGTCCGGATGGAGCACCACCGGCACCGCCGCCGCCGACTTCTCCGAGGCCGGCGGCCGCACCGGCTCCCTGCGCCTGTCCCACTGGTCCGCGAACGCCTACACCGTCGAGACCCACCAGACGCTGACCGGCCTGACCTCCGGCACCTACACGCTCCGGGCCTGGGTCAGGGCCGGGGCGATGAGCCAGAGCTGGATCGCGCTGAGGAACTGCGGCGCGGCGGAGAAGCGGACCTACCTGCCGGTCGGCTCCTCGGAGTGGATCAGGATCGCGGTCACCCAGACCGTGACCGGCGGCAGGTGCACCGTCGGCCTCGGCTCCGCGGCGGCCGCCGGCGGCTGGGCCAACTTCGACGACGTCACCTTCACCCAGGGCGCCGCGACGCTCGCCGTCAGGGGAGGCGACACCTCCAGCCTCGCCAAGTCCGAGGCCCTCGGCGGCAGGTACCACACCGCCTCGGGCACCCGGCGGGACGCCCTGGAGATCCTGCGCTCGGCCGGGATGAACCTCGTCCGGCTCAAGGTGTGGGTGAACCCGGCCGACGGCTACAACGACAAGGCGCACGTGCTGGCCGTGGCCAGGAGGGTCAAGGCCCAGGGCATGGGGCTGCTGGTCGACTTCCACTACTCCGACACCTGGGCCGACCCGGGCAAGCAGTACAAGCCCGCCGCGTGGACCGGTCACACGTTCGCGCAGCTCAGGACCGCCGTGTACGACCACACCTACGACGTGCTGAACGCCCTCAAGGCGCAGGGCACGACCGCCGACATGGTCCAGGTCGGCAACGAGATCAACGGCGGCATGCTCTGGGACGACGGCCGCACCGCGAACTTCGGCAACCTCGCCCAGCTCCTGAACTCCGGCTACGACGCGGTCAAGGCGGTGTCGTCCTCGACGAGGGTCGTGCTGCACCTGGCCGAGGGCGGCGACAACGCGCTGTTCCGCTGGTGGTTCGACAGCGCCGCGGCCAACGGCGTCCGCTACGACGTGATCGGCGTGTCCTACTACCCCTACTGGCACGGCACGCTCGGCGCGTTCCAGGCCAACATCGACGACATCGCCTCCCGGTACGGCAGGCCCGTGCTGCTGGCCGAGACCGCCTACCCGTTCACCACCGGCAACGACGACGCGCTGACCAACATCATCACCGCGGCGACGCCCTACCCCGGCTACCCGGCCTCCCCGGCGGGACAGTCGGCGATGCTCCGCGACGTGGCGAGCATCGTGCAGGCCGTGCCGAACGGCCGGGGGCTCGGCTTCGTCCACTGGGAGCCCGCCTGGACGGCGGTGACCGGCAACGGCTGGGACCCGGCCGACCCGTCCTCGGGCAACGGGTGGGAGAACCAGGCCTTGTTCGACTTCGCCGACCGGGCACTGCCCGCGCAGGCGCAGTTCGCCCCCCGCTGAACCAGCGCCGTCCGGGACGGTTCAGGGAACGCGTGTGACCGGGCCCCCTGACGGGGACCCGGTCACGCTCGGAGATCGCCGCCCGGCCCGGGGCGAGAGGAATCGATCCGGATCGAGGGGGGCGAGCCGGATCAGACGGAGATCCGGCCGGCGCCGGCGCCGGCGGTCACGATGAGGTGTCAGTCGACCTCGGCGCTGCCGTTGACGCGGAGCTTGCGGCGGGCGCGCTCGTAGAAGCTCGTCGTGCCGAGCCGGACCACCCAGGCGGCGGCGCGCATCGCCGTGACGGTGAGCTCGTCCCCGGACGACAGGTGCGCCCTGACCGCGCCGTCCACCTCCACGGCCAGCCGGCCGCTGGTCGGCAGCAGTTCGAGGGCGACCCGCTCGTCGGCCGAGAGCACGATGGCCCGGTTGAACGACGAGTGCGCCGCGGCGGGGACCACCAGGAACCCCTCCACGTTCGGCGAGACGATCGGGCCGCCCGCGGAGAAGCTGTAGGCGGTCGACCCGGTGGGGGTGGCCACGATCACCGCGTCGGCCGCGTACCGGACGAACGGGTGGCCCTCCACGGTGATCGCCACCGCCGAGAGCCCGTCCCCGGGTATCCGCACCAGGGCGATGTCGTTGAACGCGGTCATCATGGTGCCGTCGGGCAGGGTCACGCACACCGCCATGCGCGGCTCGACCGTGTAGTCGTGGTTGTCGATGGCCGACAGCGCGGGGGGCAGCTCGTCGATGTCGATCTCCGCGAGGAACCCCAGCTTGCCGAGGTTGACGCCCAGGACCGGGGTCTTCCGCCCCGAGATGAGGCGCATGGTGCGCAGCATCGTGCCGTCGCCGCCGAGGCTGACGAGCAGGTCGGCGCGCTCGATCAGGGTGTCGGTGTCGACCGGCACGGCGCTGCAGTCGATGCGCCCCACCTCGTCGGGGAGCCCCATCACCGTGACGTCACGGCCTCTGGCCCACTCGACGATCGTGTCGATGGCGACCTTCGAATCGCGCTGCGGGTGCAGAACCAGCCCCACGGTCTTGACCATCCCCATGCCCCACACTGTACGGGGAGCCGCCCGGGCCCCGTACGCCACCGTGGCCGGGGCGAGGAGGGCGCCGGCTCCGTCAGCCCTGGCGGCGCCTCTTCAGCCGTGCCTCGTGGATGTGGCGGCGCCCGCCCGCCAGCTTCTCCCTGACCCGCCGCTCCACGTCGGTGAAGACCCCGTAGTAGCCGTCCTCGTACTCCTCCATGATCTGGAAGGTCCACCGGCCGGGCAGCACGTCCCGGCCGACCAGCTCGCGGGTCACCAGCTCGGCCATGTCCTGTCGCCCCGCGGCGCGCAGCAGCTCCACCGCCTCGTCGAGCTGGAAGTCGGCGTGCCCGGTCAGCTGGTGGA
Organism: Streptosporangium sp. NPDC023615; assembly: GCF_040640155.1. Classification (NCBI taxonomy): domain Bacteria; kingdom Bacillati; phylum Actinomycetota; class Actinomycetes; order Streptosporangiales; family Streptosporangiaceae; genus Streptosporangium; species Streptosporangium sp. NPDC023615. The sequence goes on from NZ_JBFABE010000072.1 coordinate 23,811, forward strand.
AGGAGTACAGGTGACCGCGGGCCCGCTCGGTGGTCTCCAGCGCCTCGGAGAGTTTGCCCAGCGCCTCGGCGGTCGCCTCGTCGACGTCCGGCGCCGTCTTCCGCGACGGGTCCACCCGGCTGGCGGACGGGTCCGGGTACGAGATCTCCGACGGGTCCTGGGAGGCCGCCTGGGGACGTACGTCGTCGGTCACTGGACATCTCCTTCTCGCGGGGCGTGGCGGGCCCGGGACGGCGCGGTGCCCGTGCCGCGCGGCCGGTGGCGGGCGACGGCGGGGTCCCAGCGCCGGGCCACCTCGGCCGCATGCCGTCTGAGCTGTGAAGACGTCCCTCTACCCGGGGCCGGGCGGGTGAATCGCCCGTCGGCGCGTGATCCTCGCGGTGTGCGGGGCCGGGGTGTCCCCGGGGACGCATTACCGGAACGCAGAGCTGATGTTGAGTGAACACACAGTGAAATGCCAGGAAAGCCGGGTAGCCTGCCTCGGCATGAACTGGCAGCGTAAGGCCAACGATGCCCTTGTGCGGCTGACCGGATTCCAGCTCAACCGGGTGGGGAAGGCCGGTTCGACGGCGGGCGGACGGCCCCCGGTCGCGAAGGCCCGGGTCGCCGAGGAGTCGTTCAGGCCGCCGGCCGACCCCGCGAACGACCGCCTGCTGGTGGCCCCGGTCTTCATCCTCTCGCCGGTCAGGTCGGGCTCCACCCTGCTGCGGTCCCTGCTCAACGCCCACCCCATGCTGCACGCCCCGCACGAGCTGCACGTCCGGAGGCTGAGGGTCGAGTTCGGCACCTCGCTGGCGGAGAGGGCGATGGGGGCGCTCGGGCACAACCGGGCCGACCTGGAGCACCTGCTCTGGGACCGGGTGCTCCATCGCGAGCTGGTCAGGAGCGGCAAGTCCTTCATCGTCGACAAGACGCCGGCCAACGCCTTCGCCCACCGGCGGATCGCCACCTGCTGGCCGGACGCGAGGTTCGTCTTCCTGCTGCGCCATCCGGCGTCCGTGGCGAGGTCGTGGTACGAGGCCGGCGGGGGGAGGAGGACGCCGGAGGAGGCGGCACTGGACGCCCTGCGCTACATGAAGGCCGTGCAGCGGGCGCGCGGGGCGCTGTCCGGATGCACCGTGCGCTACGAGGACCTGACCGCCGACCCGGAGACGGAGGCGCGCCGCCTGTGCGACTTCCTCGGCCTCGGCTGGGAGCCGCGGATGCTGGCCTACGGGGAGCAGGCCGTGCTGGAGAAGGGGCTCGGCGACTGGAAGGACAAGATCCGCTCGGGGACCGTGCAGCCCGGGCGCGATCTGCCGGGGCCCGGCGAGATCCCCGAGGCGCTCAGGCCGATGTGCCGGAGCTGGGGATACCTGCCGGCCGGGGAGGACCCCGAGGGAGGGCGGGCGTGACGGCGCCCCGCGCGCGCGGCCCGGAGGCCATGCGCATCCGCTACCTGCTCCTGCACGCCTACGGCATGGGCGGGACGATCCGGACGGTGATCAACCAGGCGAACGCGATGGCCGCCGCCGGACACGACGTCGAGATCGCCAGCGTGGTACGCCGCAGGGAGAGGCCGCAGTTCCCGATCGACGAGCGCGTCCGCCTGCTGACGCTCTCGGACCAGCGCCGGGCCAGGCCCGTCGACTCGCCGGCACGCCGGGCCTGGCGGCGGATCCGCGGCAAGATCGTGCCCCCGGGCGAGTTCGCCGCCTCCTACTTCACCGAGCGGGTGGAACGCTCCGTCATCGACTACGTCTCCGCGCTGGAGGGCGGCGTCCTGGTCACCACCCGCCCCGCCCTGAACCTCATCTCGGCCCGGCGCGGCCCGGCCGGCGTCGTCAGGGTCGGGCAGGAGCACATGAACCTGGCCACCCACCCCGAGGCGGTCCGCGCGCAGATCGCCCGCCACTACGGCGCCCTCGACACGGTGGCGGTGCTCACCGGCACCGACCGGCGGGAGTACCAGGCGCTGCTGCCCGGCACCCCGGTCGTGCGCATCCCCAACGCGGTCACCGCCGGGCGCCCGGCGCCCGACGACCGCGAGGACGGGCTCGTGGTCGCGGCCGGGCGGCTCGTCGGGCAGAAGGGCTTCGACCTGCTGATCCCGGCGTTCGGCAAGGTCGCCGAGCGCCACCCGGAGTGGCGGCTGCGCATCTACGGCACCGGCCCGAAGAAGGAGGCGCTGCGGGCGCTCCTGGACACCCACGGGCTGTCGGACGTCGTCACCCTGATGGGACGGACCGAGCGCCTGGACGAGGAGATGGCCAAGGCGTCCTTCTACGTGCTGAGCTCCCGGTTCGAGGGGCTGCCGATGGTGATGATCGAGGCGATGAGCCAGGCGCTGCCCGTCGTCGCCTTCGACTGCCCCACCGGCCCGGCCGACGTGCTCACCCCGGGGGTCGACGGGGTGCTCGTCCCGCCCCGGGACGTCGACGCGCTGGCGGAGGCGATGATCCGGCTCATCGAGGACCCCGGCCTGCGGCGGCGGATGGGCGCGGCCGCGGCCGTCACCGCGCGCGAATACGCCCCCGACGCCATCATGCCGATCTGGGAGAACCTGTTCTCGGAGCTGCTGGAACGCCGGCGCTGAAACCGCCCCGAGGGTCCTCGGGATTTCTTCCGGCAATCACGGGAGCGGCTCCGCGCCGCGGGCGCGCGGCCGCGCGGGGGCGCTCCGCCCTCGTGCGCGGGGACGCGCCCGCGTACGGTCTCGCCTGATTCAGGTGCCGTTCCGGAAATCCCACCCGATGCTCCGACTGGCCGTACTCCTGGGGTAAAAAGCCGTTCACAGGCACTCCGGTGCTATTGGCAAAGCATATTTACTTTTTCCGGTTTTATGGTCTCACGCCTTTACCGAGAATCGACCGGATCGTATTCACTGCTTGACAATTCATTTAACGGCCACCCAAAATTGAGGCGTCCACGACGGCGGGCCGCATTCGGCCCCGTGCGTCGGGGGGTCGACGATTCCGCCTTTTCCGGCACCATTGATCGCCGTTTTCCCCTGGTCGATTCATGCCCTCTTTCTCCCTGTCGGTACGAGTACGGATCGGTGGTGTGTGTTGTGACGGAGCCCGAGGTCGGCCGATCGCAGCTCAGTCTGAGTACGGAAGCCGCGCGCAATCTGGCGACGACGACCAAGACGACCCCCCAGATGCAGGAGATCACCTCGCGGTGGCTGCTGCGGATGCTCCCCTGGGTGCAGGTGTCGGGCGGCACCTACCGGGTCAACCGCCGGCTGAGCTACACGCTCGGCGACGGCCGGGTGAGCTTCACCAGCACCGGGTCACAGGTGGCGGTCATCCCCGCCGAGCTGTGCGAGCTGCCCCTGCTGCGCGGGTTCGACGACTCCGGCGTCCTCGACGCGCTGGCGGGCCGGTTCGTCCAGCGGGACTTCCAGGCCGGGGACGTGCTCGTGGAGGCGGGACGTCCCGCCGACGAGGTGGTGCTCATCGCGCACGGCAAGGTCAACAAGATCGGCACCGGGCCGTACGGCGACGAGATCGTGCTGACGGTGCTGGCGGCGGGCGACCACTTCGGCGACGAGACACTGACGGTGACGGAGGACACCTGGCCGTTCACCGCCAGGGCGGTCACCGGCGGCACGGCGATGGTCATGCCCCAGCAGGCGTTCCTGGAGGTGGCCGAGCAGTCCGAGCGGCTCCGCGAGCACCTGCTGCTGCGGGAGGCCGCCGCCCGGGGCCCGCAGAACAAGTACGGGGAGGCCGCCGTCGAGGTGGCCGCCGGCCACGCCGGGGAGCCCGACCTGCCGGGCACGTTCGTCGACTACGAGCTCATCCCGCGCGAGTACCAGCTCAGCGTGGCGCAGACGGTCCTGCGGGTGCACAGCCGGGTGGCCGACCTCTACAACGACCCGATGGACCAGGTCGAGCAGCAGCTCCGGCTGACGATCGAGGTGCTGCGCGAGCGGCAGGAACACGAACTGATCAACAACCGGGAGTTCGGGCTGCTGCACAACGCCGACCTCAAGCAGCGGATCCACACCCGCACCGGGCCGCCGACCCCCGACGACCTCGACGAGCTGCTCAGCCGCCGCAGGAGCACGAGCTTCTTCCTGGCCCACCCGCACGCCATCGCGGCGTTCGGCCGCGAGTGCAACGCGCGCGGTCTCTACCCGCAGGGCGTCGACGTCGGGGGCAGCGGGGTGCCCGCCTGGCGGGGCGTCCCCATCTTCTCCTGCAGCAAGATCCCCATCACCGCGACCCGCACCACCTCGATCCTGGCCATGCGGGTCGGCGAGGACAACCAGGGGGTGGTCGGCCTGCACCAGACCGGCATCCCCGACGAGTACCAGCCCAGCCTGTCGGTCCGGTTCATGGGGATCAACGAGAAGGCGATCATCTCCTACCTGGTCAGCGCCTACTACTCCGCGGCCGTCCTGGTGCCCGACGCGCTCGGCATCCTGGAGGACGTCGAGATCGGTCACTGAGGAAGGGGACAGGGGAGAGAGCCGGACGAGGAGAGAGCATGACGACCGTCGAGACGACCGGGACGACGAGGGACGGGCGTTCCGCCAGTGAGGTGCTGGCCTGGAGCCGGGGCCTGGTCGAGACCACGTTGCGGCCGGCCGCCGACACGCTGCCCGCCTCGATGCGGCACATCGCCGGCTACCACTTCGGCTGGTGGGACGAGCGGGGCGAGCCGTCGGAGGCGGGCGGCGGCAAGGCGTTCCGGCCGGCGCTGGCCCTGCTGTCCGCCGAGGCCGTCGGCGGTGACGCGGTCTCGGCGCTCCGCCCGGCCGCGGCCGTCGAGCTGGCGCACGACTTCTCCCTCCTGCACGACGACGTGATGGACGGCGACCGGACCCGCCGGCACCGCCCGACGGCCTGGGCCGTCTTCGGGATCAGTCCGGCCATCCTGGCCGGCGACGCGCTGCTGACGCTGGCCTTCGACGTCCTCGCGACCGGAGGCCACCCGATCACGGCCGAGGCGACGCGGATCTTCAGCGCCGCGGTGCAGGAACTGCTGGACGGCCAGAGCGCGGACGTCGCCTTCGAGGGGCGCCGGGACGTCGGGCCGGCCGAGTGCCTGACCATGGCGGCGGGCAAGACCGGGGCACTGCTGGGGTGCGCCTGCGCGCTCGGCGCGCTGTTCGGCGGCGGCGGCCCCGAGCGGGCCGGGCACCTGGGCGCCTTCGGCAGGGATCTCGGGCTGGCGTTCCAGCTCGTCGATGACCTGCTGGGCATCTGGGGCGACCCCGAGGTCACCGGCAAGCCGGTCCACTCCGATCTGCGCAGCCGCAAGAAGTCCGTCCCGGTCGTCGCGGCCCTCGCCTCCGGCACGTCGGCCGGAGGCGAGCTGGCCGGGCTCTACCACCGCCGGGACGAGCTGTCCGACTCCGAGCTGGTCCGCGCGGCCGAGCTGGTGGAGGCCGCGGGCGGGCGGGACTGGACCCGGCTGGAGGCCGACGAGCTGCTCGCCCGGGCTCTTCGCCACCTCGACGCGGTCGGCGCGCTGCCCCGGCCCGCCGCCGAGCTCACCATGCTGGCCCGCCTCGTCACCCACCGCGACCACTGAACCGCCGAGCCGCCGCCCACCGGGGACGCTCGGCCGGGCCCGCCCTCAGACGAAGGCGCCGATGCCGGTGATCGCCCGCCCGACGATCAGGCTGTTGATCTCGCGCGTCCCCTCGTAGGAGTAGATCGCCTCGGAGTCGGCCACGAACCGGCCGACGTCGTAGTCGAGGACGATGCCGTTGCCGCCCAGGACCTCCCGGGCCCATCCCACGGCCTCGCGCATCCGCGCCGTGCAGAACGCCTTGGCCATGGCCGAGTGCTCGTCGGCGTAGACGCCCTCGTCCTGGAGCTGCGCCAGCCGCACCACCATGCCCAGCGAGCAGGTGACGTTGCCCAGCATCCGGACGAGGAGATCCTGCACGAGCTGGAAGCCCGCGATCGGCCGCCCGAACTGCTCGCGCGTCTTGGCGTACTCCAGCGCGAGCTCGTAGGCGCCCATCATGCAGCCGACCGCCTGCCAGGCCACGCCGCCCCGGGTCTGCCGCAGGATCGCGCCGGTGTCGCGGAAGGTGTTCGCCCCCTGCAGGCGGTTGATCTCCGGCACCAGGCAGTTGGTGAGCGTGATGTCGGCGTTCTGCACCGTACGCAGGGCTATCTTGTTCTCGATCTTCGTGGCGGCGAGGCCGGGCGTGCCCTTCTCCACGACGAATCCCTTGACCTGGCCGTCGGCCTCGTCCTTGGCCCACACCACGATCAGGTCGGCGAAGGTGGCGTTGCCGATCCAGCGCTTGGCGCCGTTCAGCACCCACACGTCGCCCTCGCGCCGGGCGGTGGTGCGCAGCCCCGCCGCGACGTCCGAACCGCCCTCGGGCTCGGTCAGCGCGAACGCCCCGATCTTCTCCATGGCGGCCATCGGCGGCAGCCACCGCTCCCGCTGCTCCGCCGAGCCCAGCCGGTCGATGCTGCCCATCGCCAGGCCGTTGTGGACGCCGAAGAACGTCCCCATGGACGGATCCACCCGGTTCAGCTCCAGCACCACGAACCCGGTCAGCAGGCTGCGTGCCCCCCGGTACGGCAGGCCCGCGATGTCGAGCTTGGCGAAGCCGGGGATGACCTGGTGGGGGAAGCGGGCGTTGGTCCACGCCTCGTTCGCGATGGGAGCCACCTCCCGCGCCATGAACTCCCTCACCCGCAGCACGATCTCCTTCTCGGAGTCGTCCAGGAGCGCGGAGTAGTCGTAGAAATCGCCGGTCATCATCGCGGTGGCTTCCCTCCGGTCGTCGTACCCGCTCACCTGCCCCGGAGGGGGGAGGTCAAGCAGTGAGACCACTCACAGCGAGGGGGGACACCGGAGACGGCGGAGACGGCGGAGACGCCGGAGGCCCGGGTCGCCCCGGGCCTCCGTCCGTGCGCGTCGTCCGCCCCTACGGCCGTGTCCGCCACGGCCGCGCGGGCGGCGTCATGCGCGGTGGTGCCGCTTCAGGCAGCGGCACCCGTTCTCAGCGGCGCCAGTGGCTGTACACGCGGACCCGCTCGGTCCGGCTGCGGCTGTCCTCGAGCTCGTCGTTCCCCTCGAAGATCGCGCGGTACTCGCCGCTCCTGGAGGCGCGGACCTTGGCGTAGAACGCGCCCCGGCGACCGGTGTCGTCGGAGGTCACGTACTTCCAGGCGCTGGAGCCGCGCTTGCGGAAGTAGATCTCCACCTCCTCGCCGCGCACGCCCTCCCAGCCGCGGTCGTCGACCTGGAGACGGCCGGTGAAGTAGACCCAGCGGCCCTTGCGCACGGAGTCGGGGTTGGCGGAGAACCGGTAGACGCGGGTGTCGGCCTTCTCGGCCTTCTTGTGCTCGACGGAGAAGTTGACCTCGTCGGTCACCTTCTTGCCGTCCTTGTCGTACGCGTCGGCGATCGCGACCCAGCGGCCCTGGAAGTCGTCCTCGTCGAAGCTGGTCGTGAAGCGCCAGAGGTCGCCCTTGTGGAGGACCCTGGGCTCACGCGCGTCCTGCGTGCGGAGCTGGTCGGAGACCGGCTTGAGGCGGAGCTCGACACGGGTGGCCTCGGTGGTGCGCACCTCGATCGTGACCCTGGTGTCGTCGTCCCCGTGAACGACGACCGGGTTCGGGTTGACGTTGTCGATGCGCACGCTGAGAGCGACTCGCTCCGCGGAGGCCGTCCCGGCGGACATGAGCAGCGATCCGCTCACAGCCGCGGACAGCAGACCGATGGCGATTCGTTTCATCAAGACGCTTTCCTCTTCTCCCCGTTCGGCGGACGCGGTCAGGATTGGCCGCGTCCGCCCTATAAGACGCGACACCGGCACCCCGTGTTGCCTCAAATCCCGAAAAAGATGTTCTTAGGTTTCCGTAAGGTAACGTTTACGTGCGAGAATCGGCAGGTCAGTCGTTGATCGCCGGTCTTTCAAGATTTTTTAATAAAGAACAAGATCTGTCCGATTTGTCGGGAATAGGGATCCGGGTGATCGGCCGCCCCGGGACCCGGACGGGAGCCGTGGCCGCGACGCCGGGGCCGTGAGGTGCCGGGAGCGGAGCGGGTGCCGCGAGACGCCGGGGCCGTGAGGTGCCGGGGCCGGATAGCGTTTGCTCATGAGTGCCACCATCGTCGCCAAGGACCTGGCCGCCGGGCACGGCGACCGAGCGCTGTTCTCCGGGCTCGACCTGGTGGTCGCCCCGGGTGACGTCGTCGGCCTGGTCGGGGTCAACGGCGCGGGCAAGTCCACCCTGATGCGGATCCTGGCCGGGCTGCTCCCCGCCGAGCACGGCTCGGTGCGGCTCAGCCCGCCCTCGGCGTCGGTCGGCTACCTTCCCCAGGAGCGCGAGCGCCGCGAGGGGGAGACGATCGCGGGCTTCCTGGCCCGCCGCACCGGGGTGGCCGACGCGCAGCGCGCCCTGGACGCCGCGACCCAGGGGCTGGTCGACGGGACACCGGGCGCCGACGACGCGTACGCCACCGGGCTGGAGCGCTGGCTCGCCCTGGGCGGGGCCGACCTGGAGGACCGGGCCGCGGAGGTCGTGGCCGAGCTCGGTCTGGCCGTGGAGCTCGACCGGCCGATGACGGCGCTCTCCGGGGGGCAGGCGGCGCGGGCGGGCATGGCCTCCCTGCTGCTCAGCCGCTACGACGTCTTCCTGCTGGACGAGCCCACCAACGATCTCGACCTGGTGGGCCTGGAGCGCCTGGAGCGTTTCGTCACCGGCCTGCGGGCCGCGACTGTCCTGGTGAGCCACGACCGCGAGTTCCTGGCCAGGACCGTGAACCGGGTGGTCGAGCTCGATCTCGTCCAGCAGCTCGTCCGGGTGCACGGCGGCGGCTACGAGGCCTACCTCGCCGAGCGCGAGGTCGCCCGCAGGCACGCCCGCGAGGAGTACGAGGAGTACGCCGGCACCGTCGCCTCCCTCAAGCAGCGCGCCGGGACGCAGCGGGCCTGGATGGAGAAGGGCGTCAAGAACGCGCGGCGCAAGGCGACCGACAACGACAAGATCGGCCGCAACCTCCGTACCGAGACGACCGAGAAGCAGGCCGCCAAGGCGCGGCAGACCGAGCGGTTGATCGAGCGGATGGAGGAGGTCGAGGAGCCTCGCAAGGAGTGGGAACTGCGGATGGAGATCGCGGTCGCCCCCCGTTCGGGGGTCGTGGTCGCGACCCTGCGCGACGCCGTGGTCCGGCGTGGCACGTTCACCCTCGGACCGGTGAACCTGGACATCGGCTGGGCCGACCGGGTGGCGCTCACCGGCGCCAACGGCTCGGGCAAGTCCACGCTGCTGGCCGCGCTGCTGGGCCGGCTCCCCCTGGCGGAGGGCAACGCCTCGCTCGGCCCCGGCGTGGTCGTCGGCGAGGTGGACCAGGCGCGCGGCCTGTTCCTGGGCGACGAGCCGCTGGTGGACGCCTTCGGCGCCGCGGTGCCGGAGATGGTCCCCGCCGAGGTCCGTACGCTGCTCGCGAAGTTCGGGCTGCGTTCCGCGCACGTGCCGCGCCCGGCGGCCACCCTGTCGCCGGGGGAGCGGACCCGGGCCGCGCTCGCCCTCCTGCAGGCGCGCGGGGTGAACCTGCTCGTGCTCGACGAGCCGACCAACCACCTCGACCTGGCCGCGATCGAGCAGCTGGAGTCGGCGCTCGCCTCCTACCCCGGTACGCTGCTGCTGGTCACCCACGACCGGCGGATGCTGGACGCGGTGCGCACCACGCGCCGCGTGCACGTCGACGGAGGCCGGATCACCGAGGGCTGAGCGGGACGGACCGCCGGGAGCGGGGCCGGGTCGCCGGGAGCGGGGCCGGGTCGCCGGGAGCGGGGCCGGGTCGCCCGGGACGGCCGTCCGCCCCGCCGGATCGGCGCCGTGACGGGCGTGGCGGGGGCCGGCGGGACGCGGCGTGCGGCCCTTGACCGGTTGACGTAACTTTCGCAAGAACTCGCAAGTAATTGCTTCTTTTGCCTTATAGTTTCATCATGACGCGACGGCTTGCAGAGGTGGCCAAGAAGGTCGGGATGAGCGAGGCGACGGTGAGTCGCGTGCTCAACGGGAAGCCCGGGGTCTCCGAGGCGACCCGCGAGGCGGTCCTGACCGCCCTCGACGTGCTCGGCTACGAGCGGCCGACCCAGTTGCGCGGGGACAGGGCCAGGCTGGTCGGGCTGGTCCTGCCCGAGCTGCAGAACCCCATCTTCCCCGCCTTCGCCGAGGTGGTCGGCGGGGCGCTGGCCCAGCAGGGGTTCACCTCGGTGCTGTGCACCAGGACCCTGGGCGGCGTCTCCGAGGCCGAGTACGTCGACCTGCTGCTCCAGCAGCAGGTGTCCGGCGTGGTCTTCGCCGGGGGGCTGTTCGCCCAGGCCGACGCCTCCCACGAGCACTACGAGCTGCTCAGGGAGCGGCGCCTGCCGACCGTGCTGGTGAACGCCGCGGTGGCGCACCTGGCGTTCCCGCAGGTCTCCTGCGACGACGTGGCCGCCGCCGAGATGGCGCTCGGCCACCTGCGGTCGCTGGGTCACGAGCGGATCGGCATGGTGCTCGGACCGCCCGACCACGTGCCCTCCCGGCGCAAGCTGGACGCGGCCGGGCTCGACCCGGAGTTCGTCGAGCACACCATGTTCTCCCTGGAGGGCGGGCACGCGGCGGCCGCGCGGCTGATCCGCCGGGGGGTCACCGGTGTCATCTGCGCCAGCGACGTGATGGCCCTCGGCGCGATCAGGGCGGCCCGCAGGGCGGGGCTCTCGGTGCCCGACGACGTATCGGTGATCGGGTACGACGACTCCGCCCTGATGAACTGCACCGACCCGCCGCTGACGACGCTGCGGCAGCCGATCGACGCCATGGGCCGCGCGGTCGTCGACCTTCTCGCCGCACAGATCGACAAGGCCCTGGTCCCCGCGGACGAGCTGCTCTTCGAGCCGGAGCTGGTGGTCAGGGCCTCCACCGGACCGGTGAAACGCTGACGGATCCCCGGTGGGTTTCTTGCGTTCTCTTACCTCTATCTTTCAGTGATCGGTCCTTCCGTGGTCGGGTGATCTCTCCGCGAGACCTCTCCGCTCGCGGGCGTTGACGGCGATTACCCGGCAAAAAGGGGTGGGTCGGTTTATGTCTACTGACTGACGTTTTACCTCCGCCGTCACCCTCGGTAACGTCATATGCCCTAAAGTGATCGCTGCGGACGGGGTGCGACCCCTGTCTCTCCCCTCGGAAACGTATCCGGACGTTCGAGGGAAGACCATGCGCAGAAGACTCACAATGCTCACCTCGGCGAGCGCGGGCACACTCATGCTCCTGCTGGCGGCACCCGCGGTCGCCGCGCCGACGGACGAGACCATCGTCACGTTCGCCGTGGAGGCGGGCTCCCTGGACATCGTGGCACCGCCCGGTCCGATCGACCTGGGCTCGGCGCCTCCCGGCGGCACGCTCACCGGGCAGATCGGCCCCGTGTCGGTCTCCGACACCCGGGGCGGCGCCACGTCGGAGTGGACGGCGTCGGCGTACGCGACGAACTTCATCGACGCCGCGCTGACCATCCCCCCCACCACGATCGACTACTGGTCGGGAGCGGCGACCGCGACCACCGGCGGCGGCACCTTCATCCCCGGGCAGCTCACCGCCCTCGCCGCCGCCTCGCTCGACCTGATCGCCACCCCGCTCGTGGCCTTCGCCCACACCGGCGGCACCGGGGGCAGTACGGCGACGTGGAACCCCACCCTGATCGTGAACATCCCGATCACGGCCCAGATCGGCGACTACACCGGGACGGTGACACATTCGGTGGCGTGACCGTCCCGCGGGCCCGCTCGCGCCGCCGCTGCTGCTGATCGCGCTCCTCGCGGGCGCCCTCGGCGGCGCGGCCGGCGCGAGCGGGGCCGCCGACGACACCCCCCGCGGCACGATCGGCATCCGCCTGCTGGAGGCGCCGGTCAGCCGCCAAGGCGATCCCCGGGCGCTGTCGTACATCGTCGACCACCTGCGCCCCGGCACCACGATCGAACGCCGGCTGGAGATCTCCAACACCTCCTCCGCCTCCCGGCACGTGGAGCTGTACCCGGCCGCCGCGGACGTCGTGCGCAACAGGTTCCACCTGCTGCCCGGCCGCGCCCAGAACGAGCTGACCGGCTGGACCTCCCTGAACCGCACCTCGCTGGAGGTGCCCCCGGGAGGGACCGGGACGGCCAAGGTCAAGATCGCGGTTCCCGGGACCGCGTCGCGCGGCGAACGCTACGGCGTCATCTGGGCGCAGGTCGGCACCCCGCGGGACCCGTCCCGGCCCGTGCGCATCGTCAACCGGGTCGGCGTCCGCGTCTACCTCGACATCGGGCGCGGTGGCGAGCCTCCGTCGGACTTCCGGATCGAGAACCTGACCCCCGCGCGCGCCCCGGACGGTGCCCCGCAACTGGCGGCCCTGGTCCGCAACACGGGGGGCCGGACCCTGGACATGAGCGGGACGCTGTGGCTCTCGGAAGGGCCCGGTGGCCTGCAGGCCGGACCCTTTCCCGCCGACCGGGGGGTCACGCTGACGCCCGGCTCCGCCGCCCCGGTGACGGTGACGCTGGACAGCCGGGTGCCGAACGGCCCCTGGAAGGGGAGGCTGACCCTGATGAGCGGCGTGGTGAGGAAGACCGTGACCGCCACCTTCACCTTCCCCGACGCGGGCCGGGGCCCGCCGGTCGAGCCCGACCGCGACCTCCTCCCCCTGATCGGCCTGGTCGCGGGCCTGGTGATGCTGCCGGCGGCCGCCGCAGTCCTGGTGACGCGCCGCAGGCGCCGTCTCGCCGCGGCGCCGGGCGGCCCTCCCCCGTGGAAGGGGGCGCTCCCCGGTGAGCGGACCCGGCGCTCCCGTACCGCGGGAGCCCACCGGCGGCCCGGCGGGTGACACGCCCGGCCGCGCGCTCCACCGCTTGTGCCGGAGGAGCATCAGCCGACCTTCCCGGGGAAGGAGGACCGGTCAGGAGGTGCACATGGAAGCGCTGGGAATCGACATCGGCGGATCGGGGATCAAGGGCGCGCCGGTGGACGTCGCCAAGGGGCGGCTGACGCGGGAACGGCTGCGCATCCCCACACCGGACCCCGCCGAGCCCGAGGCGGTGGCCGAGGTGGTGGCGAAGATCGTCGAGCACTTCGACTGGAAGGGACCCGTGGGGGTGACCTTCCCCGGGATCGTCGTCGACGGGGTCGCCAGATCGGCCGCCAACGTGGACAAGGCGTGGATCGGCACGGACGCGCAGGAGCTGTTCTCGCGGGTGACCGGGCAGACCACGACCGTCCTCAACGACGCCGACGCGGCCGGCCTGGCCGAGGTGGCGGCGGGCGCGGCCAGGGACAAGCCGGGGGTGGTGATGCTCCTGACCTTCGGGACCGGCATCGGCAGCGCCCTGCTGATGGACGGCCACCTGGTGCCCAACACCGAGCTGGGTCACCTGGAGATCAGGGGCAAGGAGGCCGAGAAGCGCGCCTCCGACCACGCCCGCGAGTCGCACGACCTCGGCTGGGAGGAGTGGGCCGAGAAGGTCCAGGAGTACCTCGAGCACGTCGAGATGCTGTTCTCGCCGTCGCTGTTCATCATCGGCGGGGGGGTCAGCAAGAAGGCGGAGAAGTTCCTGCCGCACATCAAGATCCGTACCCCGATCGTGCCGGCGGGCCTGCAGAACGAGGCGGGCATCGTGGGTGCCGCGATGGCCGCGACCGAGGCGGCCTCGCGCGAGGGGACCGGAGCGAGGACGGCGACGGCGGCGGGGGAGTAGCGGCGGTCGTCCAGGGCCCGGGGAGGTGGCGCCCCGGGCTTCGCGGGATCGTTCCGCCGGGAGCGAGGAAGGACCGTCCGGGACCCGTACCGGGGGCGGCTCTGAAACTTTCATCTGTTCCGAAACGCGTTCGGTGAGGTCAGGGGCCGACGGGGTCGCCTCCGGGCGGTCCGGGCGCGCAACACCCTGTACACACGCCGGAAACATCCGGACTATGGGAGCGCTCCCACCCTCGTCCTGGAGATGATCACGAATGACAGTAACTTCGCGTCGCCACGCCTGGCGCAGCCGGGCGGCGACCACGGCGGCACTGTTGGTGGCCGCCGCCGGCCTCGCCACCGGGCAGGCCGCCACCGCGCACGCCGCAGTCGCCTGTGACGTCGCATATTCGACCAACGACTGGCAGGGCGGGTTCACCGCCAACGTCACCCTCAAGAACCTCGGTGACCCGCTGACCAACTGGACCCTCGGCTTCGCCTTCACCGGCGGGCAGACCCTCCAGCAGGGCTGGTCGGCCACCTGGTCCCAGACGGGCACCCAGGTCACCGCGAAGAACCTCGCCTGGAACGGCTCGCTCGCCACCGGCGCCTCCACCAGCATGGGCTTCAACGGAATCTCCACCGGGAGCAACCCCAAGCCCACGGCCTTCACGGTCAACGGCGTCACCTGCGGCGGGCAGAACCCCATCAACCAGCCCCCCACGGTCGCGCTGACCAGCCCGGCCTCGGGCGCCTCCTACCAGGCGGGCGCCGCCGTGCCGCTGGCGGCCACCGCGAGCGACGACGGCTCGGTCAGCAAGGTCGAGTTCTACGTCGACGGCACGCTGGTCAACACCGACACCACCGCGCCGTACTCCTACTCCGCGACCGGCCTGGCCTCCGGCGCGCACACCGCCAAGGCCAAGGCCTACGACAACGCCTCCCCGGCGCTGTCCACCGAGACCTCCGCGGTGCCCTTCACCGTCGGCGGCGGCAACCCGACCCCGTCGATCGTCGCCTCCGCGACCTCGGTCAGCGTTCCCGAGGGAAGCTCCAAGACCGTCGGCTTCAAGCTCAGCCAGGCGCCGACCGGCAACGTCTCGGTCGCCCTGACCAAGACCGGTGACGCCGACCTCACCATCTCGCCCTCCACGCTGTCGTTCACCACGGCCAACTGGAACACGGCGCAGAACGTGACCGTCTCGGCCGCCCAGGACGCCGACGAGGCGAACGGCACCGCCACCATCGCGGCCGCCGCCACCGGTCACACCGGTGCCTCCGTCACCGCGACCGAGGCCGACGACGACGGCACCAACCCCAACCCGGTCCACGTCGACAACCCCTACGCCGGCGCCGACGGCTACGTGAACCCGAACTGGTCGGCCAAGGCCGCCGCCGAGCCCGGCGGCGACGCTGTCGCCGACATCTCCACCGCCGTGTGGCTGGACCGCATCGCCGCGATCGCCGGCTCCTCCTCGGCCATGGGCCTGCGCGCCCACCTGGACGAGGCCCTGGAGCAGGACGCGGCCAACGGCAGCAAGCCGCTGACGATCCAGTTCGTCATCTACAACCTGCCCAACCGTGACTGCTCGGCGCTCGCCTCCAACGGTGAGCTGCTCATCGCCGAGAACGGCCTGAACCGCTACAAGACCGAGTACATCGACCCGATCGCCGCGATCATGGGCGAGTCGAAGTACGCGAACCTGCGGATCTCCACGATCGTCGAGATCGACTCCCTGCCGAACCTGGTCACCAACCTCAACCTGGCCAAGTGCCAGGAGGCCAAGGACTCCGGCGCCTACGTCAACGGCGTCCGCTACGCCCTCGACAAGCTGCACGCGATCAAGAACGTCTACACCTACATCGACGCCGGTCACCACGGCTGGCTGGGCTGGGACAGCAACATGGGCCCGTCCGCCGACCTGTTCGCGACCACCGTCGCCGGCACCGCCGCGGGCTACAGCAGCGTGGACGGCTTCATCACCAACACCGCCAACTACTCGGCGCTGCGTGAGCCGCACTTCACCATCAACACCACCGTCGGCGGCCAGAACATCCGCCAGTCCGAGTGGGTCGACTGGAACTTCTACGTCGACGAGCTCTCCTTCGCCCAGGCGTTCAGGAACCTGCTGATCCAGAAGGGCTTCAACTCCAACATCGGCATGCTGATCGACACCTCCCGCAACGGCTGGGGAGGCGCGGCCCGCCCGGCCGCTCCGAGCAGCTCCAACGTGCTGAACACCTTCGTCGACCAGTCCCGCGTCGACCGCCGGTTCCACGCCGGCAACTGGTGCAACCAGAGCGGTGCCGGTCTGGGCGAGCGCCCGCAGGCCAACCCCGCCCCGGGTCTGGACGCCTACGTGTGGGTCAAGCCTCCGGGTGAGTCCGACGGCGCCAGCAAGGTGATCCCGAACGACGAGGGCAAGGGCTTCGACCGGATGTGCGACCCGACCTACGAGGGCAACGAGCGCAACGGCCACAACATGAGCGGCGCCCTGCCGGACGCCCCCATCGCCGGCCAGTGGTTCTCCGCCCAGTTCCGTCAGCTCCTGCAGAACGCCTACCCGGCGCTTCCGTAGTCGGCTGATCCCGGGCCCCCACCCCCCCACGGGGGCCCGGGAACGGGGTGAGAACCCCGCGAACCCGAGGCCCCGCCCTCCCCACCCGGGGAGGGCCTTCTCCAACCGGAACCCCTCCGTCCTGGTGGCGGCGCCCGGGGTGGACATCCT
>NZ_JBFABE010000073.1:0-8386 GCF_040640155.1 Streptosporangium sp. NPDC023615
TCAGCCCGCGGCACCTACCTCGTCGAGCCTTTTACACCGCTCCGAGGACGCGACCGTCAGCGTTGACAGCTCTCGGCTACACCTTTGGCCACGCGGAAGAGAACCTGACGGCCCGGCCGCCAACATCGTTCGAGTATGAAACGCTGGAGCTTGAGCCGGGGGAGTGGGTAGTTCAGGTCCTTCGGTCCAGCTACTCCAGCGAGGGAACGCCCATCCACGTCCTGGAAACGATCTGTGCCGCGA
This sequence comes from Streptosporangium sp. NPDC023615, assembly GCF_040640155.1. Classification (NCBI taxonomy): domain Bacteria; kingdom Bacillati; phylum Actinomycetota; class Actinomycetes; order Streptosporangiales; family Streptosporangiaceae; genus Streptosporangium; species Streptosporangium sp. NPDC023615. The sequence continues at coordinate 244 of NZ_JBFABE010000073.1, forward strand.
ACAGGCACATCTTCCCCATCGGCCAAGTCTCTGGATACGACGAGTTCTGACCCGCCCTCATGTCCGCAATAGCGGAAGCAGGTACCTCCGGTGGGGGCGCTCCACTCCGGGATGGGGAGGGGCGCGCGAGCGGACAGACGCGCGGGTAACGAAGTGGCTGGGGTTGGTTGCCTGATCATCCCGTCTGCCACGCCCCAGGCAGAGCCCAGCAGACCGGCGCCTACGGATCAAGCCCGTCTGTGACCGTTGGCATCCAATGATCAAGGAACGGCGGCCGGTTGACGTACACGGGAAGACGGGCTTGATCCTCCGTTACCGGCCCGCTGCCGCTACGCGGTGGGTCGAGGCAGACGGGATGATCAGGCTAGGCGGAGGTGCGGGCAAGCGCCCCATAAGCTCTCAACGCCTTGACCTGCGGAGATCCATAACAATGCTGTCACACTTAGGGGTCATACCTTGGCAGTCGGCTTGCCGGCGCCGTTGGGACCCAGCACGCCCAGCAGGCGACCCTGGGGGACGAGAAGATCGACCCCGTCCAGCGCGCGGGTCTCACCGTAGCGTTTCACCAGGCCCTCGGCCCGTATGGCATAGGTCATCGTTCAGCCCCTCTCGTAGTGGCGGATCTCACAGCATGTACCGTCCCACCGACATTTCCCGGCCTTCCGGTCCCTCGCTTCGGGGCCGGCCGGAAATGTCTCCGGCCCGCTCGCCGAGGACCTGGCCGGAACGGTCCTCGGCCGGGCACGCGGGACGGTCCACGGGGCGGCGCCCCTGTGGGTGCGGTGGGTGGCGTGGGTGGGGCCGCCGGGTCGTCCCGGTGGGCGTGACGTCCGCGACCCGGGCTCGTTCCCGCGGGTGTGACGTCCGTGACCCCGGACCGTTCCAGCGGCCGTTCCCCGGCAGGCGTCGGGCCACCCGCCGGGACAAGAGCGTTTAGGCTGGCAGCGTGAGTGACCGCGCCGATGAGCACAACACCGCCTCGCAGGAGGCGTGGGAGTCCGATCGTTCGGCCGGGCGCCGCCGAGGCGGCCCCGGACGTGACCGCTTCTCCCTGCGTGACCCCGCCAATCCCGTCTCGCGCAAGGCCATCGTCATGTGGCTGCTGGAGGGGTTGTTCTGGTCCGTGCTCCTGGCCGTCGGCTCCTTCTTCCTCGCCCGGTGGATCGACGAGGATCGCTGGTCCTGGCTGCCCGTGTGGGTGCTCGACAACATCTGGTGGCTGCCGGGGATCATCCTGGTGCTGCTCATCCCCGGAATGATCGTCGAACCCTTCTGGCGGTACGCCGTGCACAGGTGGGAGCTCAGCGAGGACGTGGTCTACGCGCGTTCCGGCTGGATCAGCAGGGAATGGGTGTTCGTCCCGGTCAGCAGGATCCAGACGGTCGACAAGGCGCAGGGCTGGATCGAACGCATGCTGGGCCTGGCCACGGTCGAGATCCGCACCGCCTCGCACGCCGGCTCGTCCACGATCAAGGGCCTCGAGTACGAGGTCGCCGCCGAACTGGCCGAGGGGCTCGCCCGCCGCGCGGAAGAGCTCAGGGACGACGCGACATGACCGGACCCGCCGCCGATCAGCCACCGGCCGGGCCGCCGGAGCGTGGAATCCCCGGTTCGCGGACGCCGGGGCCGGAGACTCCCGGTCCGGAGACTCCCGGTCCGGAGACCCCCGGACCGCGGGGGCCGGAGAGTCCGGCCGGTCCCGGGGACCTCATCCCGGGACCCGTTGCCGCAGGCCCCGCCGCGCGGCCGGGACCCGACGTCCCCGCCGTGGCACCCGGGGCCGGGGGCCTGTCGCCGCAGGGACCGGGCGGAGAGGGGGACGGGCCGCCGACCGGCGCGCCGTTGCGGCTCAGCCCGAAGGTGCTGCTGACCGATCCGATCCGGATGCTGCCCTCGCTCTTCGTGCCGCTGGCGGGCGTGCTGTTCATCGGCGGGTTCTCCCCGGGGTCGTTCGTGTGGGCGGCCATGGGCGTCGTCGGTTCCGTCGCGTTCGCGGCGGTGCGCTGGGCGACCTTCACCTACCAGGTCGTCGGTGACCGGCTGGAGCTCACCCGGTCGCTGATCAGCAGGTCGGTACGGACCATCCCGCTGGAGCGGATCCGCGGGGTCGACGTCAGCGCTCCGCCGCTGCACCGCCTGCTCGGCATCTCCGTCCTGCGGATCGACACCGGCGCGGGCGGCGACGACAAGCAGGAGGGCGAACTCGACGGGGTGACCGTCGAGGAGGGGGAACGCCTCAAGGCCGTGCTGCTCTGGCACGCGCGTGCCCGGACGGCGAGACGCGTCCAGGCGCGCGGGGCGGACCAGGTGATCGGCGAGGCGGGCCCGGAGGGGCTCGCGGACGGCGTGCCCGCCCGGCCGGGGACGGACACCGGGGCCGGGACGGTCCGCCACGAGGTGGGGGACACCACTCCCGAACGGGTGTTCTTCGTGCTGCCGCGCAAGTGGCTCGTGTACGGCCCGCTCTCCGGTGCCTACCTGCTGACCCCCTTCGCGCTGGTGGCCGGTGCCGTGGGCCTGGCCTTCCAGCTGGGGACCGAGTTCGGGATCGACAGGCGGGTCCTGGTCGGCGCGGGTGAGTGGCTCTGGGAGCACCCGCCCTTCCTCGTCGCGGCCCTGGTGGTGCTCATCCTGGCCATGCCGGTGGTCGGCGCGGTCATGTACGCGGTGTTCAACTGGGACTTCAGTCTCCGGGCCCGCGAGGGGTACCTGATCGCCGGTCGCGGCCTGATCACGCGCCGGAGCGTGTCGCTGGAACGGCGCAGGGTCCGCGGGTTCGAGTTCGTCCAGGGGCCGGCCGAGCGCGGCGCCGGCCTCGGCCGCGCCTGGGCGATCGTGACCGGCCTCGGGGATTCGCAGACCAGGGGCCAGCTGATGCCGGTGGCGCCGAAGGGCATCGTGCTCGACGTGGTGGGCGAGGCCATCGGCCCGATCGCCACCGATCTGCGGCCCCACCCGCCCGCCGCGCGCAGGCGCAGACTGTTCCGGGCGATCTTTCCCTGGCTGGTGGTCGCCGCCTGCGCGTTGGCCGCCGTCGAGCTCTGGTCGGGATGGTGGTGGGTGCTCGGGGCGCCCGCCCTGCTCCTTGCGGTGCTGGGCGTCCCGCTCGGCCTCGACCGCTACCGCTCCCTCGGCCACACCTACGACGGCACCCGGCTGTCGGTCAGGTCGGGGTCGCTGCGCCGTTCCCAGGCGGTGATCGAGGAACGGGCCGTGGTCGGCTGGACACTGAGCCAGACCTGGTTCCAGCGCCGTGCCGGCCTGCTGACCGTGACGGCGGGCGTGGGAGCGGGCAGCGGCGGCTATGCCGCCATCGACGTCGGCGAGGACGACGGTCCCGCCTTCGCCGCCGAGGTCACCCCCGCCTGGCTCACCCCGTTCCTCGTCGAGCCGCCGTCGCCGGGCGTACGGCACGGATCGCCGGGGCCGCCCGGATCGTCCCCGCCGTCCGCTGATTCGGCGAACGGCTGACGTACGCGAAAGCGGGTGACCGGGAATCCCCGGTCACCCGCTCGCGAGATGCGGTCAGTCCTGGCGCCTGGCGCCGAACATGATCTCGTCCCAGGTGGGCACCGAGGCACGCCGTCCGCGGGACTTCTTGGCCGGCCGTGCCGGGGTCGGGGCCGGCGCCGGCTTGGGAGGCTCCACCGGCTTCTCCGCCGCGGCGGGCTTGTCGGCCTTGGGCTCCGGCGTTCCGGCCGGGTCCGCCTCCGGTGCCTCCGGTTCGGTCCTGGCCGGTTCGTCCGCGCTGACCCGCGCCGCGGGCACGGCTATCGGCCCCTCCGGGACGACCGGTCCCGCCGCCGGCGGGGTGGTCTCCGGTACGGGGGCGGGATCCGCGGCGGACGCGGCGGGAACGGCCCTGTCCGGAACGGTTCGTTCCGGCGTGGCCTGTTCCGGGGTGGCCTGTTGCGTGGCGGGCCGCTCCGCGGGAGCGGCCGTGGTGGGGGGCGGGGGGCTTTCGGTGTTCCCGGCGCCCCCGGTGTCTCCGGTGTCTCCGGTGTCCTTCGCGGCTCCGGTCTCCCCGGTCGCGGCGGTCTCCGGGGCCGGAACGGTCTCCGGGGCCCGCGTGTTCTCCGGCCGCGCCGGTGCCTCCGCCGCGGGACGGGTCGCGGTCTCCGGTCCGGCGACGGCCGGTGGCCGGACCCGCTCCGCCACGGCGGGTGTCTCCGCCACGACGGGGCGCGAGGGGGTCACGACGGGTTCCGGCCCCGCCGGGGTGACCGGCGGTTCGGCCGCGGGCGGCGCCGTGAACGGCGCCTCGGACGGCTCGGGCGCCGGTGTCGCGGCGGGGGACGCGTCTGCGGGCGGTACGGTCTCGGACGGCGCGGCCGGCGGCGCGGCCACGGGCGGAGCGGACGAGGAGGAAGGTCCGGCCGCGGACGGCTCGGGCACGACCGGCCCGGTCACGGACGGCTCGGACGCGGACGGCCCGGTCACGGACGGTTCGGGCGTGGAGGGCTCGGGCGTGGAGGGCTCGGCCACGGACGGCTCGGCCGCCGTCACGGGGGTCTCGGGGACGAACGGCGGCGAGACGGGCGGGGCGAGGTCCGGCTCCGTGGAGGCGGGCGGCCCGTACACGGCCGGCTCGTACGGAACCGGCCCGGACGTGGTGGACGGCTCGGGCAGCACGGGCTCGGGCGGCCGTACCTGCGTGACGGCCTCGGGGCCCTGGGCCGCGGCGGAGGCGTGCTCCGCGGTCCTGTCCGGCGGTTGGCCGGCGGTGTCCGGGGCGCGCAACGGCGGCACCGAGACCCTCGGGGCCTCGTAACCGGCCGGGATGGGGGGCATGGGCGGCTGCTGGTAGGCCGCGGGCGGCAGCGACGGCATCGACGGCACCGACGGCACCGACGGCACCGAGACGGGCGGGGGCGTCGAGGGCGCCGAGGGCTCGACCTGCGCGTACGCGGGCCGGGGCTGGGCCGGCGGCTCGTGGCGCAGGACCGAGGGGAAGGCCACGGGGGGCTGGTGCAGCGACTCGGACGCCAGCGACGGCACCGGGGCGAGCTTGGCCACGCGCGGCACGAACGGCGTGACCGTGCCGTCCTCGACCGGGTCGGTGTCCTCCCCGCTGGACAGGCGCAGGGCCTCGTCGTCGTGGGGCGTGATGTGACGCCGCCGGGGATCGAAGATCCACTCGGCCTTGCGCGTGTGACCGTTCCACACGAAGCCGAGTTTGATGCGCCACATGTTGTCGTCCCGCTTGGCGGAGTCCCACTCGATCTCGTCGGCGGGCACGCCGCGACGGGTCAGCCGCTCGACGACCAGGTCGCCGAGGGTGGGACCGGGAGCGGAGTCGCCGGGCAGGCGCACGGCGCAGCGCTGCGCCTGCTGTGCCATGTACTCACGTTCCTGGAGCACGGGACCCTCGAACCATCGCACGCGCTCGACCGGGATGCCCGCCGTGTTGGCGATCTCCTCCGCGGTCTCGCCGGCACGGATCCGGGCCTGGATCTCCTTGGGGCGCAACGGACTCTCCACTTCGATCTCGTACTGGCCGAGACGGGAGAAGTTGCCGCGGACGGCAGCACGGAGCCGGTCGTCGACGGGCAGCGTGAACCGGGTACCCCGGCCGGCCGTCGCCAGCACGAGATAGGTCCCGTCCTCACTCACCGCGACGAGCCGGAGCTCCTGCATGCGAGTCCCTTCGTCGTCGTGCTCAATCTTCCCCCGGACCCTTGAGTCTCTCGCGTGTGCCGGTTGCCTGCCAGCACCGTACCCGGCATGTCCGAACATCGCCTTGCTGGATGGGGCTCGCAGCGATGTGACGCCGGTCACATTTGCTCCATTCATCTGATTACAGGGCACCTGTCTGGAGCAGCGACTTCGGGGTCCTCCAGGGATTCTCACGGATAACTCCGGGAACCGCTGCGGACTTCCGCCAATAGCCGGAAGGCGACCACGGGACCGGGCCGCCGGTCCGGGCGGGGGGTGCCGCGGTCGCGGCGTCGTGCGGGGGCCCGTCGTCGCGCTCCGTGACGACGGGCCGGGACGGAGGCTGCGGGCATGGACGGCGGGAGAAGGTCATCTCCAGCGGACTCCCTCGGGGTCGAGTGGCGCGGGCCCCTGCGAATCTGCCCCCCGTACGCGCCGGGGCAACGACGGACACGCGGACGCGTCGTTCTTCGAGCGAGCCTTTGCGCCGCCCTTTACCGGGAGCTTGTGGGAGAGGGGCGGCGCGCCGGTGGGGGAGCGGGCCCGAGGCCGGGCGGCGCGCCGGTGGGGAGGCGTGCCCGGCTACGCCGCCGGGACCCGGCCCAGGACGGTGTCGAGATGGTCGTTGGTGAACGTGCCCGCAGGGTCGAGGGCGTCCCGTACCGCCAGGAAGTCGGCGAAGCGGGGGTAGACCGTGGCCAGGTAGGCGGCGTCGCGGGTGTGCAGCTTGCCCCAGTGCGGCCGTCCCCCCAGCGCCGTCATGATCTCCTCGACGCCCTCGAAGTAGGCCGGGTTGGGCGTCGGCCGGTAGACGTGGCAGGCGATGTAGGCCGAGGGCCTGCCGTAGGCGGTGGAGAGCCAGGCGTCCGAGGCCGGGGAGACCCGCACCTCGACCGGGAAGGTGATCCTCCAGTCGCGTCGTTCCACCAGGTCGCGGACCTGGGCGAGGGCCTGGCCGAGGTGCTCGCGCGCAATGGCGTACTCCGTCTCCAGGAAACGCACCCGGCGCACGCTGGCGAAGACCCGGTGCGAGACGTCGGTGTGGGTGGAGACCGACAGCGCCGCGGCCGACAGGGCGTTCAGCCGGGGGACGGCGCCCGGGAAGCGCCCGCCGATCCCGCACACCGCGCCGAACAGGGTGTTCTCCATGAAGTGGTTGTCGAGCCAGTACTTGAACGCGCCCGGCGGCCGGGCCGGGCCGGGGCTGCGGTTGTTGCGCTTGGTCAGGCAGGTGTCGGTGTGCGGCATCCAGAAGAAGTCCAGGTGCTCGTTGCCGCCGGTCAGCTCGTCGAGCGAGGCGAGGATCGAGGTCAGGGACATCGGTTCCCGGGTGCTGCGCAGCAGGAAGGACGGCTCCACCCGGAAGGTGACCGCGGTGATCACGCCGAGCGCGCCCAGGCCCACCCTGGCGGCGTCGAACAGGTCCCGCTCGGCCACCCCGCGGATCGTGCCGTCGCCGTCGCCGCGCACCGTGACGATCTCCCCGTCGGCCAGCACCAGCTCCAGGGCCAGGATCTGGTCGGCCAGGCCGCCGACGTCCCGGCCGGTGCCGTGGGTGCCGGTCTGGACGGCCCCGGCCACGGTCTGGGCGTCGATGTCGCCCATGTTGGCCAGGGCCAGGCCCATCCGGTGCAGTTCGGCGTTGAGCGCGCGGATGGTGGTCCCCGCCCCGGCCGTGACCCGGCCCTCCCCGGTGGAGCGGATCCCGGCCAGCGCCTCCGGGCGGAGCAGGAGGCCGTCGGTCAGGGCCACCCCGGTGAACGAGTGCCCGCTGCCGATCATCCGTACCCGGCGGCCCGCCGCGGCGGCGTCGCGCACGGCCCGCGAGACCTCACCGGCGTCGGCCGGGGTACGGATCTCCGCGGGGGTGGCGGACTGGTTGCGGGCCCAGTTGCGGAAGGTCTCGGCCATGCTCGACTCCTGCCCCGCGGGTCTGGCCGGGCACGGGACGCGGGGCTCCCGGGCGCGAGGCGACCCGCCCGCGGCACACGGGTCGTCGCCGGTTCACCGGTTCGCCGGCTCCGTCGGCGAATATGAAGAGTACTCATGATTGCTGCCTGGCGACAGGGCCCGCAGGCCGGACGACAGGTCCGGGACGACGACCGGGGGACGGGGCCGGGCGACAGGGGCGCGACTTCGCCGGCAACGGTCCCCTCCGCCGCGCCCGGGAACTAGTGTGGGGGCAGTGTCACGCCTTCCCGGGTCGCGATTCCTCGTCCCAGCGATGCTGATCGTCACCGCCCTCGTCGCCCTCGGCTCCGTCGTCCTGCTGCTGATCGCCCCCGGTGTCCCCCAGGCACCCCGGGGGGCCGCCGCCGAGGCGCGGATCCGGGACCTGGCGGCGATCGAACCGGTCGTCACCTCCACCCCCTCCCCGTCCGCCGAACCGGGGACGAACCCCGCCGCCGGCCCCGCCGCCGGCCCCGCCGCCGGCCCCGCCGCCGGCCCCGCCGCCGGCCCCGCCGCCGGCCCCGCCGCCGGCCCCGCC
>NZ_JBFABE010000073.1:8486-39980 GCF_040640155.1 Streptosporangium sp. NPDC023615
CCCCGCCGCCGGCCCCGCCGCCGGCCCCGCCGCCGGCCCCGCCGCCGGCCCCGCCACCACGCCCGGCGCCGATCCGGGCCCGGGCGCGTCCCCCACCCCGCCCCGCCTGATGGTCGTCTCCCCCTCGACGCTGACGGAGCGGACCAGGGCGGACATCTCCCGGCTCAGGCACGTCTGGAAGACCGACGCCTTCGACGGGGGAGTGGTCAAGGTCGCCGGGGTGGGGGTCAACCTCATCGCGGTGGACCCCGCCCGCTTCCGCCCCTGGACGTCCCCGGGGGTGGCCGGCCAACCGGCGCTCTGGAGCGCCCTCGCGGCCGGTGACCTCGTCGCCGACGCCTCGGCGGTACGCCGCCTGGGCCTGGCCCTCGGCTCGCACTACCAGGTGGACGGCGGTCCCCGGCTGCGCGTCGCGGCCTCGGCGGTCTTCGGGCTGCCCGGCGTGGACGGCGTCGTGTCGCGGGAGACCGGCCGCCGGCTGAGCCTGCTGCCGGGCGTGGCACTGCTCGTGCACGCCCCCCAGAAGGCCACCGCCGCCCTCAGGACGCGGGTGGGCGAACTGCTCGGCCCCGGCGCCCAGGTGGTCACGGTCGGCCGCGCGGCCGGCGCCGCGACCACCCGCGAGGCCGGCGGGAGCACGACCGCGGCCACCGGCGAGAACGCCGCCGGACGGAAGGGGACGGGCGGCGGCAGCGGCGACACCGGTACGGGCACGGCCGCCACGGGCGGCGGGAGGGCGAAGCGGGTCGCGGTCGGCAGGCCCGCGAGCTACCTGGAGCTCTACCGCAGATCGGCCCAGGTCTGTCCCGGACTCTCCTGGACCGTCCTGGCCGCGATCGGGCAGGTGGAGAGCTCCCACGGGCGCAACAACGGCCCGTCGTCGGCGGGCGCGCAGGGGCCGATGCAGTTCATGCCCGCCACCTGGAAGGCGTACGGGGTGGACGGCGACGGCGACGGCGTCGCGGACATCTGGAGCCCCTACGACGCGGTGCCGGGGGCGGCCAACTACCTGTGCGCCAACGGGGCGGGCCAGGGCGGCAGGAAGCTGGAGAAGGCCGTCTGGTTCTACAACCACTCCTGGTCCTACGTGGCCAAGGTGATGGCCGTCTCCCGGGGGTACGCCGCCGCGTACCCCTGACGCCCCTGACGCCCCTGACGCGGCCCGCCGGCTACGACGGGCGGCGCCGGGGCGCCGGGCAGCAGGTCGCCGGGCACGCCACCGGCTCCGGCTCGGCGAGCAGCTCCCCGACCATCGAGACGAACCTCGGGTGGACGCCCGCCGTGGCCGCCCGCACCAGCGGCAGGCCGATCCGCTCCGCCGTCCCGGCGGCCTCCACGTCGAGGTCGTAGACGACCTCCATGTGGTCGGAGACGAACCCGATCGGCACCAGCACCACCGCCGGGGCGTCGATCTTCTCCAGGTGGTCGCAGACGTCGGGCTCCAGCCACGGGATGTGCGGCGCGCCGCTGCGGCTCTGCCAGACCAGGTCCCACGCGCGGCCGCCGCCGACGGCGTCGGTGACCAGCGAGGCCGCCCGGCGCAGCTGCGCCTCGTACAGGCCGCCCTCGGGCCCGGCCGTCTCGGCCATCGAGGTCGGGATGCTGTGCGCGGTGAAGACCAGCCGGGCGTCCTCGCGGAGCCCCTCCGGCAGGCGGTCCAGCGCCTGGCGGGTGTGGTCGGTCATCGCCGCGAGGAACCCGGGATGGTCGAAGAAGTGGCGGAGCTTGACGATCTCCGGGGCGCCCTCCACGGCGGCCCGGGCGCGCGCGATGTCGTCGCGGTACTGCCGGCAGGCCGAGTAGGAGCCGTAGGCCGAGGTGACGAAGGCCGCCGCCCTGCGTACGCCGTCGTCGGCCATCCGGCGGAGCGTGTCCTCCAGGAACGGGTGCCAGTTGCGGTTGCCCCAGTAGATCGGCAGGTCGACGGTCGGCTCCACCGCCGCGATCAGGTCGCGGCACTGCTGGTTGATCGGGCTGGCGCCGCCCAGGTCCTGGTAGTGCTTCTCGACCTCCAGCAACCGCTCACGCGGGACGCCGCGCCCCCGCACCACGTTCTCCAGGAACGGCATCACGTCGTCCGGCTTCTCCGGTCCCCCGAACGAGACGACGAGAAGCGCGTCGTAGTTCCCCATGGCATTCATCAAACCGCATGCCCGGGTGTTCTCTCGCATGCTCACCCTGAGTCATTCGTCACCGGCGGGGCCGGCGGATGCATACCCGCGGGGCGCTTGCCCGGGAACGATCGCCGGGTAGGTTCGAATCCGTGACTCCATTCAACGACATCCGCGACTATGTCGGCGTACCGCGGATGGTGTCCCTGCGCCTGTCCCCCGATGGAACGCGCCTGGCCGGTACGGTCCAGGCGCTCGACCCCGATGGGAGATCGTACGGAACCTCCCTGTGGGAGGTCCCCCTGGATGACCGCGACCGGCCGCGCCGGTTGACGCGGTCGGTCAAGGGCGAGGCCGGGGCGGAGTTCACCCGGACGGGTGATCTGCTCTTCGGGTCGCGCCGGCCCGACCCCACGGTCAAGGACCCCGACGAGGAGGTCGGAGCCCTGTGGCTGCTGCCGGCGGCGGGCGGCGAGGCCCGGCGGATCGCCTCCAGGCCCGGTGGCGTGACCGGGTTCGCCGCCGGCGGGACGACCGTGGTCTTCGGCTCCGACGTGCTCCCGGGCGACGAGGCCGACGAGGCCGAGCGGCGCAAGGCGCGCAAGGAGGCCGGGATCAGCGCGATCCTGCACGAGGACTACCCGGTGCGCTACTGGGACCACGACCTCGGGCCGGGCGAGACGCGGCTGTTCGCGGGCGTCCTGGGGGACGCCGAGCGGCTGGCCGAGGTCAGGGACCTCACCCCGCGGCCGGGCCGCGCCCTGGACGACGAGGCCTCCTACGCCGTGACGCCGGACGGTTCCGCCGTCGTGACCACCTGGAAGGTGCCGCTGCCGCACGGAGAGCTCCGCTCCGAGCTGGTCGTGATCCCCGTGACGGAGGGAGGCGACCGGCGCGTCCTGGCCGGCCAGGACGGCCACGACTTCGAGGGGCCCGTCAGGATCTCCCCGGACGGCCGCCTGGTCGCGTGCGTGCGCGTCGGGCACGCCACCACCGAGCGGATCCCCGAGACCACCCTGTGGATCGTGGACCTGGCCACAGGCGAGGGCCACCCGGCGGGCGGGGAGCTCTGGCCGGCCGACCTCGCCTGGGCGCCCGACTCCCGCTCGCTGTTCGTGGCCGCCGACCACCTCGGCAGGCGGCCGGTCTTCCGGGTCGCCGCCGACGGCGCGGCGCCGCAGCGGCTCACCCCCGACGACGGGGCGTACTCCTCGCTCAACGTGGCGCCCGACGGCGTCGTGTACGCGCTGCGCGGCGCCGTGGACGCCCCCGCCACGCCGGTCAGGATCGCCGCGGACGGCACGCTCGGGTACCTGGCCTCGCCGGCCCCCGGGCCGGGGACGCCGGGCACCCTCACCGAGGTCACCGCGACCGCCGACGACGGCGCGGAGATCAGGGCCTGGCTGGTGCTGCCCGAGGGGGCCTCGGGCGACGCCCCGGCCCCGATGCTGCTCTGGATCCACGGCGGCCCGCTGAGCAGCTGGAACGACTGGTCCTGGCGCTGGAACCCGTGGATCATGGCCGCGCGCGGGTACGCGGTGCTGCTGCCCGACCCGTGCCTGTCCACCGGGTACGGGCCGGAGATGATCCGGCGCGGCTGGGCCGACTGGGGCCCGCGCACCCACGCCGACCTGATGTCGATCACCGACGCCGCGCTGGAGCTGCCCGAGATCGACGCCGGCAGGATCGGCGCCATGGGCGGCTCCTTCGGCGGCTACATGGCCAACTGGGTCGCCGGGCACACCGACAGGTTCGGGGCGATCGTCACCCACGCCTCGCTGTGGAACCTCGACCAGTTCGCCGGCACCACGGACGCGTCCATGTACTGGCAGCGGGAGTTCGGCTCCCCGGGCGGCGAGCTGTACACCAGGCTCTCCCCGCACCTGTCGCTGGAGAACATCACCACCCCGATGCTGGTCGTCCACGGGGACAAGGACTACCGGGTGCCCATCGGCGAGGCGCTGCGCCTGTGGTGGGACCTGCGGCGCTCGGAGGTGGAGTCGAAGTTCCTCTACTTCCCCGACGAGAACCACTGGGTGCTCAAGCCCGGGAACGCGGTCGTATGGTACGAGACCGTCCTGGCCTTCCTGGAGCAGCACGTCCTCGGCGGCGAGTGGAAGCGGCCGGAATCGCTCTCGTGATCGCGTACCCGCCGCGTCCGGCCGTACCCGCCTCACCCGCCTCACCCGCCTCACCCGCCTCACCCGCCGCACCCGGCGGGTGCGGCGGGTACGGCGGGCGCGGCCGGATCCGGTGGGACGATGGGGGGCCGCGCCCCGGGCCGGGCGGGAACCCCGGCGAACGCGGCACGACGAAGGGCCCACCCGGATCCGGCGGGACGGGTGGGGACGGGAGCCGCGGCGCCGCCGCGGGAACCCGGCGGAGCGAGCGAGGAACGGTGAGCGGATCGTGGACAGTGCGGTGACCTTCGGCAGGCTGGCGGAGGAGATCGCCAGGGAGGCCGGTGAGATGCTGCTGGCCAAGCGGCCGGCCCGGCCCGAGGTGCTGATCACCAAGTCCAGCCCCACCGACGTGGTGACGGCCCTGGACCGGGCCTCGGAGGAGCTGATCAGGGACAGGATCAAGGCGGTCAGGCCCGACGACGCGATCCTCGGCGAGGAGGGCGGCCCCACCGGCGACGGCAGGGTCCGCTGGATCGTCGACCCGATCGACGGGACCGTCAACTTCCTGTACGGGGTGCCCGAGTGGGCGGTCAGCATCGCGGTGGAGGTGGACGGCGAGGTGATCGCCGGGGTGGTCAACATCGTGCCCCGCGCCGAGGTGTTCACCGCCGTCAGGGGCCGGGGCGCGTGGCTGTCGGGGGAGCGGCTGAGCTGCAACACCGGCGTGCCCCTGGACCAGGCCCTGATCGCCACCGGGTTCGGCTACGGGACCGGGCGGCGCGCGGTGCAGGCCGAGGTGCTGCGCCACGTGCTGCCACGGGTGCGTGACATCCGCCGGGGCGGCTCGGCGGCCTCGGACCTGTGCGCGGTGGCGGCCGGGCGGGTCGACGGCTACTACGAGCGCGGCCCCCAGCAGTGGGACTACGCGGCCGGGGGCCTGATCGCCGCCGAGGCCGGGGCGCGGGTCGGCGGGCTGGAGGGAAAGGGGGCCAACCCCGGCCTGACGCTCTGCGCGGCACCTGGCCTGTTCGAGGAGCTGCACGACCTGCTGCTCCCGCTCGACCCGGAACGCGACGCCTGACCGCCGGCCCCCCGCGGGCCCCGGGGCACGTGAGGGCCCCCCGGCCCGGCCGGGGGGCCCTCACGTGCGTCAGCGCTGTAGGGGAACGCCGTTGTCCGAGGCCAGACGGTGGAGATCCTCGATCTCGGCGGTGAGGGTGTCGGCGAGGTACTCGTCGCCGGTGGACCGGGCCTCCTGCAGACTCCTGTGGGCCTGGTCGAGGCGGTGTTCGATTGTGGTGGTGAACTCGCCCATCTCACCTTCTTTCTCACGGTCTCAGGGGATGGAAAGTAGCGCGGCAGGGACTGGAACCGGCTGTACCCACGGTGAACAGAGCGATAAACCTATGTGTTCCCGACATCACGCGCAGTGCTCGCACGGGGGCCTTACCGTGTGCTTACAGGGGCCGGGGTGACAATGGAGAGCCGTTCCAGCGGCTGCCCATGGAATGTGACGGGAGGTGCCATAGGCCATGCGAGTGCTTGTGGTTGAGGACGAGCGGGTGCTCGCCGACGCGATCGCGACCGGGCTCCGGCGCGAGGCGATGGCCGTGGACGTGGCCTACGACGGCGCCGGCGCGCTGGAGCGGACCGGCTACATCGACTACGACGTCGTCGTCCTGGACAGGGACCTGCCCAAGGTGCACGGGGACGAGGTCTGCCGCCGGCTGGTGGCCTCCCGTACCGCGTCGCGCATCCTGATGCTGACCGCCTCCGGGGACGTCGACGACAAGGTGGAGGGGCTGGGCCTGGGCGCCGACGACTACCTGGCCAAGCCCTTCGTGTTCATCGAGCTCGTGGCGCGGGTGCGGGCGCTCGGCCGCCGCTCGGCCCCGGCGCTCCCGCCGGTGCTGGAGCGGGCCGGGGTACGCCTGGACCCGGGCAAGCGCCTGGTCAGCAGGGACGGCGAGGAGATCGCGCTCACCAAGAAGGAGTTCGCGGTCCTGGAGGAGCTGATGCGCGCCGAAGGGGCGGTCGTCAGCCAGGAGGACCTGCTGGACAAGGCGTGGGACGAGAACATCGACCCGTTCACCAACGTGGTGCGCGTCACCATGATGACGCTGAGGAAGAAACTGGGCGAGCCCCAGGTGATCGAGACGGTGCCCGGAGTCGGGTACAAGCTGTGAGCGCTCCGGCAGGCGGGGGAGAGGAGCACCCCACCTTCGTCCCGGCGGGCGAGGGCAGGGAGTCCGTGCCGACCCACCCGATGATCAGCCCGCACTCCGAGCGGAGCGCCTGGAAGGCCGAGCACCTCTCCTCGGAGCCGGTGGGACCGGTGGGACCTGCGGGACCGGTGGGGCCGGGAGGACCCGTGGGGCCGGTGGGGCCGGCGGGGCCGTTGGGGCCGATGACGGGCAAGGGACCCGCCGACCGTCCCCCGCCGCCGACCGGCCCGCCCGCCTGGGACGGGCCGCCCCCGGCGGGCGCCTCCCCGGTACGGCGCACCCTCGTGGAGCGGGCCAGGACGGTCGTCGACCGGCTCAGCATCCGCTGGCGGCTGACGCTCACCTACGCCGTGCTGTTCTTCACGGCCGGGGCCCTGCTCATGACCGTGATCTACCTCCTGGTGGGCTGGTCGCTCTACTCGGCGTGGCCTCCCTTCCCCTTCGACGTGGAAGGGGTGCCGAGCGAGATCGAGGCCGAGTTCAAGCGGCGGTGGTACTGGCAGCAGCACGTCGCGATCACCGGCGTGCAGAAGGACATGCTGACCCGTTCGGTGCTGGCCCTGCTGGGCATCGGCATCCTGGCCGTCATCATCGGCTACATCGTCGCCGACCGGGCGCTCAAGCCCATCCAGCAGATGACCGCCACCGCCCGCAAGCTGTCGGGCTCCACCCTCGCCCACGAGCGGATCGACCTCAAGGGCCCCGACGACGAGCTCAAGGAGCTCGCCGACACCTTCGACGCGATGCTCACCAGGCTCAACGTGGCCTTCGACACCCAGCGAAGATTCGTGGCCAACGCCTCGCACGAGCTCCGCACCCCCCTGACGATCAACCGGACGGTCCTGGAGATCGCCCTGGGCGACCCCGAGGCCTCGGGCGACCTCAAGGCGCTGGGCCGTACCCTGCTGGAGGTCAACGCCCGCAACGAGCGCCTGATCGAGGGCCTGCTATTGCTGGCCAGGAGCGAGCGCGAGCTGAGCGTGCGCAAGCCGGTGGACATGAAGGACGTGGCCGAGACGGCCGTCGACCAGCTCGCCGTACGGGCCGAGGAGGCCGGGGTCGCCGTGACCGCCGAGCTGCGCGCCGCCGAGACCGTCGGCGACCCGGTCCTGCTGGAGCGGTGCGTGGCCAATCTCGTGGAGAACGCCATAAAGCACAACCTTCCCGAATCCGGACGTCTGTGGGTGAGGACGGGAATGACGGAGGGTGCCTTGGTTGTTCAGGTGGCCAACACGGGGCCGCACGTGCCCGCGTACGAGGTGAACAGCCTTTTCGAGCCTTTCCGGCGGCTCAACGCCGACCGGGTCGACTCCGGCAAGGGGGCGGGGCTCGGGCTCTCCATCGTCCGCGCGATCGTGCGGGCCCACGGGGGCAACGTGACCGCCCTGCCCAGGGACGGAGGAGGGCTGGTGGTCACCGTGCGACTTCAGCCACGTTGATCCGGCGGGGGGCGTCTCGTTCGCGCCGTACATGTGGTTGGATGTGCCGTCGAACACGGTGGTGCATGCCGCCGATGCTGTGGTTTACGCCATATTTGGCTAACCGTGGCCATTGGCAGTACGTCCCTCACGTGTAGGGAGGTTCAGTGACCATTCCGGCGGGGTACCGAAGCAGGAATCTCTCTGGCGGATCGGGCACAAGCCGTGCCTCTCGAACGTTACACACGCGCGAGTGAGCGCAGACAGATAGATGAGGGGGATGGAGCAGACCGATGGCTACCGACTACGACAGTCCACGCAAGACAGACGACGACCTCAGCGAGGACAGTCTGCAGGAACTGCAGGCCCGCCGTACCGACAAGTCCTCGGGCAGCATCGACATCGACGAGACCGATCTCGCCGAATCGCTCGAACTGCCGGGCGCGGACCTGTCCAACGAGGAGCTCTCGCTCCGGGTGATTCCTCGTCAGGCCGACGAGTTCACCTGCGCGCGCTGCTTCCTGGTGCACCACCGCAGCCAGCTCGCCGTGGAGAGGAACAACCAGCAGATCTGCCGGGAGTGCGCGGCCTGACGACGATTCCGACGGCTGTCCGAGGTGTGTCCCTCCCCTCGCGGGTAGGGCGCTCAGACAGCCTTGAGGAGGTTCCGAGACATGACGTCAGAGAACAGGCAGACCGGTGCCGCGCCGGACGACTTCACGGCCCGGGAGTCGGCCGGCGCGCCCGAACGGGAAGCCGCGGAGGCCGGCGCGCCTGAACGGGAAGTGGCGGAGATCGTCGGCAGGCTCGCCGAGCCCGGCGACATGGACGGGGCCGAGCGGCGAAGGCTGCTCGGCCGTCTCACGAGATCACTCGCCCAGGGGGCGAAGAAGGCCAAGGCGTCCGGCGCGGGCCGGGGCCGCTGGCTGACCGACGTGTTCATGGCGGTGGCGCCCCGCATCCCCATCCGAGACCTCGCCACCCTCTCCGAGCACCACCACGGCCTCACCTCCGAGGCGCTCGCCGACGACCTGGTGCGGACCGCGACCAAGGCCACCATGACCGTCGGCGCCATCGGCGGGGCCGTCGCCGCGGCCGAGTTCGCCGCGCCTCCCCTGCTGCTGTCGGCGCCCGCCCAGCTCGTCGCCGAGACCCTGGTCGTCGCCGCGATCGAGGTCAAGCTCATCGCCGAGCTGCACGAGGTGTACGGCATGCAGGTCCCCGGCACCGGCAGCCAGCGCGCCATGGCCTTCGCGATGGCCTGGTCCAAGCAGCGCGGCGTCGACCCCATGGCCCCCGGGACGATGACCGTGGCGCTCGGCACCGCCGCCAAGACCGCGCTCCGCAACCGGTTGATGCGCACCATGGGACGCCACCTCACCACCTTCGGCCCCTTCCTCACCGGCGCCGTGGCCGGCGGTTTCCTCAACCGCGCCGCCACCAACAAGCTCGGCGACGCCGTACGGGCGGACCTGAGGATCCACCGGGGCGCCCTTCCACCTGGAAAGTCATAGAAGTTCGTTGAACGGGTAGTCCTTTACGTAAGCTCTCGACTACCTGGAGGAATACTGTGCTGGGCCGCAGCGCGTTCGTGATCGTCGCCAACCGTCTTCCCGTCGACCGGGTCGGGGAGGACATGTGGCGGCGCAGCCCCGGCGGCCTCGTCACCGCGATCGCCCCCGTCCTGCAGCGCAGGGAGGGGGCGTGGGTCGGCTGGCACGGCGCCCCGGGGGAACGGCTGGAGCCCTTCGAACACGACGGCATGCAGCTCGTGCCCGTCCCGCTGTCGGAGGAGGAGGTCGAGCTCTACTACGAGGGCTTCTCCAACGGCACGCTCTGGCCGCTCTACCACGACGTGGTCGCCCCCCCGGTCTACTCGCGCGTCACCTGGGAGTCCTACCGCGCCGTCAACGAGCGCTTCGCCCAGGCCGCCGCCGAGGAGGCCGCGGAGAACGCGGTCGTGTGGGTGCAGGACTACCAGCTCCAGCTCGTCCCGGCCATGCTCCGCAAGCTCCGCCCCGACCTGCGCATCGGCTTCTTCCTGCACATCCCGTTCCCGCCGGTGGAGTTGTTCTCCCAGCTCCCGTGGCGGCGCGAGCTCGTCGAGGGCCTGCTCGGCGCGGACCTGGTCGGGTTCCAGCGGCCCGGCGGCGCGTCCAACTTCATCCGGCTCTGCCGCATCCTGCTCGGCTACCAGCACCACAAGAACGAGATCCAGGTGGGGGACCGGGTGGTGCGGGCCGCGGCCTTCCCGATCTCCGTCGACTTCGGCGAGTTCGACTCCCTGGTCAGGGAGCCGCACATCATCGCCCGCGCCAGGGAGATCCGCGCCGAGCTGGGCGACCCGGAGTGCATGCTGCTCGGCGTGGACAGGCTCGACTACACCAAGGGCATCGGCCAGCGCCTCAAGGCGTTCGGCGAGCTGCTGTCGGAGGGGACGATCAAACCGGGCGAGGCGGCGTTCGTCCAGATCGCCACGCCGAGCCGGGAACGGGTCGAGGAGTACATGCGGCTGCGCGACTCGATCGAGCTGCAGGTCGGGCGGATCAACGGCGAGCAGGGCGAGCTGGGGCAGCAGCCGGTGCAGTACATGCACCAGTCCTACGGCCGCGACGAGCTGGCCTCGCTCTACCTGGCCGCGGACGTGATGGTGGTCACGCCGCTGCGCGACGGCATGAACCTGGTCGCCAAGGAGTACATCTCCTGCCGCAACGACCTGCGCGGCGCTCTGGTGCTCAGCGAGTTCGCCGGGGCGGCCGACGAGCTGCGCCAGGCGTTCATGGTCAACCCCTACGACGTCGACGGCCTCAAGCGGGCCATGCTGGCCGCGATGCGGGCCACGCCGCACGACCTGTCGCGCCGGATGCGCTCGCTGCGCCGCAGGGTCGCCACCTACGACGTGGACCGCTGGGCCAAGGAGTTCCTGGCCGCGCTGGAGGCGTCCTGAGACGTCCGCCGGGCCCGGGGGCCGCGTCCTCGCCGTTCCGGTGAGGGGCGCGGCCCCCGGAGCCCGCCGGTCAGCCGACCCTCGGCCGCCGGTCAGCCGGCCGTCAGCCGGTGACGTCCTTGGCCGCGGCCTTGACCGCCCTCCAGGCGTCGTAGCGCTTCCTGGCGGTGCGGGCCACCACGATCTGCGTCACCTGCATTCCGACCCCCATCACCACGGCGTAACCGATCGCCTCGCCGAGGCCGGTGTCGAGCGACTCGTTGTCGATGGGGGCCTTCCTGCCGGTCACCTTCTCCCAGGCGAAGCCGATGACCTTCCTGGCGCCCCAGGCCGTGGCCAGGCCCAGCAGGCCGCCGATGGCCTTCCACGCCATGTCCTGCTTCTCGGTGTTGTCGGCCATGTGGTCCTCCCGTTCGCGGTCCGCCTCGCAACCCTAGTCTCCTCCAGCGCCGCCCCGCGTGAAGCCATACCATAGGGCGGCATGACACAACAGCGACCGCGCACCGCGCCCATGCCCGAGAAACCGACTCTCGACGGCCTGGAGTCGGTATGGGCGGGCCGCTGGGAGGCCGAGGGGACCTACCGGTTCGACAGGTCGCGCACGCGCGAGGAGATCTACTCGATCGACACCCCGCCGCCGACCGTCTCCGGTTCCCTGCACGTGGGCCACGTCTTCTCCTACACCCACACCGACACGATCGCCCGTTTCCGGCGGATGCGCGGGCGTGAGGTCTTCTACCCCATGGGCTGGGACGACAACGGCCTGCCCACCGAGCGCCGGGTGCAGAACCACTTCGGCGTGCGCTGCGACCCCTCCATCGCCTACGACCCCTCGTTCGAACCGCCCGCACGGCCCGACGCCAAGCGGCAGGTCCCGATCTCGCGCGGGAACTTCATCGAACTGTGCGAGCGGCTCACGGTCGAGGACGAGAAGGCGTTCGAGGAGCTCTGGCGCCGCCTGGGCCTGTCGGTGGACTGGTCGCTGACGTACGCCACCATCGGCACCGCCGCGCGCGCCGCCTCCCAGCGGGCCTTCCTGCGCAACCTGGCCCGGGGCGAGGCGTACGTGGCCCAGGCGCCCACGCTCTGGGACGTCACCTTCCGCACCGCCGTGGCCCAGGCCGAGCTGGAGGACCGCGAGTGGCCGGGCGCCTTCCACCGGGTGGGTTTCACGCTCTCGCGGGAGCAGCGGGCCAGGGGCTTCGGCGACCGCGTCTGGATCGAGACGACCCGTCCCGAGCTGCTGCCCGCCTGCGTCGCGCTGGTCGCCCACCCCGACGACGAGCGCTACCGGCCGCTGTTCGGCACCACGGTCAGGACCCCGCTGTTCGACGTCGAGGTGCCGGTGCTGGCCCACCACCTGGCCGAGCCCGACAAGGGGTCGGGCATCGCGATGATCTGCACCTTCGGCGACGTCACCGACGTCGTGTGGTGGCGCGAGCTGGGCCTGCCCACCCGCCCGGTCGTCGGCTGGGACGGCAGGCTGCTGCCGGACGCCCCCGAGGGCGTGCCGGCCGGGCCGTACGCCGAGCTGGCCGGCAGGACCGCGCACGGCGCCCGCGAGCGGATCGTGGAGCTGCTGCGGGCCTCGGGCGACCTGGAGGGCGAGCCAAGGCCGGTGCGGCGCCCGGTGAAGTTCTACGAGAAGGGGGACCGCCCCCTGGAGATCGTCAGCACCCGGCAGTGGTACCTCCGCAACGGCGGGCGCGAGGAGGCGCTGCGCGACGCGCTCCTGGCGCGGGGCGCGGAGCTCGCCTGGCACCCGCCGCACATGCGGGCCCGCTACGACGGCTGGGTGCAGGGCCTGGCGGGCGACTGGCTGATCTCCCGGCAGCGCTTCTTCGGCGTGCCGATCCCGGTCTGGTACCCGCTGGACGCCGAGGGCGAGCCCGACCACTCCGCGCCGATCACGCCGCCGGAGTCCGCGCTGCCGGTGGACCCCGCGAGTGACGCGCCACCCGGCTACACCGAGGACCAGCGCGGCAAGGCGGGCGGTTTCACCGCCGACCCCGACGTCATGGACACCTGGGCCACCTCCTCGCTCACACCGCAGATCGCCGGGGGCTGGGAGCGCGACCCCGACCTGTTCGACCGGGTCTTCCCGATGGACCTGCGCCCGCAGGCCCACGAGATCATCCGGACCTGGCTGTTCTCCACGGTGGCCCGAAGCCACCTGGAGCGGGGCACCCTGCCCTGGAGCGACGTCGCGATCTCCGGCTGGATCATCGACCCCGACCGCAAGAAGATGTCCAAGTCCGTGGGCAACGTGGTCACCCCGTCCGGGCTGCTGGAGCAGTACGGCTCCGACGCGGTCCGCTACTGGGCCGCGCACGGCCGTCCGGGCACCGACACCGCCTTCGACACCGGTCAGATCAAGATCGGCCGCCGCCTGGCCATCAAGATCCTGAACGCCTCCAGGTTCGTCCTCGGCCTCGGCGAGGACGGCGGCGAGGTGACCGAGCCGATCGACCTGTCGATGCTGGCCCGGCTCGCGGAGGTGGTCGGGGAGGCCACCGAGGCGATGGAGGGCTACGACTACACCCGCGCGCTGGAGCGGACCGAACGGTTCTTCTGGGAGTTCTGCGACGACTACCTGGAGCTGGTCAAGGCCAGGGCCTACGACGGCGCGCGCCCGGGCGCCGCGGCCGGGGACGGCGCCGGTCCGGGCGGCTCGGGCTCCGGCGGGGACGGCGCCGCTTCGGACGGCACCGCTTCGGACGGCACCGGCTCGGGTGGCGCCGGCTCGGGCGGGGCGAGCGCGGCCGCGCGCTCGGCGCACGCGGCGCTGCGCGAGGCCCTCGACGTCATGCTCCGGCTGTTCGCCCCGTTCCTGCCCTTCGTCACCGAGGAGGTCTGGTCCTGGTGGCGGGAGGGCTCGGTGCACCGGGCCCCCTGGCCCGAGCCGGCCCTGCGCGGCGGCGACCCCGAGCTGCTGCCCGCGGTGGCCGCGGTCCTGGGCCGGGTCCGCAAGGCCAAGTCCGACGCCCGCCTGTCCATGCGCGCCGAGGTCTCCCGGCTGACCGTCACCGGGGCGCGGGTGGACCTGGTGCGGCAGGCACAGGACGACCTGTGCGGCGCGGGCGTCATCGACGAGTTCGTGCTCCACCCCGGCGGGGGCGAGCTGCTGGTGGAGGTCGCCCTCACCTGACCGCGGCGCCCGCGACTCTGTCCTTTCCGTCGGGCCGTCCCGTCGTACGGTCGAGGCACGACAGGTGAGGGGAGGACGGGTCATGCCGCCAGGATGTGGTAACTGCAGCTGCTACCTCGAGGACAGGGTGATCGCCCGCCCGCCGGCCGAGCGCTGAGCCCGGCCGGCCGAGGTCGCCGAACGACCCGGCACCGGCCCGACGGGCCGGTGCCGGGTCCGGTCGTGTCGGCCCGGTAACTCCCGCGCATTTCCCACCCCGGCGTGCCAGGCTGGGATCCGTGATCTCCGATCGGGAACGCCTGACCGGCCTGGTGCCGCGCACGCTGCTCCGCCTCGCGCTGTGGAGCCTGTGCCTGATCATCATCGGCTGGGCCGTCTTCTACTTCGCGCAGTTCATCGCGACGCTGCGCATCGTGGTGCTGCCGGTCGCCGTGGCGCTCCTGCTGACCGCGCTGCTGTTCCCGATCACGCGGCGGCTCGGCGCGATGGGCCTGCGGCCCATCTACGCCACCTGGGTCACCATGCTCATCGCGCTCGCCGTGCTCGGCGGCACCGGCTGGATCATCGGGGTCCGCGCCAACGACGAGTTCCCCGGCCTCGTCGACCAGGTGCGCCAGACCGCCAAGTCCGTGGAGAACTGGCTCTACACCGGCCCCCTGCACCTGCAGCCGAACCAGCTGACCAGCATGGTCGACGAGATCAGCAAGCAGGTCACCGCCCAGCGCAACCAGATCACCCAGACGGTCCTGACCGGCGCCACCGTGGCGGTGGAGGTGCTGGCCTCCATCGTGCTGCTGCTGTTCGTGACCTTCTTCCTGCTCAAGGACGGCGACCGGATCTGGTCGTGGTTCCTCAAGGGGTTCGGGAGCATGGCGCCCCGGGTGGACCGGGCGGGCCGTACGGCCTGGGTGACGCTCTCGCAGTACGTGCAGGGCACGGTCGCGGTGGCCGCCGTGCACGGCGTGATCATGGGCATCGTGCTCGCCGGGATGGGCGTACCGCTCTGGGCGCCGCTGGCGGTGCTGATCTTCCTCGCCAGCTTCATCCCGATCGTCGGCATCTTCTTCGCCGGAATGGTGGCGACGCTGGTCACCCTGGGCGCCAAGGGGCCGATCTACGCCCTGATCTTCCTCGGCATCCTGGTGGTGGAGCAGCAACTGGAGAACCACGTGCTGCAGCCGCTGATCGTGGGCCGGGTGCTGCACTTCCACCCGCTGGCCATCATCCTCGTGCTGGCCGTGGGCGGCATCCTGGCGGGCATCGCGGGCGCCGCCGTGGCGGTGCCGGTCGCCGCCGTGATCTACCGGGCGCTGCCCGAGCTCAGGGCCTCCCCGCCGCGAGCACTGCCACCGGCCTCGCCGCACCCGGATCCGGGCGGCCCCGAGCCGGAGGGGCCCGGTGGTCCCGGCCCCTCGGGGCCGCCCGCCGAGGCGGGAAAGCCGGTGAATGACGAATCACCGCAGCCCAAGGGGTAACGTTCTGCCCCGTGACCCGTTCCACCGTGACCACTCCCCCGCCGGACGCGGTCCGTCCGGGCCCGCTTCCCGGCGGTCCCGCCCCCGGATCCCCGCTCGGGCCCCACTACAGCCGCTGTTTCGGCTGCGGGAGCGACCACCCCACCGGCCT
The DNA here is from genome assembly GCF_040640155.1 of Streptosporangium sp. NPDC023615. Lineage (NCBI taxonomy): Bacteria > Bacillati > Actinomycetota > Actinomycetes > Streptosporangiales > Streptosporangiaceae > Streptosporangium > Streptosporangium sp. NPDC023615. The sequence goes on from NZ_JBFABE010000073.1 coordinate 24,085, forward strand.
GCACCTGACCGCCACGACCCCTGACGGGATCACCGTCGAGGCCGCCTTCACCGTGGGGGAGAGCCACCAGGGGGCGCCGGGCCTGGCGCACGGCGGCGTGCTCGCCGCCGCGATGGACGAGGTCATCGGCATGTCCGTCTGGCTCTTCCGCCGGCCCTACGTCACCGGGCGGCTGGAGACCGACTATCTCGTCCCGGTTCCGGTGGGCACCGAGCTGTATCTGCGCGCCTGGTGCAACGGCATGTCCGGCCGGAAGGCGTACCTTGAGGCTGAGGGCCGGATCGGTTCCGCGGACGGCCCGGTCGCCGTGCGGGCCGCGGCGCTGTTCATCGAGGTGGGCATGGAGCACTTCGAGCGGCACGGCGGCCAGGCGATCACCGACGAGCACCACGAGTACGAGGTGAACCCGTGACCCACACCGTCGAGGTGTTGATCCACCGGCTCGACGCGGATCTGCCGCCGCCGTCGTACGCCCATCCGGGCGACGCGGGCGCGGACCTGCGCGCGGCCGAGGACGTCGAGCTCCTGCCCGGGGAGCGGGCCGTGGTCGGAACCGGGGTGGCGATCGCGCTGCCCGACGGGTACGCCGCGTTCGTCCACCCGCGTTCGGGCCTGGCCGTCCAGCACGGCGTGACGCTCGTCAACGCGCCCGGCACCGTGGACGCCGGGTACCGGGGCGAGATCAGGGTGACGCTGATCAACACCGACACCAAGGACGCCGTACGGCTGCGAAGGGGGGACCGCATCGCGCAGCTGGTGATCCAGAAGGTGGAGCGGGCGGTGTTCCACGAGGTGGGCAGGCTGCCCGGCTCGGCACGGGGCGCCGGCGGGTTCGGGTCCACCGGCCGGTGACCGTGCCGGCAGCACAGGGGACGATTGACCAGTGAATCTTCAAGGAGCGTGAGGAAAGTGTTCCGACGTCGCCGTCGTGAGGAGTCCCCGGCCGTCAAGGCCGAGGTGGAGGAGGCCGAGCAGGCCCCGACGCGGGAGTCGGGTCCGTGGGACTCCGAGGAGCCGTACCCGGAGCGGGAGAGGGTCGACCTCGGCGGGATGCGCCTGCCCGTCGACGCCGGTTTCGAGATCCAGCTCAACCTGGCCGGGGAGCAGATCGTCGGCGCGGTGGTGCTGTACGACGAGAGCGCCCTGCAGGTGCACGCGTTCGCGGCGCCCAAGCGGAGCGGCATCTGGGACGAGGTCAGGGCGGAACTGGCCGAGGGGGTCAAGAGCGCCGGAGGCACCGCCGAGGAGCGGGAGGGACCCTTCGGCGTCGAGCTGGCCGCCAGGATCCCCGCGGAGGGCGGCGAGCAGCCGGTCCGCTACATCGGCGTGGACGGGCCGCGCTGGTTCCTGCGCGCGGTGATCAGCGGGCGCGCCGCCCAGGGCGCCGACTCCGCCGCCACCCTGGAGGGTGTCGTCCGGGACATAGTCGTGGTACGCGGGGACGAGCCGATGGCTCCCAAGGAGGCGATCGAACTGCGACTGCCGCCCGAGGCCAGGCAGGCCGTGGAGCAGCAGGGCGGCAAGAACGACAAACCCGACCTCAACCCCTTCGGCCGCGGGCCGGAGATCGCCGAGCTTCGCTGACGGGCCGGATCGCGTACCCTGATGCGACTCGTATGTGAAGGAGAGGTCCGTGGGTTCTCAGGAACCGCATGAACAGGGCGGCCTGCGAGGCTTCCTCCGCCGCCTGACCGCCGGTCAGGCGGAGCTGGAGGCCGACGAACTCCAGCAGGACCTCGACCGTCACGGCGCCACCGCCATCGTCTCGTGCGGAGGGCGCCGCCGGTTCTGCGTCACCGGCACCCTGCGGACGGTGACGCTGCGCCCCCGCGGGGGCGCGCCGGCGCTGGAGGCCGAGCTCTACGACGGCTCCGACGTGATCGACCTGATCTGGCTGGGCCGCAGGAGGATCGCGGGCATCGAACCCGGCCGCCTGGTGCTGGCCGAAGGACTCGTCAGCATGCAGGATGGACGCAAGGTCATGTTCAATCCCAGATACGAGCTGCGCCCGGCCGCCGGTGCGTGAGCGATCGTCGACCACGAGACGGTGAACGAAGAGATGACCACCAGCGAGGAGACCGCCGCGCACGACACGGTGGAAGCCGTGCTCCGCAGCCAGCTCGCCAAGGCGTTCGGCGGGATGCGGGGTGTCGTGGAGGCCGCCGTTCCGACCATCGCCTTCACCGGCATGTGGATCACCACCTCGGACCTGAGGCTCTCCCTCATGGTCAGCATCGGGGCCGCGGTGCTCCTGCTCGCCGTGAGGCTGGTGCAGCGCTCGACGCCGCAGTTCGTGATCAACAGCCTGATCGGCATCGGCATCGGCGCGTTCTTCGCCTCGCGCAGCGGCCAGGCCGAGGACGTCTTCCTGCCCGGCATCCTCTACAACGCCGGCTACTCGGTGGCCATGCTGCTGTCGATCGTCACCCGCTGGCCGCTGGTGGGTTTCATGATCGGTTCCGTCACGGGTGATCCGACCGCCTGGCGCGCCGACCCGGCGGTGGTGAAGCTCTGCACCAAGCTCACCTGGCTGCTGATGCTCCCCTGCGTGATCCGGGTGGCGGTCCAGCTCCCCGTCTACCTGATCGGCGGGGACCAGGCCGTCGTCGAGCTGGGCATTCTCAAGATCGTGATGGGCTGGCCGCTCCAGATCGCGGCGCTGACCGCCATGGTGTGGCTGCTGGCCCGCGGCCGGACCCCGGTGCGACCCGAGGCCTCCCGACCCGAGGCCTCCCGACCCGAGGCCTCCTGACCCGAGGCCTCCTGACCCGAGGCCTTCTGGCCGGAGGACGGGCCCGGAGAGCCGGCCTCGCTCAGAGGTGGGTCCAGGCCGGGGAGCCGGCAGGGCCGGTCTCGTCCGGGGACGGGTTCCCGGCCCGCGGGTCCGGCCGGGGATGCCCCCGGCTCGGGCGTGTGCGGCCCGGTCCGGACGTGCGGTGCGGCCCGGCCCGGACGTGCGGTTGAGTCTCAGCGCGGCGTGCGGTGCGGGGACAGCAGCTCCGCCAGCTCCTCCTCGACCTCCTGGCTGGCGACGAACATCAGCTCGTCACCGGCCTCCAGCGGGTCGTCGGCGGTGGGCACCAGCACCCGGCCCTCGCGCAGGATCGCGACCAGGGCGGTGTCGTCGGGCCAGGGCACCGACCCGGCGCGCTGGCCGACGACCGGCGCGTCCTCGGGCAGGGTGAGCTCGACCAGGTTGGCCTGCCCCTGGCGGAAGGTCATCAGGCGCACCAGGTCGCCGACGCTGACCGCCTCCTCGACCAGCGCGCTGAGCAGGCGCGGGGTCGACACGGCCACGTCCACGCCCCACGACTCGTTGAACAGCCACTCGTTCTTGGGGTGGTTGATCCTGGCCACCACCCGGGGCACCCCGTACTCGGTCTTGGCCAGCAGCGAGACCACGAGGTTGACCTTGTCGTCGCCGCTGGCGGCGACGACCACGTGGCAGTCGGCCAGGCCCGCCTCGTCCAGCGAGGAGATCTCGCAGGCGTCCGCGAGCAGCCACTCCGCCCTCGGCACCGTGTCGATCTTGATGGCCTTGGGGTCGATGTCGACGAGCAGGACCTGGTGGCCGTTCTCCAGGAGCTCGGCGGCGATCGAGCGGCCGACCGCTCCCGCGCCGGCGATGGTGACGCGCATCAGTGCTCCTCCTCGGGGCCCGAGGACAGCACCTTGTTGATGCGGTCCATGTCGGTCTCGACAGCCAGGACGTGCAGCACGTCGCCCTCCTGCACCACCGAGTCGGTCCGGGGCAGCAGGGTCTCGCCCATCCGGTTGACGAACGCCAGGCGGGTGCCCGCGGCGGCCTCCAGGACCCGGGCCGGGGTGCCGACCCAGCCGGGGTGGTAGGCGACCTCCGCCAGCACCACGCGCCCGCTGGGATCGCGCCAGAGCGGCTCGGCCCCCTCCGGCAGCACGCGGCGCAGGATCTGGTCGGCGGTCCAGCGGACCGTGGCCACCGTGGGGATGCCCAGTCGCTGGTAGACCTCGGCGCGCCGGGAGTCGTAGATCCTGGCGACCACGTTGTCCACGCCGAACGTCTCGCGGGCGACCCTGGCGGAGATGATGTTCGAGTTGTCGCCGCTGCTGACCGCCACGTAGGCGCCCGCGGCCTCGATGCCGGCCTCCTCGAGGACGTCCCGGTCGAAGCCGATCCCGGTCACCCTGCGACCTCGGAACCCCGCCCGCAGCCGGCGGAACGCCTGCGGGTCACGGTCGATGATCGCGACCGAGTGGCCGCTGTCCTCCAGGATGTGCGCCAGGGTCGAACCCACCCGGCCACACCCCATGATCACGATATGCATGCTCCCCCGCCGGTCGCTGTGAGGCGGATCTTGTTCCCGATGTATTCAGCCAGTATGGCCCGCTCCGGGAGTGCCGCGTCGGCCGCCCCGAGATTAGGGGCTAGCATCGGCAGACGTGTCGAAGGTGACGGACCTTGTCAAACGCCTGTTCATCGGGCGAGCGCTGCGCAGTACGCAGCTGCACGAGCAACTGCTCCCCAAGCGCATCGCGCTGCCGGTCTTCGCGAGCGACGCGCTCTCCTCGGTGGCCTACGCCCCCCAGGAGATCCTCGTCATCCTCTCCCTGGCCGGGATCTCCTTCTACCACTTCAGCCCCTGGGTCGCCCTGGCCGTCGTGGTGGTCATGCTCACCGTGGTGGCGTCGTACCGGCAGAACGTGCACGCCTATCCCAGCGGGGGCGGCGACTACGAGGTCGCCACCGTCAACCTGGGCCCCAACGCCGGCCTGACCGTGGCCAGCGCCCTGATGGTCGACTACGTGCTGACCGTCGCGGTGTCGGTCGCCAACGGCGTCGACTACGTGGGCGCCACCATCCCCTACGTCGCCGAGCACAAGCCGCTGGTCGCGATCGTCATCGTGGTGCTGCTGACGCTGGTGAACCTGCGGGGCATCCGCGAGTCGGGGGCGGCCTTCGCCGTCCCCACCTACGCCTTCATGTTCGCCGTCCTCGGCCTGGTCGCCTGGGGCGGCTTCCGGGTCCTCGTCCTGGGCGACGAGCTGCGCGCCCCCACCGCCGACTACCAGATCATCGCCGAGCAGTCCGACCTCACCGCCTTCGCCGCGGCCTTCCTGATCCTGCGCGCGTTCTCCTCGGGCTGCGCCGCGCTCACCGGCGTCGAGGCGATCAGCAACGGCGTGCCCGCCTTCCGCAAGCCGAAGAGCAAGAACGCCGCGAGCACGCTGCTGATGATGGGCCTGGTCTCGGTGACGATGTTCATCGGGATCATCTCCCTCGGGCTGGCCTCGGGGGTGAAGGTCGCCGAACCCTCGGTGGCCTTCCGGGACGTGCTCATCGACGGGCGACCGGCCGGCCCCGACTACTACCAGCAGCCGATCATCGCCCAGGTGGCCGACGCGGTCTTCGGCGGCGGCTCGCTCCCCTTCTTCGCCATCTCCGCCGTCACCGCGCTGATCCTCTTCCTGGCGGCCAACACCGCCTTCAACGGCTTCCCGGTGCTCGGCTCGATCCTGGCCCAGGACCGCTACCTGCCCCGCCAGCTCCACACCCGGGGCGACCGGCTCGCCTTCTCCAACGGCATCGTGATCCTCGCCGCCGCGGCCTGCCTGCTGCTGTGGGGGTTCGAGGCCGACGTCAGCCGCCTGCTGAACCTCTACATCGTGGGCGTCTTCGTGTCGTTCACGCTGAGCCAGATCGGCATGGTCCGGCACTGGACCCGGCACCTGGCGACCGAGGAGGACCCCAGGGTCCGGCACCGGATGCACCGCTCGCGGACCATCAACTTCTTCGGCGGCGTGATGACCGGCGTGGTGCTGGTGGTGGTGCTGGTCACCAAGTTCACCCACGGGGCGTGGATCGTCTGCGTGGCCATGCCGGTGCTGTTCCTGATGATGAAGGGCATCCACGGGCACTACGAGAACGTCGCCCGGGAGCTCGCCGTCGACGAGGACACCGAACTGACCGCGTCGATGCTGCCCGCGCGCAACCACGCCATCGTCCTGGTCTCCAAGATCCACAAGCCGACCCTGCGCGCCCTCGCCTACGCCCGCGCCACCCGCCCCTCCAAGCTGGAGGCGATCACCGTGGGGGTCGAGGGCCCCGAGGCCAGGGCGCTTCAGGAGGAGTGGGAGCGGCGCGGCATCCAGGTGCCGCTGAAGATGCTCGACTCGCCCTACCGCGAGATCACCCGGCCGATCCTGGAGTACGTCAAGTCGCTGCGCCGCCGCTCGCCCCGCGACGTGGTGAGCGTCTACATCCCCGAGTACGTCGTGGGCCACTGGTGGGAGCACCTGCTGCACAACCAGAGCGCGCTGCGGCTCAAGGGCCGCCTGCTCTTCCAGCCCGGTGTCATGGTCATCAGCGTGCCCTGGCAGTTGCACTCCTCCGACCGGCTCAAGGGCCGCCCCGAGCCCTTCGCGCCCGGCTCGGCACGCCGCGCCCGCCCGGCCGCGGCCGGTCCGGAGGCGGCCGGTCCCGACGCGACCGGACCCGACGCGGTCCGGGACGAGGACGTCAAGGCATAACCTTTCGTATGCGCTCTCGAGCGCGAGGAGGCTCGACCGACGACGAATTCTGGGGGCAGCGGCCAATGGCGATCGAACTGACGGTGGGACCGGTTGCGCACGGTGGCTGGTGCGTCGCCCGTCACGACGGCCGGGTCGTCTTCGTGCGGCACGCCCTGCCCGGCGAGCGCGTCATGGCCGAGATCACCGAGGAGACCTCCCGGTTCCTGCGGGCCGACGCCGTGGAGATCCTGGAAGCCTCGGCCGACCGGGTGACCCCGCCGTGCCCGTTCGCCGGCCCGGGGCTGTGCGGTGGCTGCGACTGGCAGCACGCCTCGCTGGACGCCCAGCGCCGCCTCAAGGCCGACGTGGTGGCCGAGCAGCTCTCCCGCCTGGCCGGGATCGACTGGAAGGGGACCGTGGAGGAGGTCCCCGGGGCCCCCGACGGGCTCGGCTGGCGCACCCGGGTCCAGTTCGCCGTCGACCGCGAGGGCGGCCTCGGCCTGCGCCGCCACCGCTCCCACGACATCCAGCCGGTGGACCTCTGCCTGATCGCCCACCCAGAGGTGGAGAACGTCGGCGCCGAGATCATGAACTGGCGCAACGCCTCGTCGGTCGAGGTCATCGCCTCCAGCACCGGGGACCAGGCGGTCGTGATCGCCCCCAAGCCCCGGCGTACGGTGGCCGTGCCCGACATCGACACGAGCGTGGCGGTCTTCGTCGACGAGGGCAAGGGCCGCAGCCGCGTCGTGCACGGCCGGAACCACCTGGTCGAACGCGTCGGTGAGCGCGACTTCCAGGTGACCGGCAGCGGTTTCTGGCAGGTCCACCCGGGGGCGGCGGCCACCCTGCTGGACGCCGTCCTGACGTTCGCCGCGCCGCGGCCGGGGGAGTGGGCGCTGGACCTCTACTGCGGCGTCGGCCTGTTCGCCGCCGGGCTGGCCGAGGCGGTCGGTCCCGAGGGCGCCGTGTACGGGGTGGAGTCCGAGTCCGTCGCCGTCCGCGACGCCGAGCGCAACCTGCGCGACCTGCCCCAGGCCCGTTTCGCCAGGGGCCGGGTGGAGAACGCCCTGGAGCGCTTCGGCATCGAGCGCGCCGACCTGGTCGTGGTCGACCCGCCCCGGGCGGGCCTCGGCCGCGACGTCGTCGCCGGCCTGAGCGACCTGCGGGCCAGCCGGATCGTGTACGTCTCCTGCGACCCGGCCACCCTCGCCAGGGACCTGGCCTGGTTCGCCGAGCGCGGCTACCCCCTCACCGACCTGCGCGCCTTCGACGCCTTCCCGATGACCCACCACGTGGAGTGCGTGGCGCTGCTGACCGGAGCGTCGGTCTAGGCTCCGACCGGCGGGAGTGCCGTGGACGGTGTCTCACCGAACCCAGGGCACACCCCGTTGAACCAAGATCATGACGCATGGGTGACGCGAGATCACGGAAACGCGCCGTCGCCGGCCCGGTCGCGGGGCCGCCGCCCCCCGGACGTGGCCCCGGTGTCCGGGGGCCGGCGGTCACCCTGCCCGCCGCGAACGGGCCGACGTCACCAGTTGCAGGTGCTGTCGGGCACGCGCGACACGTACTGGCTGTCGGCGGTCACCCAGCCGGCGGCCGCGTGGGGGTAGACGATCTGCGCGCTGTAGCGGCCGTTGGACACGCCGAAGCTCTTGAACAGGTAGCCGTTGTACAGGGTGTGCGGAGGGCTGGTCGCGCTTCCGGTCGAGGAGGCGAACCACCGCACGTCCTGTGCGGTGACCACCCGGCAGTTCCAGCTGGCGGCACCGGCCGGCGGGGCGGTGGCCACCAGCCCTCCCACCAGGGTTGTCGCCATCAGTGCGAGCCCGGCCTTCCGGCCGGTGGGCATGGACGTCCTCATGACGGATCCTCTCTTCTCGCGTCGCTTTCTGATCATCACCGCTGCCGGCTGGGCGCCGGCTCCGCGCGGGCGGCTCAGACGCCTTGCCCGATGGAAGCCGAACGTCACGGATGTGTCCTGATATGGACACTCATTTACTGCGTGTCATCTTTTTCTATGCCCTGACCTGCGGTTTCTTGTTCCGTCGGCGTGTCACGGCGGGTCGGAGCTGGGCGTACCACGATCGAGCGGGCCCGGTCGAACGGACGGCAGGTGCTTTCGGTGCCTTCGCGCACGGGACGCGCGATCACGGACGCCGGAACCCGTCGCGGCGGAGCCGTCCCCGTTCTCGGACACGTCGAGGTTCCGCGGTACGCCGAGGTCCCGCGGCACGCCGGAGCCGGTCGTTACGTCGTACGAAAAGGAAAACTAGTTATACTTGTGGGAAAGGTATGAACGGTTGGAGTATGTTGTGAGTCCAGAGGAGTTGCCGCCCGCCCCGGGGAAGTTCGCCGCCACGGTGAAGGTCGGGGAGAAGGGGCAGATCGTGATCCCGAAGGGGGCGCGGGATCTGTTCGGGATCCGCCCCGGGGACACGCTGCTGCTGCTCGCCGATGTCGAACAGGGGATCGCGATCGTGCGTCAGGACGTCTTCGACCGTTTCGTCGAACAGGCGATGCCTCCGGCCGCCGGAGCGCCGCCCGCCTCGAAGGAGGAGGACACCGGCCGAGGAGGCGGGCGGTCGTGAGCGTCGTCGAGTGCGAGGAGGTGGTGCGCCGGTTCGGCGACGTCACCGCCCTCGACGGTGTGTCGTTCCAGGTGACCGAGGGCGAGATCTTCGGCCTCATCGGACCCAACGGGGCAGGCAAGACCACGCTGCTGAACTGCGTCGAAGGACTGGACCGGCCGACGTCCGGGCGCATCAGCGTGCTCGGCCGTCACCCGATCGCCGACCGGCACGAGCTGACCCGGCTCACCGGCGTGCAGTTGCAGAGCGCGGCGCTGCCCCCGCGGATCACCGTGGAAGAGGCGATGCGCCTGTTCTCGGCCCTCTACGACGACCCGGTCCCGTGGCGGGAACTCCTGACCACGCTGGGCATCGACGGCAGGCGGCGAACCAGGGTCGACCGTCTCTCCGGAGGCGAGCGGCAGCGGGTCTTCATCGCCCTGGCCCTGCTTCACGAGCCCGAGGTGGTGTTCCTCGACGAGCTGACCACCGCCCTGGACCCGCAGGCACGGCTGGCGATGTGGGAGGTCGTCGAGACGGTCCGGAACCGGGGGACCACCGTGGTGCTCACCACGCACTACATGGAGGAGGCCGAGCACCTGTGCGACCGGGTGGGCATCATCGACCACGGCCGGCTCATCGCGCTGGACACCGTGCCCGCCCTCATACGCGACCACGCGGGAGACGCCACGGCGCGCCTGGTCCTCACCCGGCAGGCCCCCGCGGGACTGGAGCTCGAACTGAAACGGATCGACACGGTGACCGTCGCGCAACCGGACCGGAAGTATCTGACCGTGCAGGGCACCGGCGGCTTCCTGCAGGACGTCCTCACCGATCTGACCGCCCGCGACATACGGATAGCCGACCTGCGGGCCACCTCCCCGGGGCTGGAGGACGTGTTCCTCAACCTCACGGGCCGCCACATGCGAAGCGGGGCACCGTCGTGAAGGGCTATGGGGCGCTCTCCGTCACCCTGTTCCGCTCCCTGCTTCGGGAACCGGTCGGTCTGTTCTTCGCCGTCGTCTTCGCCCCCGCCCTCGTGCTCATCCTCGGCTTCGTCTTCGACGACGGGCCCGACCCCGCCTTCGGCGGGCGCAGCTTCATCGAGGCCACCCTCCCGGCGTTCCCCTCCCTGGTACTGGCGATCACCGGAGTCCTGCTGGTCCCGGTGGGCCACCTGACCCTGCGCGAGAGCGGTGCCCTGCGCCGGCTTCGGCTCACTCCGCTGCGGCCGGGCACCTTCATCGCCGCGGACCTGACCGTGAACTTCCTGATCGGCATGATCAGCATGGTCGCGGCGCTCGCCGTGGGATGGCTCGTCTTCGGCGTCGCCCTGCCCGACCGGCTCGCCGCGGTGCTGGCGGCCGCGGCCCTGGGACTCGTCGCCTTCCTCGCGCTCGGCTACGCGCTCGCCGGGATCTATCCGTCCTCCGGCGCGGCCACCGGGATCGGCAACCTGCTGATGCTCCTGCTCATGATCTCCTCGGGAGCCTTCATCCCCCTGGAGAGCATGCCCGACGGCGTGCGGAAGATCATGAACTTCTCTCCCGTGCGGCACTTCGCCGACCTCGTACAGGGCCTGTGGGAAGGCCAGGGGTGGTCGGCGCTGCTGCTCCCGCTCGGGGTGCTCGGCGCCATGATCGTCGTGTTCGGCGCCCTGGCGACGGTGCTCTTCCGCTGGGAACGGAACTGATCATCGTGACGGGGAGGACCGGGAGGTCCTCGCCCGCGGGGGCCGATCTCACCCATCCTCCGGTACGCCCGCCTCGTGGACCAGCAGGGCGATCTGGACGCGGTTGTTGAGTCCCAGCCGGGTCAGGATCCGTGACACGTGCGCCTTCACCGTCGGCAGCGCCAGGTGCAGCTCCCGCGCGATCTCCGCGTTGGAGCGGCCGCGCCCGACCGCCAGGGCCACCTCCCGTTCCCGCCCGGCCAGCAGCGCCAGCCGGGCACGGGCGGTGGCGGCGGCCCGGTCGTCCTGTCCCGGGCCGTCGGTCACCTGCTCGATGAGCCGGCGGGTGACGGCGGGGGAGAGCACCGGGTCTCCGCCGGCCACCGTCCGGATGGCCGTGACGATGTCCTGCGGGGCGGTGTCCTTGAGGAGGAACCCGGCCGCGCCGGCGCGCAGCGCCCGCAGTACGTTCGCGTCGGTGTGGAAGGTGGTCAGGACCAGCACCTCCGGGGCGCCGGGCCGGGCCCGGAGCGCCCTGGTGGCGGTCAGCCCGTCGACGCCCGGCATCCTGATGTCCATCAGCACCAGGTCGGGCCGGTGCGCGGAGACCAGCGCGGGCACCTCGGCCCCGTCGGCGGCCTCCGCGACGACCTCGACGTCCGGGGCGCCGCCCAGCATCAGGCGCAATCCGGCCCGCACGATCGCGTCGTCGTCGACCAGCAGGACGCGGATCATCCTCGTCCCCTCATTCCCGGCCCGTGACGGCCACGGCCTCGGCCTCGGCCTCGGTCTCGGTGGCGGGCCAGGGGAGCCAGGCGCGGACCCGGAACCCGCCGTCGGCGGGCCCGGCCGTCAGCGCGCCGCCCGTCAGGCGGGCCCGTTCGGCGAGCCCGATCAGCCCCTGCCCGCCGCCCCCGCCCCTGCCTCCGTCCCCCCTCCCGCCTCCGCTTCTGCTCCCGTCGTCGTCCCCGCCGGGGACCGGGCCGGGCGGCGGCGTGTTGCGCACCTCCACCGCCAGCCTGCCCGCCGGGTTCCCGGTCACCTCCACCGCGACCGCCGCGCCGGGCGCGTGCTTGCGCGCGTTGGTCAGCGCCTCCTGCACGATCCGGTACGCCGTACGCCCCACCGCGGGCGGTGGCACCGGCCCTTCCGGAGGCCCGGTCAGCTCGATCCGGCCGCCCGTCGCCCTCGCCTCCGCCACCAGCCGGGCCAGGTCCGCCAGTTCCGGCTGTGGCCGCCCGCCCTCCTCGGGCCCGGCCCGCAGCACCCCGATCACCTCGCGAAGGTCGCGCATGGCCAGGTGGGCGCTCTCCCGGATCACCCCGGCGGCCCTCGCGATCTCCTCCGCGGACGCGCCCGGGTTGAACTCCAGCGCCCCCGCGTGCACGCTCAGCAGCGACAACCGGTGCCCGAGCACGTCGTGCATCTCGCGGGCGATCTCCTCTCGTGTCTGCCGCCGGGCCCATTCGGCGCGCAGCTCCGCGCCCGCCTCGGCCAGTTCGGCGCGCTCGCGCAGGGAGGCGATCAGCTGCCGCCGGGAGCGCCGGAACAGCCCCCACCCGATGGCTCCGGCGATCAACGCGAAGTACGTCAGTGCCGAGCTCGCGTGGTCCTCGGGCAGCTCCGCCAGCCGCCACAGGAAGACGGGCAGCGGGGCGAAGGCCAGTGCCACCACCCACGCCGTGACCCTCCACGGCCGGGTCGCGGCCACCGTGAACACCGCCACCATCGTCGGGCCGACCAGGTAGTGCGCCTGGGTGCCCGCCAGCAGCACCGCCACCGCCAGCGGCACCGGCCAGCGCCGCCGCAGCAGCACCGCCGCGCACCCCAGCCCGCCGATCACCTGGTCGACGTCCCGCCACAGGGGATCGAGGTCCGCCGGGACCGGTACGGACGGCGCGCTGAGGGCGGCGAAGCAGGCGGCGAAGAGGAACAGTGCCAGGTCGGCGACCCAGTCGCGGGGGGTGCGGTGGATGCGGCGCATACTTCGGAAATCTACGCGGCCCCCGCCCGCGACCGGACCCCGCCGCCGTGGCGGGATACTTAAGTACGACCCTTCGGCCGCCTGCCGCCGACCTTGGTCACCGTCCGGCCGTCCTGGGCCCGATCCGGTGCCCGGTGCCGCGCGCCTAGCGTCGGGTCATGACCTCTTCCGACCCCAGGTCCCCCCTGGCGGCCCTGTTCGGCCTGCTGTGCTTCGTCCTCGTCGTCGGCGGCGTGAGCGGCCTCCTGCACGAGTGGCTCGGCTGGATCCACTTCATGGGCTTCGTCCGCTTCCTCGCCCCCGACGGCTACGAGATCTACAGCTACGTCATCATGATCGTCCTTGGTCTCGCGCTCGGCGCGGCCGGTCGCGCGGTCACCCGGAGAGGGCGCGGATGACCCCCCGGGCCCCGGCGGGACCGTCGGCGCCCCGGGCGCGAGCGAGGTCCGTGCCCGCGCCGGGGTCGGGCGGCGGACCCCGCCTCGCGCGGGCGGGGCGATCACGCCGGCCGGAGACGGCCCCGGCCCTCGGCCGGACCCCGAGAAAAAATCTACATTGTAAAGGGCGAGGGTGGTCTACGTCGCCTCGGCATCCGGTGCTGAGCGTGCCTCCAGACGTTCGTAACGCTGCCGGGCGGCCTGCGGGGTGCTCAACCCGAGGCTGAACGCGATGTCCTGCCACGTCATCCCGCGACCACGCGCGATCTTCAACAGGGCGGCCTCCGTCGCGTCGAGCTCGGCCCGCGCCTGCGGTACGAGGGTCAGCGCGGCCATCAGGTCGGTGGTGTCGATCTCCGGTTCCCCCGGCTCGGCAAGGGCCGAACCGGCCGCCATGGCGGTGACGAGTCGCACCACCTCGTGTGGCGACGGCACCGACGGGTGGATCTGCCGGGCCCGGCGTTCGGGGGTGTCCGCGTGCCGCTCGGCGAGGTGCATCAGGGCGGTGTAGGTGCGCCGCGCGCGCTGAACCGCGGGATCGGGACGGGTGAACAGGTTCGCATCGGACATGGATGCATCATCTCGTGAAAACAACTTGTTTTCAACTTTTTGTTCAAACGTGTGTGAGTGCTCACGGTGGATCCCTTCGGGGTGGGGAGGGCGGCTCGCCGACCCGTCGGGGAGCCACGGCGCCACGGTGGCACGCGTGCCGGCGGCCTCGACGCCGGCGTCCGTGCGGACGCCGACGGCGCCACCGTCGGCCGCCCGTGCGTTGTCGCCGACGCGGGGCCCTCACCGCGCGAGGGCCGCCGCGCGGTCAGTCCTTGTGGCCGAGAAACCGGGCGCCCCACCGGACGGAGTGCCCTTTTCCATTACAGGAACGGCATTTCCCGAATGCGCCCTTGAAGGTCGTGGAGTGCGACTCCTTTGACCTGTTGCAGGTTTTGCAGCGCATGTACGGATGAAACTTGCAGGAGACGAGATAAAAGACCGTCGCGATGACGGCGACGGCCAGGACGGGGTGTACGGCCAGGTCGGCCGCGGCCTGGTGCGTGGGGGCGGCGAGGGGGAGAGGTGAGATGGAATGCACGCGATCAGATTTACACGTGGGTGGGCGGGGCGTCAGATGTTTTCCCGTGGCGACCTTTTGAAATGTTCTGTTCTGCGCTGATATGTCGATATGCAGACACCCGCACCGACACCGGCCGCCATGCCCGCGAGCAGGCCCGCCGGTGCTCCCGAGCCCATGCCCACCAGTACTCCCACGGCCAGTCCCGCGACCAGGCGGGCGAGTGCGCCCGCGACCGGACGCGCCGTCGCGGGCGCGTGGTCGCCGCGGTCCCTCGCGTCGCGTGGAGGGGCGTCGCGTACGAGGGCGTCGCGTGCAGGGGCGTCGCGTACCAGGGCGTCACGTGCGGTGAGGTCGCGTGCGGGGACGTCGCCCGCGCCGAGGTCGTGCGCCGGGCCCGGGGCCTCCCGCCGGGGCGGGCCCTGTCCGGGCGGCCCGCCCCGGGGAGAGGGGGTGTTCACGGACGCTCCTCCTCCCGCATCCCGAGACGCTCCTCCAGCCGTTCGAGCCTCAGCAGGACGGGGCGCAGCGCCTCGCCGACGGCCGCCGACACGGCGCTCGCCGCGCCGGCGGGCAGGACGGGGGCGGTGGGGGGCGTCCCCGGGGCCTGGGCGCGCAGGTGGACGTACCCGGCGAGGGCGGCGGAGACCGCCTGCCGGGTCAGCCGGTGCTCGGCGCCCAGCTCCCTGAGCACCTGTCCGGCGGCCCCGTCGGGCTCGGCGATCAGCCCGAGCAGCAGGTGCTCGCAGCCGACGTAGTTGTGGCCGAGCGAGGTGGCCTCGGTGACGGTCATCTCCAGCGCGGCCGCCGCCGACGCGCTGAAGGCCAGAGCCGCTCCGGCGTTCCCGGTGCGCCGAGGGTCTTCCGTGGTGCCGGGGGTCGCTTCGGTGGCCCGGGGCGCGTCGGTCGCGGCGGCGCCGGTGGTCCCGGAGTCGCCGACGGACCCGGTGGACCCGGTGGACCCGATGGGTCCGGCGGGTCCGGTGGGTCCGGTGGGTCCGGTGGGTCCGGTGGGTCCGGCGGGTCCGGTGGACCCGGTGGGCTCCCCGGCCGGGGGGGACGTGTCCTGGACGGAGGAGGACAGCCGGTCGAGCCTGCGCCGCACCTCCCTCGGGTCTATCTCCAGCGCGCCGAGAACGTGGAGGGCCAGGTTGGTCCCCTCGGCGAGCATCCCGCCCAGCAGGTGCTCGGTGCCGACCTCGGGTACGCCCAGTGCCCGTGCCTGATCCACCGCCAGTTTGACCACGCTCTGCGAGCGGGGGGTGAAGTTGGGCAGCCGCACCGCCAGGTCGTCGAGGCCGGGGCCGCTGAGCGTGGTCTCCCGGATGGCGGTCACCCGCCTCACGGCCTGCTCCAGGGCGCGCTGGCAGACGGCCGAGACCGGCACACCCGCCTTCTTCACGGCCTCGGCCAGCTCGTCGGGCAGGTAGACATTGATCTTGGGCACTGTGCCCCCTCTGGGGTTAGGGAAGGGTTATACCCCATTCATAACCCCATAGGGGGGTGCTTGTCCAGTGATCGTGTCGACGGGAAGGCGCGCCGGCTCGGAGGGAAGGGGCCGGTCCGGCACGTGGCGCCCGCGGAGAGGCGAGCGACTCGCGGGACGGAGGAGACACTCCTCTAGTAGTACTTCGTTAGGTTGGTTTGATCGTGGGTGTTGGGTTCGGCATGCTGC
>NZ_JBFABE010000074.1:0-39980 GCF_040640155.1 Streptosporangium sp. NPDC023615
AACAACACGATCAGCCGCTACGTCACGGCTTCACCTCCTGCTCTGCTGGGCGCACGAGATCACCTCACTGGCCTCTTTCTCATCTTCGGGAGAGGGGCCGGTGGCCTATCGGGGCGTTCATTTAACGGTCGTCTGCCGAACACTGGTCCGAGCACGTCCGGGCGAATCGTCAGACCCCGCCAAAGCGTTCATCTTGCCGTTCATTTTCCAGTAGTGTTCAGCTACTTCTCACAGCGCGTTTGATGAACGAAAGGTGCTTCCTGATGGCGCTCATCGGCCTGGTCCGGGTCAGCACCGACAAGCAGAACACCCAACGCCAGCACGACGCCCTCGACCCGATCTGCTGGAAGGTGTTCGAGGAGAAGATCAGCGGCAAGCTCGCCACCGACGACCGGCCCGATCTCCTGGCCGCCCTGTCCTACGTCCGCGACGGAGACCTGCTGACCGTCCAAGAGGTCGGCCGCCTCGGCCGCAACCTGCTGGAAGGCCTGATCGTCTTGAACGACCTGTTCCAGCGCGGCGTCGGCGTCAAAGTGCTGGAGGGCATCGCGGCCGGCGAGCACACCGAACGGTCCCTAATCCTGGACCTGGCGCTGGCCCTGGCCGAAGACCGCCGCCGCGATATTGTCCGCAAGACCGTGAACGGCTTGGAGGCCGCCCGCGCTCGCGGCCGCGTCGGCGGCCGAAGGCCCGTGGTCGACGACGACAAGCGCGCCGCCATCCTGGCCCGTCGCGAGCGCGGGGAATCCATCCGCACCATCGCCATCGGCGTGAGGGTCTCCGTCGGCGTCGTCCACAAGACCCTTACCGAGGCCAAGACCACCTTGTAACCGAGGGTTGATACCGGCCTCCGCGTGGCGCGTGGCCTTCATCGGCCCGGCCCTCGCCCGATGATCTACGATGCCGGTATCCGTGTCATATGGTCCGCCGGTGGCATGGGGCGACTCCCCTCGAAGACTCCGCACGCAGAGGTCGAGGAGAAGGCTCATGTCTGGCAGCCATACCACCGCGGCGGGATGCGTCCTGGCGATCGTCGCACTCGCCGTGTCCGCCGTTCCGGCGGTCGCCGACCATCAGGGGAGCGCTTCGGCCGGCAGGGCCGGCGCCGCATCGAGAACATCTCTCTCGCCGGAGACGGCGGGGGCACCCCAGACACCGGCCGCTCGGGCAGTGCGAGCCGGGCGAACCGCGCGGGTCGCGCCGCCGGCGGGCATGCTGGAGGCCCTGCAGCGCGATCTGGGCCTGAACGCGGCCCAAGCCCAGGACCGGCTGCTGAACGAGGCCCGCCTTGTCCCGGTCGCGGAACGGCTGGGCAAGGTGCTCGGTCCCCGGTTCGGCGGCGCGTGGCTGCGGGGCAACAGCGCGCACACGCTGGTGGTGGCCACCACCAGCGCCGCCGACATCCCGGTGATCCTCGCCGCGGGCGCCCAGGCCGACGTGGTCACCAGACCGCTGACGCTCCTCAACACCCTCAAGCAGAAGATCGACGCCGCCCTTCCGGCCAAAAAGCTGATCTCCACCGTGCGCTACGTCGACGTCAGGAACAACAGGGTGGTCGTGCTGACCCCACGGCCCGACCAGGCCGAGACCCTCATCCAGGCCGCCGGGATCAGTGGCCCGGCGGTGATCGTGCTGCCCTCCAGCGAGGTCCCGTTGCTGCTGCACGACCTGGTCGGCGGCAACGCCTTCTACATCGGCGTCACCCGCCGCTGCTCGATCGCGTTCCCCGTCCTGAAGGGCGCGCAGGCCGGGTTCGTCACCGCCGGTCACTGCGGGGCGAAGGGCGCGGTCACCACCGGTTTCAACCGCGTCGCCCAAGGGGTCTTCCAGGCCTCGACATTCCCCGTCGACGACTACGCCTGGGTCGGTGTCACCCCCGCCTGGACGCCCACCCCCGCCGTGGACAACGGCCAGGGCGGCACCGTCCCCGTCGCCGGGGCCAAGCCCGCCATCGAGGGCGCCTCGGTCTGCCGGGCCGGTGCCACCACCGACTTCCACTGCGGTCTGATCCAGCAGCGCGACGCCAGCGTCACCTATCCCCAGGGCACCGTCTTGGGGCTGACGCGCACCACCGTCTGCGCCGAGGGCGGCGACTCGGGCGGGGCGTTCATCTCCGTCGACCAGGCCCAGGGCATCGTCTCGGGAGGGTCGGGCGACTGCAACCTGGGCGGCGTCACCTACTTCCAGCCGCTGCTGGAGGTCTTGTCGGCCTACGGTCTGGAGTTGAGGACGACCGCCGGCAACCCCCCGCCGGTCAGCACCGGCACCTGCACCGGCTACACCGGCACCCACGACGGCACCGTGGGCGCCGGCCAGTTCGCCTACCAGCCGCAAGGGCTCTCCTACACGACGAAGGCCGCAGGGCTTCACGCCGGCTGCCTGGACGGCCCCCTGGGCGCCGACCTCGACCTGTACCTGCAAAAGCTGATCGGCGCGACCTGGCAGAGCGTCGCCACCGCCGACGGCGCCGGCCCGGACGAGAAGATCAGCCACACCGGCACACCGGGCCGCTACCGCTACAAGGTGGCTGCCACGGCCGGCTCCGGCGCCTACACCCTGGGCTTCACCGCCCCCTGACCCGCAGCTCAGATGGTGGTTACGGGGTCGTGTAGCCCAGCGTGTAAGGGCCGGCGCCTTTGAAGGAGACCAACAGGTAACGGTAGACGCCGGGAGGGCCCAGGTAGCCCAGTTCCTCGAACGGGCTGGGGGTCTGGGAGACCGCGACAGTGCTCCAGGTGAGGCCGTTTTGTTTTTGCAGGTGCAGGTCGAAGTCGCCGCTGGAGTTGGCCTCCAGGCAGCCGTAGTGGGTGCCGGTGACACTGGTGCGGTAGGACAGGCCCGGAGGCTGGTAGATGGCCTGGCCGTTCTTCAGCGCGCCGGTGATGGAGTTGGGGTAGCCGTTGCAGGAACCGGTGCTCGCCTCGTTCTTCGTGAAGGTCACCAGGGTCAGGTCGTAGGCGGTGAGGATGTCGTTGATCGGCTGGACGTAGGTGACGCCGCCGTGTTCGCAGCCGCTGGAGCCGCCCGAGACGATGCCCTGGGCCTGGCCGATCGAGAGCATGGCGGCGCCCGCGTTGCCCGGGTGGGCGCAGGCACTGGTGCGCATCACGTCCTCGACGACCCCTTCGGGGTAGGTGACATCGGCCTCGCGCTGGGTGATGGTGCCGCAGTGCCAGTCGAGGCCGGCCAGGGAGGACCCGGCCAGGCAGACCGAGCTGCCCTCGATGGCTTCCCTGGAGCCGTAGACGTACATGATGCCGCCGCTGTCGTTGCCCACCAACGGCCGATGGGTCCAGGCGTCGTTGAGCGCCACCCAGGAGTGGTCGCCGTCACCGGGGAAGGCCGAGGCTCGCACGCTGCCTTGGGTGAGCCGGTTGAAGCCGACGGTGGCGGTACCCGGTGCGCCGCAGTGCCCGGCGCTGACGAAGCCCTTCTGGGTTCCCTTGGTCACGGCGAAACCGACCGAGCAGCGGGTCGTGGTGCCGGCGTAGTAGGTCTGGCCGCCCACCAGATCGGTGGGCGGGACGCCGGGCGAGTAGGCCTGCGGGATGACGGGCATGCTGGCCTGCAAGAGCCGGGGCCGCTCGGCCGAAAGGACCACCTGCACCGCGGCGGGGGCGACGTCAGCGGCCTTGATCGAGTTCGCGGTCGCCTTGGGCGTGTTCGTTGAGACGACGACCTTGTTGGTCTTGAGGTCGATGTAGCGCGTGCTGCTCACCGCTGAGAGGGCGGGCCGGGCGGCGATGAGCTTAGTTCTTCATCACCATCAGGGGCACCTCTTCCCCTGGACCTCAAGATCCGGTCTTCAAGGTGTCCACGTCCAAGGGAGAACGCCCAAGCGCGGCTGACCCGCTCGACGCCCCATCGGCCCGAACCCCTCACCGGAGGAAAGGCGTCACGATGATCAAAGTGACACCCATGGCGGGCACAGTGCCGAGATCGTGAAGATGGCGATGGCCCCGACGCTGCGCGCGCGGGGCCGTCGTCGTCGTGGCGGGTCCGGGTTCGTTACCGGGCCGCCCGCCTGCAGGCCTCCGTGGCCTGCGCCCAGGGGTAGAACGGGATCTCGTCCTGGATGTCGATGGCGCATGTGATGAGCCATCCGGCGCGTCCCGCGTTCCGCTCGGCCCATCTGCAGGTGTCGATGACGCCCTGATCCGAGGCGCTGGGGCCGCCGATGTAGGCGAGACAGTGGCTCGCGGCTGCTTGCGCAGGTGCTGACACGGTTGAGCCGGCCAGGATGCATGCCGCTATGCCGACGGTGGCGAACGCGCTCTTTCGAAGGATCCGTGACATGGCTCTTACCTCTCGTTCCGAGTGCGTGAGGACGGTGGACCCGCGGTGTGACACCGCACTTCAACCCTCCATGACCGAAGGTCCCCAGGCCAGGACAGCAACCGGACATACAGCGGACATCTGCCCGCGGAAACCTCATCGGAGGCGGCCCTTGCCGGGGGCTGTCCGTGGTGGTGTCCCGGATCAGGCGCACCATGGCATGCCCCTCCGGTCCCGCTCGGCGATCGGCGGGTCCTGCTCGCCGTGCTGTCCGACGAGCGTGCCGAACTGCTCGGCCGTCGGCCACGGACCGGCCCGTCCTCCGGTCGGCCGAGGGCGGGCCGACGGCGAGCACCACCCGCATCTGTCAGGCCAGGGCGTTCTTGACGGCGGTGGACAGGGGGGTCACCGGGCGGCCGAGCAGGGTCTCCAGGTCGTCACCCTCGACCTTCAGGGCGCCGCGGGACGCCGCCCGGTGGATGTCGGCGTAGATCCAGGTGCCCGCCCGGACGGCCTCCCGGAACCGAGGGGTGCGGTCTCAGGGGCCGATGCCGGCGGGGGCCGGTGTGGGTTCGCAGGTCGGCATCGGCACGTCGGTCACGGCGCGAAGGGGTGAAGACTCCCCTACGGGGTCACGTCGATGATGCCGACGCCGGGGTTGCGCAGCGCTTGCGTCCTGGCGTCCTGAGGGCTGAGCGCGTTGTAGGCGCAGGGCACCGTGAAGTTCGTGGTCGACGTCAGGTGCGCGTGCGGGGTGTTCACGTAGGCGTTGTTCACCAGGTTCCAGTA
The DNA here is from genome assembly GCF_040640155.1 of Streptosporangium sp. NPDC023615. Lineage (NCBI taxonomy): Bacteria > Bacillati > Actinomycetota > Actinomycetes > Streptosporangiales > Streptosporangiaceae > Streptosporangium > Streptosporangium sp. NPDC023615. Next base: position 5,065 of record NZ_JBFABE010000074.1, read on the forward strand.
CCCGGTCGTGTTGCTTCCGTAGAACCAGCCGACCGGTCCGTGGATGGCGCCGGTCACCTCGTCGACCGCGCCGGTGCCGACGTTCTCGAAGTAGTTCCCCTCGACCAGGACCCGCGCGCCCATCCGGGCGTTGACGGCGGTGCCGGCCACGTTCTGGAAGTAGTTGTTCAGCATGTGCACCTGCGACCGCCTGATGAGCGGCACCCGGGAGTTCACGTCGTGGAATCGGTTGTTGGCGAACGTGATGTAGTTGCTCGCCGAGCTCTCGCCGTCGCCGCCCGCGGTCAATGACATCTTCCACGAGTCGTGCAGGTAGTTCCACGAGATCGTGACGTACGCCGCGCACGAGGCGGCCCACCACTTCGACCTGGTCAACTGGTGGCCGGCCGACACGCCCGCCGTCGTGTTCGCCCGCGGCGGCCTGCGCTTCTACGGCGCCGACAACGCCCGCGAGCGGGGTCCGGGGCCCCGGCCGGAGCGCAGCAGGGACGCCGCCGGCCCGGACGGCCCGGCCGACCCGTTCGCGCTCGGCATCCTCGCCGACGACCGGCTGCGCCGGCTCTACTACGACGGCGAGCACCTGGACGGCTGCATGCGCGACCGCGACGTCTTCTCCGGCGGCATCACCATCGAGGACAACCTCAACGTCGGGGTCGGCTACCGTCCCCGGGGGCCGCCTCCCGGGCCGCGGACGCCGTCACCGACCCCGGCGCCGTCGAGGACGAACCTCGTGACGAACCTCGTGACGACGCCTGCGACGGGCGGGAGCAGCCGCGCGCGAGGGGGGCGCGGCTGCTCCCGCAACGCCACTGGGAGCGCGCCCGGCTGGTGCCGATCCCCGCCGCCCCCGCCGCCCCCGGCGGGCACGGAGGGCACGGAGGGCACGGAGGGGGCGACGCGATGCTGCTCGACGACGTGTTCCGCGCCCCCGCCGGGGACCCGCTGCACCGGCGGGCCGGATTCCTCGACGGCGCGGCGAGCGTCATGGTCGGCATCGCCGGCAACGAGTCGCTGCGCACCGCGCGGGCGGTGTGCCTCGAAGACCTCGGGTTGTCGTCGGCCCCGGCGGCCGATCACCGCTGAGCGGTGCCTCGATCATGGAGCGGGGGCCTTGGACACCCCCGCCCCCGAGCCCGGCGACAGCGAGAATTGTCGTGCGCTCGACGAGCACAGCGACCTTGGGGACGGCCCCTCGGCCTCGTCGAGGCGGAGAGAGACGGCGATACGATCATGCATGCTCCCGGCGTACATCCGGTGCTCGCCGACCAGCCGCGAGGCGCCGCCGTGCTGCGTCTGCGCGGGCACGACGTCGCCCGGTACGTCTGAGGGCCCGACCTTCCCCTGTCGGCGTCGCCGCGGCCCTACCTGCATCCCGTACGCACGCTGGCCGGGGTCACCGTCACCGACGCCGCTCCCGACTCCCACACCCATCAGTTCGGCATCAGCGTCGCCTTCCCCGAACTCGACGGCTGCAACTTCTGGGGCGGCCGCACCTTCATCGCGGGCCACGGCCCGGCCTGGCTGGACAACCACGGCATCCAGCGCCACCGGCGCTGGACACGCCGCACCGGCGCCGGATACGGCGGTATCCTCTGGCGCGGCCCCGCCGTCACCGGCGTCGCCCGGGTCCTCGGCCCGGCCGGCGCGGACCTCCACCACGTCCACGGCCACACCGCCGACCGGGTCGCCGTCACCGGCACCGACCACGACGGACGCCCCTGGACGATGATCTTCACTCCCGGGGACGAGGTCACCGCGCGAGACAGGTGGTTCGTCCGCGCCCGCGACTACCCCGGTGTCTGCTCGTCACTGACCTGGGACGAGCCGTTCACTCTCGCCCCGGGTGAGAGCGTCCAGCGGCACGTGATCGCCGTGGTGGCCGACGGCGTCCTGCCGCCCGCAAGCGCCGCCGGGCTCACGGGCGCCGCCCGGGCGACGACATGACGGGAAACATCCGGCCGAGCCACCCCAGGCGACCTGAGAGCCCCGTCCGGCAGGAGAACCTGCGCACCCTCAACCTCGAACTGATCTTCCGGCACATCGTCGCCGCCGGCCGCCCCATCTCCCGCACCGAGCTGGCGACGGTCACCGGCCTGCCCCGTCCCACCATCACGCGCATCGCCGAGGACCTGCTGGCCGGTCAGCTCCTCGTCGAGACGGGCCTGACCCACAGCGGGCGCGCGGGCCGTCCCCGCGTCGGCCTGACCCTGTCCGACAAGGGACCGGCCCGACTGGGGCTCGACATCCGCGCCGACGCCCTGGCGGTCTGCGTCGTCGACCTCACCGGTACCGTACGCCACCTGGCCTTCGCCCCTTCGGCCTACACCGGGGCGGACGCCTCCGATGTGCTGACCCGCCTGGCTCACATGGCCCGTACCGCGATCGAGGCCGCGGCCGCGCAGGGCCTCACCGTCGTCGCCACCACCGGCGGCGGTCATCGGGTTTGCGCCTCGACCGCGGGTCGCCTCATGGATCGCCAGGGTCCTCCCAGAAGCGGGCTGAGGGTGACGAGCAGATAGCAGATCGCCATCCCCGTCAGCGTGGAGGTGGCTCCGAAGGAGGTGACGGCGAGCCCGGCTCCGACGGAACCCAGGGGCATGGCGAGCCACGATCCGGCGGTGATGACACCGTAGACCCGGGCCCGCATCCCGGCCGGAACCCGTTCGAGCTTGATGCTGCCGATGATGGGGTTGACCGCGCCGGCGGCGACGCCGCTCACGGCGAAGACCCCGATCACCACGGGCAACGGCGCCTTCGCGGCCAGCGCCAGGAAAGGCGGCGCCCCGACGAGGGTGAAGGCGACGACGAAGGTCGCCCGCCGAGGGAACCTGTGCGCGAAGGCGCTGAAGGCCAGAGCCCCCACCAGGGCGCCGCCGCCGCTGACGCCGATCAGGATTCCGAGCGTCGTCGCGCCGCCCAGTTCCCGTTGCGCGACGAGAGGCAGCAGTACCGTGGACTTGGCGGCGTCGAACACGTTCGTCACCAGGACCAGGGCGACTATCGCGCGAAGCAACGGCTCACGGGAAAGGAACCGAAGTCCCGCGGCGAATTCCCGCCAGTAGCCTCGGTCGTGCCGGCCGGCCCCCGGCTCGCCGCCGTCGTCGCCGCGAGCGGGCACCACCGCCTTCGGCACCAGGACCGCGAGCAACACGGCGGCCGCGAAGAACGTCGCGGAATCCAGGGCCAGGACGCTCACAGGGCCGAAGCCCGCCACCAGCAGACCCGCCAGCGGGGCGCCCACCAGCCGCGCTCCCCGCTCGGTGGCCTCGTAGACGCCGACCGCCCTTTCGATGCTCACCCCGGCCGCCGCGGCGATCTCCGGCAGCAGAGCCGATCTGGCGGTCTGTCCCGGGGAGTCGAACAGGCCCGCGGCGAACACGAGTGCCGCCAGGGCCCAGAAGGGCAGGCCGACGGACCATTCCAGGAGCGGCACGGCGACGATCGTCACGCCGGCGAGCGTGTCGGCGACGACACCGGTCCTGCGGTAACCGATCCGGTCGGCCAGGACGCCGCCGAAGGCGCCGCCGATGACGAGCGGGGCGGTGGCGAACGCGCCGACAAGGCCCATCGCGGCGGCGGATCCCGTGGTGGCGAGGACATACAGCGGGACCGCGACGAGGGTCAGCATGTTGCCCGTCAACGAGACCGCGTGGCCGGCGACCAGCGCGACGAACGGCCCCTTGCGTCCCGGGATCGGCCGCATCAGGGTCGCCGGAACGCATGGAAGATCAGGGAAACCGGATGAGCGCCCGGCCGATCCTCCGAGCCGCGCGCCTCCCAGCGGGCGCTCAGCTCCTCCAGCTCCCCGCGCAGTTCCAGCAAGTCGCCGCTGGTCAGGTGCAAGAGGGTGTCGCCGCTGATGGCGGCCGAGGTCCACTCCGGCTCGAGAAAGGCCTCCGAGTCGAGGTATCCGTCCAGCATCTCCGCGTAACGCTGCAGGATCGCACGGCGCAGCAGATTCGTCGCCGCCTGCCGCTCGGGGTCCTCGAGCGCGCTCAGCGGCTTCCAGACGGTCCGCGCCCGGGACGCCCGCCACCACCGCTCGCGGCGGTTCCGCGCCATCTCCGGCACTTCCTCCACGAAGCCGTGGGAGGCGAGCTTGCCGAGGTGGTAGCTGACCGATCCCACCGGCTCGTCGGTGGCCTCGCTGAGCGTCCCCACGGTCTGCGGTCCGCGAATCCGCAGCTCGCTCAGCAGTCTGAGACGAACGGGATGGGCCAGCGCCCGCATCGCCCGCGGATCGGACAGCGCTTCACTTTGCTCTTCCTCCATACCGCGACGCTAACATCACCACATGTCTTGTACTAGATGTCTTGTCAATTGAGGGCCGGCTCGCGGGAACCGGGTTCGCGGGGCGGCGTGGACGCCCCTGGCGGTCCGGCCGGGGCGCGCCGCCCCGGTGTCAGCCCCAGGTGAGCCGCTCGGCCAGCAGCGCCTGCTGGGCGGGGTTGACGGTCAGCTCCAATGCCCGCTCGTCACACGCCCGCGCCTGCCCGGTCTCGCCCAGCTCGCGCAGCAGCTCGGCCCGGGTGGCGTGCCAGAGCGCGTAGCCGGCCAGGTCGTGTTCCAGGGCGTCGACCTCGGCCAGCGCCGCCATGGCGCCGTACACGTGGCGCACGGCGATCGCCCGGTGCAGCCGGGTGACCGGTGAGGGGGCGAGGTGCGCCAGCATGTCGTAGAGCACCAGGATCTGCGCCCAGTCGGTCCGCTCGAACGAGGCCGCCTCCGCGTGACAGGCCGCGATCGCCGCCTGCAGCTGGTAGGGCCCCGGACGCCGATGCGCGCGGGCCGTGCGGGTCAGCAGGGCGATCGCCTGCTCGATCGCGTGGTGGTCCCAGCGGGAGCGGTCCTGATCGGCCAGCAGCACCAGGCGGCCCTCCTCGTCGAAGCGGGCGGCGCCGCGCGCCCGGTGCAGCCGGATCAGCGCCAGCAACCCGGCCACCTCCGGCTCTCCCGGTGCCAGACCGGCCAGCAGGGCGGCCAGCCATTCGGCGTCGTCGACCAGGTCGCGCGCCTGGGCCCGCTCGGGCGTGCTGGACAGGTAGCCCTCGTTGAACAGCAGGTAGACGACCGACAGCACCGAGCGCAACCGCTCCGGCAACTCGTCGGCGGCGGGGACACGGTAGGGGATGCCGGCCTGGCCGATCTTCTTCTTCGCGCGGGTGATGCGCTGGGCCACCGTGCTCTCGGGTACCACGAACGCCGCCGCGATCTGCCCGGTCGACAGGCCGCACACCACCCGAAGCGTCAGCGCGATCCGTGCCTCCGGGGCCAGCGCCGGATGGCAGCAGGTGAAGATCAACCGCAGCCGGTCGTCGGCCGCCCGCGGTTCGGGCCGGCGCAGCTGGGTCAGCTTGGCCAGGTAGTTCGACTCACGCCGCAGCACATCCAGGCCACGCCGGCGCGCCACCGTGTACAGCCACGCCTGCGGCCGCTCCGGGACGCCCTCGACGGGCCAGCGGCGCAGCGCGGCCTCCACCGCGTCCTGCACCAGGTCCTCGGCGGCGGAGAAGTCGCCCAGCAGGGAGATCAGGCTCGCCGCCAGCCGGCCCGCGTGCTCACGCACCACCCGCGCCAGCACCCGCTCGCTGTCGTCGTCGAGGCCCTGGCCGCCGGCACGGCCGGGCCGCCCGCCGACGGGACCGTCAGGGCGGCCGCCGGCGGACGGGCTCCGGCCCGCGGGCCGGTCTGCCGGGCCTGTCATGAGAGGGGACGGATCTCCACGATCGGGCAGGCCGGCCACGAGCGGGCCAGCTTCAACGCCTCGTCCAGATCGGCCACCTCGACCTCGGCGAACCCGCTCACCACCTCCTTGCCCTCCACGAACGGCCCGTCGGTGACCACCGGCTCGGCGCCGTCCAGGCGCATCGTGGTGGCGGTGTGCACCGGCGCCAGACGCGTGTGGTGGGTGATCACCTCGGAGTTGTCGGCGAACCACCGGCCCACCGCCTCATAGGCCTGGCGCCGCTCCAGCTCGCCCATCGCCTCCAGCTGCCGGGCGAACCGCTCGGTCTCGATGAACATCAGCACATACTTCACGCTCTGCTTCCTCCCACTCGCCGATGATGTACCCGGGCACGCTCAGCCGGCCGGAAGCGCGGCGTACAGGTCGACACCGCACCCGTCCGGGTCGGCCACGGTGGCGTAACGCATCCCCCACAAGGCGTCGAACGGCTCGGCGATCCCGCGGCAGCCGGCTGCCGGACCGGGTCTTCACCAGTACGACGATCGGGGCGGGCCCCGGTACGACACCCGCCGGTACGATCCGAAGACCGGCGCCGCACGGTGCTCAGAGGAGCGGCCAGCCGCGCAGGGCGGCGTCGGCCGGCTCCTGGAGTTCGTCGCGGCCGACACCGCTCGCGGCCTGCACGGCGATACCGGACGCCAGGGTGGTGACGTAGCGGGCCAGGAGGCCCGGATCGGCTTGCGGAGGAAGGTCGCCGTCGTCGACGGCTCGCCGGCAAGAGATCACCCCGGTCTCCGCGGGACCCGGCGCGACGCGGTCGGCCCCGGCCATGAGGGCGGACGGCGACCATGACGGGAGCCGGCTCAGCGGTAACCGGCCAGGCCGTCGGCCAGTTGCTCCTCGTCGCCGTCCCGCAGCGCGGACAGGGCCTGCTGCAGGGCGAAGGTCGCGCGGATGACGGCGATACGGGTGGCGAGCGTGCCGTCCGGCCACCCGCCCAGCCTGAGGACTCGGTCCAGGAAACCACCACCGTAACCGGCGCCGACGGCCGCGAGGTCCTCGGCGGGATCGCCGATCGTCACCTCGTCCCAGTCGATCACCCCACCGAGGACCGGCAGCCCGCCGTCACGCTCCCACAGGACGTTCTCGGGACCGAGGTCACCGTGCACCACCGCCGAGGTGACGGAGGGAAGACCGCCGAGCGCCGCGAGCTCTCGCTCGGCCCGTCGGCGTCCGCCGTCGGACATGAGCCCGAACACCTCGGCACGGACGTCCGCCGCGAACCGCCGCCACCGATCCCGCGGCGCCGGCAGGGCCGCTCGCACCCTCTCCTCGGCACCGACCCGCGCCAGCTCGGCCAGCAGGGTGACGTACTGCGCCGCCGCGGCCTCGGCGAACCGGGGATCTTCGAGCGCGCCGGCCTCCAGCGAGGCTCCGGGAACACGGCTGAGGACCAGGAACGGCGGCCCGTCCGCGTCCCGGGCACCGCCCTCCAGCAGCGGCCGAGGCGTGCGGAAGCCGAGATCGAACCCCGCCAGCAGGCGCAGGACGGCGGCCCGGTGCGGCAACCGGGCGGCCGCGGCCTCGGTGCGAGGCAGGCACACCACACGATCCGGGCCGACCACCACCCGATGGAACTGCCCTTCACGGACGGTGAGACGTTCCGGCTCGGCGTCCGGCAGCAGCCGGCTCAGCAGAGCACGATTCATCCACGGGACCTGCATGGGATGCCCGCCGCCCCCTTCCTCGACGCGTTCTCCGACCCGGCGAGAGTACCGGGCGCGCGAAGTCCGGCCGCGGGACCCGCGGGAGCGCGGTTCCGGTCCGGGCGTTCCGATCAGAGCGCGGACGCGCGCGCCCGGGCGCGGCCGTACCCGGCCAGGGCGTGGAAGGCGGCCTTGGGCTCCCACGGCATCGCAGGATAGGCGGTCCCGGTACGGCCGGACGGGAGGACCTTCACGATCCCGAAGCCGCCCCGATCGAAGTCCCGCTCGGGATCGTCGGAGGTCGGCAGGTGCCGGGTGGCGAAGGTGTAGACGAACGCGGTGTCCACACCGCCGGCGTCGTAGAGGTCGAGGAGCTCGCGAAGATAGGCGGCCTGTTCTGATTCGTCGCGCTCGACGGTCTCGGTGAGCCGGACGGGCCGGGCGGTGTGCTCGTCGTACCCGATGATGTCCGAGCGGCTGCCCCGTTCCGCGGCGCCGGCGAAGGGCGCGCAGCCGAACTCCGTGACGGCGAACGGTTTGCCGTGGGAGGTCATGGCGGCGAGGCTCGCGGGCAGGGCTGCGGCGTTACCGGCGTCGCGATAGCCGGTGTCGGTGGCGACGAAGTCGAACGGCGTCCAGTCCACCGCCTCCATAGGGAGCGACGCGTACCCTACAAGACCACCGAACCGCTCACGGGCGCCCGCGACGGCGCGGCCCAGCAGCGCGTTGGTCTCCCGCTGCACCCGCGGAAGGACCTCGCGGACCCGCGCCGGGTCGGCGATGACGGCCGCCCGCTCGCTCAGGGTGGCACCGGGCATGAGCCCGACCGTCATGATGCTGATCTCCGAACCGGTGAGGAAGCGGACGTTCGCCCCCTCCCGCCGGATACGCTCGGCGCGCTCCGCGGCGTCGAGCAGGAACGCCAACAGCTCGTCGACGGTCAGATCATTGGTGAACGGGCAGTACCAGACCTCCAGGCCGGCGGCGGCCGCATGCCGGGCGGCCACCTCCAGGCGGCCGGCGACCCCGCCGGTGATCCGGACCGCGTCGGCGTGCAGATCGTCACGGATGATCCGCATGTCCTTCGCGACGACGGCGGGGTCGAAAGGTTCGTGGGTGGTGGTTCCCGCATTGGTGAAGCCGGTGTCGTAGGTGACGCCCCAAGCGCGCATACTGCCTCCTTCAGGGTACGAAAAGTACCTTACACAGGTTGGAGTACGATGCCTACCGTGACGGCGGGACAGCGACGGCGAGGCGCGGAGCTGGAACAGGCGATCCTGCACGCGGCCGCCGACGAACTGACCGCCTCCGGCTACACCGGCATGACCATGGACAAGGTCGCCCAGCGCGCCGGCACCAACAAGAACGCGATCTACCGACGCTGGCCCCAACGCGCCGCCCTCGGCATCGCCGCCTACAAGTACCTGGCCGACACCCGAACCCCGACACCCGACACCGGCAGCCTCCGCGACGACGCCCTGGAACTGCTGCGACGCGCCAACCAGACCTGGTCCTCACCGCACGGAGCGATCCTGCGCGACCTCCTGGCGGCGTCCACCGACCAGCCGGCCCTGCTGGAACTGCTGCGCGAGCAGGCGGGCGGCGGCGCCATGAACGCCGCCTGGTTCACCCTCCTCGGCCGGGCCGTGGCCCGCGGCGAGGCACCCCCCGAGGCGGTGCACCCCCGGGTGGCGTCACTGCCGATGATGCTGCTGCGAGGCGAGTACGCCCTGCGCGGCGTTCCGGCCGTGCCCGACGAGGTCCTGGTCGAGATCGTCGACGAGATCTTCCTGCCACTGGTCCGGGGCCGGGGCACGACCGATCGACCGGCCCCGTGACCCACGGCCCCCGCCGGACGGGCCCCGCCGGACGGGCCCTCGCCTGGTCCAGGCTGGAGCGATCGCGACACACCGCCGTACGTCGGCGAAACAGGTCCTACCGGTGAGGCGGCCGCGCGGGGCGGCTCTGGAGCGCCGCCAGGGCCTCACGCGCCTCGGCGGCCCAGTGCGCCGCACCCCACAGCTCGGCGACGGCGGCCGACCGGGTGAAGTGGCCGGCCGCCTCCTCGTCGCGGCCCAGCAGCAGGGCCAGCTCGCCGAGCGCGTGCGCGACCGGGCGCAGGGCCAGCGACAGGCTCGTGGCTCCGGCGGGCGGGCCGTCCCGGTGGGGCAGCAGGGTCGCGTACAGCTCCGCCGCGGCGTCCCGTTCGCCGAGCGCCACCACGGCCATCGCCCGGAACGTCGCGAAGAGCGCGAAGAAGAAGTCGGGGCGGATCGCCACGGCCCGCTCGCGGGCCCGCCGGGCCTCCTCGGTCCGGCCGGCGGCCGCCAGCGCCGCGGCGAGCAGATCGGCGGCGAACGGGCCGTGCTCGTCGAGCAGCGCCCGGGCGGCGGGGACGGACTCGGCGACGCGTCCGCGTGACGCCTGGACGGCGGCCAGCGCGAGCTGGAGATAGCCGGTGGCGTGCAGTGAGCCGTGCCGGGCCATCCGCCCGGCCGTCTCGGTGTAGAGCCGCTCCGCTTCGTCGAACCTCCCCTCGATGTGCGCGAACATCGCCAGCGCGCACTCGCAGACACCGACCACCTCGGCCATCCGGTAGGCGCGGGCCGGCTCCAGCGTCTCGCCGATCAGCCGGCGCAGCGCCGGCACGTCGTTCGTCGCGGCGGCCGCGTTGGCCTGCACGATGAGCCCGATCACGCGGTACGCGGGCAGGTCGTGCTCGATGCCGATCTCGGTGAGCTCCCGGCACAGTTCGGCCCGCCCGGGCAGTTCCAGGTCGTTCTGGTCGCGGGCCAGGGCCGCGATCGCGGACGCCCTCAGACGGGGGTCGCCGAGGGCGGCGGAGAGGGCGAGAGCCTCCTCGGCGGCGGCCCGCGCCGTCGGATCGGCCTCGCCGATCAGCTCGTGGGTGTAGGCCACCAGCAACCGGCACCGATCCGCCGGTTCGAGGCCGGGCCGCGCGAGCAGGCGGCTCAGCCGCACCACGACGGGCCGGTCCACGACACCGTACGGGCGGGGCTGCCACGGGGTCGGCTCGGTCCACGCCGTGAACGCGGCGATCATCAGGTCGTCGCGGTGGACCGACTCGGCGAACTCCACGGCTCGCCGCCGGGTCTCCCGGGCGGCCGCGACCGCGCCGGCCCGCACCTGGGCCCGGAGCAGCCTGCCGAGCAGGTCGACACGCTCGCCCGGATCGCGGTCATCGGGGGGGATCCGGTCGAAGCTCGCCACCGCGTCGGTGAGCAGCGCGACGGCCACGTCATGGGCGTAGCGGGCCTCGGCCGACTCGGCGGCCCGCACGCCGTACCGCACGGCCTTGGCCGCGGTCGCCGCCGACGCCGCCCGGCCGTGGTGATGAGCCAGCGCCGCGAGCCCGGCCGGATCGTCGCCGGCGCCGGCGCGGTCCAGGGCGGCGGCGATCCGCCCGTGCATCCGGGTGGCCCGCAGCCGGCTCACATCGGCGACGAGCGTGTCCCGGACGAGCGCGTGAACGAACCTGACCCGGCCCGGAGCGGGTTCGATCAGCAGCCCGGCGATGAGACCGGCTTCGAGCGCGGCCAGCACGCCGTCCTCGTCGGTGTCGGCGGCGCCCACGAGCACGTCCACCTCCGCCTCCCGTCCGGCGACGGCCGCCAGCCGCAGCACGGCGACCGCCGGCTCGGGAAGCCGGGCGAACCGGCGCCGCAGCACGTCCCGCACCCCCTCGGGCACGTCGGACAGCGCCACCAGGGCGCCCTCGCTGCTCAGCAGCCGGGCGCTCTCGCGCACGTAGAAGGGATTGCCTCCGGTCCGCTCGGCCAGCGCGGTCACGGTCGCGTCGTCGGTGGCGCACACCCCGCGGACGAGCTCCGCCACGGCCGGCTCGGGCAGTCCCGCCAAGGGAAGCCGCAGCGGCGCGGACCGGGCGAGGACGGCGAGGGCCTCGGTGAGCCGCCCGCCGACCTCGTCGGGGCGGTAGGCGGCCACGAGGAGAACCGGGGCACGCACCCCGGTGACACCGCTCAGCATCGCGAGGGTCTGGGCGTCGGCCCAGTGGAGGTCGTCGAGGACGACGGCCAGCGGACGCTCCCGAGCCACCGCCGCGAGCCAGGACCACACCGCCCGGTGGAGGCGGAACCGTCCCTCGGTGGCGTCGCCACCGCCCGTACCCGCCGCGTCGGTCAGCAGCGGTGCGAGGTCGGTGGCGAGTTCCCCGGACGGGGGTACGCTTTCGGCCACCCCGCGCGACACCTCCGCCCAGGCCCACGCCGGTGGGGCGCTTTCGGCGTCGGGGCAGCGACCGGTGGCGACGAGCCAGCCGTCCCGCTCCAGGCGCTCGGTCAGCCGCCCCAGCAGCGCGGACTTCCCCAGCCCCGCCTCCCCCGTCACCAACGCGACCCGAGGCCCCGCCGTACCGGCCGCCGCCGCGGTCGCGACCAACGCCGACAGCTCGGCGTCACGCCCGACGAACGGCTCCGCCCCGGGCGCGGGCGCGCCCGGGACCGCGTCCCGCGCCGGGTCGCGCGGCGGCACCGCGGTCGCGGCCGGCGACGGCCGGACCGGCGCGGCCTCGCGCGGCAGAACCGACGGCCGCTCCCCCGGCCCCGGCCCCGGCCCCGGCACCGGCACCGGCACCGGCATCGGCACCGGCATCGGCACCGAAGCGCGCAGCACCTCCACGCGCTGCGCGAGGATCGCCTCTTCGAGCGCGGCCAGCTCCGGGCCGGGATCGAGACCGAGGTCCGTCGCGAAGATCTCCCGCGCGCGGCGGAGCGCCGCCAACGCGTCGGCCTGCCGCCCGCTGCCCCACAGGGCCAGGGCGTGCAGCCGCCAGCCCTCCTCCCGCAACGGCTCGTCGCGGGTGAGCCGCCCGGCCTCGGGCACCACCGTGGCGACATCTCCCGCGTACAGGCCGGCCGCCACGTGAAGTTCCCGCGCGGCCAGCCGCAGCTCGCCGAGGCGAGCCGTCTCGTCGGCGGCCCACGGCTCGTCGGCCACCTCGGCGAACGCCGGCCCCTGCCACAGCCCCAGCGCCTCGGCCAGCAGGACCCTGGCGGCCACCGGGTCGCCGGCCGTGACCGCGCGGGCCTGGTTCAGCAGATCCTCGAAGCGCCAGGCGTCCACCGCTTCCGGCGGGAGGCGCAACGCGTACCCGGGGGGCGCGCTGACCAGGAGCCGGGCGGGAGCCCGCGGCGGCCGTCCGGGCTCCAGCAGCCGCCGCAGGTTGGACACGTACGCCTGCAGGGAGGTCACGGCCCTGGCGGGGGGTTCGCCGCGCCACAGATCGTCGACCAGCCGGTCGATCGACACGACCTGCCCGCGCGCGGCCACCAGCAGGGCGAGGACCCCGCGCTGCCGTGGCCCCCCGAGGGGGAGCGCGACGCCGCCGGTCTCCGCCGCGAAGGAGCCGAGCACCCTGATCAAGACCATGACGCCGCACATCGTAGCCGCCCGCCCGGGGCCGCCCGGTTCCATGACGACTCCAAACGACCTCCAAGACCCCCGGCGGAGTCTGTTCGCAGCACCAGGAACCGACGAAAGGCAGGCCCCATGACCGCCATCGACCACGAGACCGTCGACACCCACGAGATGGTGGTCGTCCACCGCGCCCTCCGCCGCGAGGCCCGGCTGCTCCCCGAACTCGTCGCGGCGGTCACCCCGGGCGACACCGCCCGCGCCCGGGTGCTCGCCGGCCACTTCCGCGACTACCGGCTGGGACTGCACAACCATCACGGCGGCGAGGACGAGCTCCTCTGGCCGCTCCTGCTCGCCCGGGTCGATCTGGACGCCGAGGTCGTGCTCCGCATGGAGGTCCAGCACGAGCGGATCGCCGCCACCCTCGGCCGGCTCGACGCCGCCGTGGCCGCCTGGGAGGCGACCGCCGGAGCCGGCGAACGCGACGTCCTCGTGGCCGCGCTCGTCGAGCACCGGACGGTGCTCGACGAACACCTCGACGACGAGGAGGCCGACCTCCTCCCGCTCGCGGCGCGGCACCTGTCGGCCCGGGAGTGGGGGGCCCTGGGCGAGCACCTGGTGGCCAACACCCCCAAGCTCACGCTGTTCACGCTCTTCGGCCTCGTGCTCGAGGACGCCGACGCCGGCGAACGGGCCATGATCCTCGCCGGTCTCCCCCGGCCGGTCCGGATGATCTGGCACGCCCTCGGCCGGCCCCGCCACGCCCGCCGCATGCGGCGCGTCCGCGGCTGAACCGCCTCCCGGCCTCGAACTCGTCTCTCACCAGGAAGAAGACAATGCTCACCTCCATCGCGTACGGCCTGGCCGTCCTGCTCAACCTCCTCATCGTCCTCATAGGCGCGCGGTTCCTGCTGGCGCCCCGCGCCGCGGCCGCCGGCTACGGCGTTCCGGCCAAGCCGGACGGGGACGCCGCGTACCTGACCGTCAAGGGGCTGCGCGACCTCGGCTACGGCGTCCTCGGCCTCGCGCTGCTGGCCTTCGCGGGTGCCCACGCCGCCGGATGGTTCATGCTGGTCGCCGCCCTCAACCCCCTGGGCGACACCGTCGTCGTCCTGCGTCACGGGGGCACCAAGGCGACGGCCTTCGGCGTCCACTTCGCCACCGCCGTGACCGTGCTCGTCAGCGCCGCCCTGCTCTTCGCCGTCTGAGCCGGGGTGCCCGTAGCGGTCCTCCGCCCGGGCCGGCGTCCCCGGACCGCCGCCTCAGCAGGCGGTGGTCCGGGGACGCCGGCGGCCGCGCACGCGGTGCCGGCGCGTCACGGCACCGCGATCACGGCGCCGAGGACGGGATTTCCTTCACGCGGGTCGAGCGGGGCACCCTGGACACTTGAACGGTGGTTAAGTATTCTCCTAAAAGTCACAAGTATGAGCGGGAGGAAAGATGATGGAACGTGACGACCTGTCGGCAGAGGCCGCCCTCCGCGAGGTGGACCGCGCGCGGGACGCCGCACGGAGGTCCAGCCGCCGGGGCGCGTACTTCTTCCTGGGGATGTGGCTCGCGACCACCGGCTACTGGCTGGCCACGCTGCTCGGCCCGGCGACGGTCACGCCGTACACCGGTCTGCTCCTCGGCGTCGTCGTCGTGGCCGGACTCCTCCACGGCTCGCGGCAGCGGGTCTACGGCCGGTCGCACTTCCGGCTCTCGCTCCCCGTCGCCTACGCGTTCGTGGGGACGACCGTGATCGGGGCGCTGTACAACATGTTCCTGCACCCGCAGGAGCCGGGCCCCCCGCGCACGGCGGCCGGCGTACTGGTCGCGCTGATCGCGAGCGCCCCCCTGCTGTACGGCGCGGTGCGCGTGTTCCGCTCCGCCGAGCACCGGTGAGTCATCCACGGCACGCGCTCGACGAGATCATTCACGCCCCGGTGCGGTTGTCCATCATGGCCATGCTCGCGGCGGTGGAAACGGTCGAGTTCGGCTTCCTGAGGGACACGGTCGAGATCAGCGACTCGCTGCTGTCCAAGCACGTCAGCACGCTGGAGAAGGCCGGCTACGTGCGGGTGACGAAAGGCTTCGTCGGCAAACGCCCCCGGACCTGGCTGGCGCTGACCGACGAGGGGCGCGGCGCCTTCCAGGACTACACGTCCGTGCTCCGGCAGATCACGGAGGGATCCCGTCTCCCGTGAGACGCGGGGACCGCGGATCCCTCCCTCCACCGTGGACGTGATCGGGGCCCGGCGGCCGGATCGGACGCACGCCGGGGGGCTGGGGAGCGTCAGGAGGAGCCGAGCAGGAAGCCACGTACCTGCCGGGCGACCGCCTCGGGTGCCGTCCAGAACGCGGAGTGGTCGTGGTCGGGAAGGGTCAGCACGGTGACGTTCGGCAGGACGGCGGCCAGCGCGTGGGCGCCCTCGCGGATGAAGTCCTCCCCGTTGCCGCCGACGGCCACCGCGACCGGCGCGTCGATGCTCCAGCGGTCGGCGGGGAGCGGCTTGCCGTCCTGCAGCCCGCGGAGGATCCGGCCGTCGTAGGCGTAGGTGTGGGCGTACTCGACCATGGTGTTCCAGGAGGGGTCCTGCTTCATCATGGCGAGGTATTCGGCCGGGAGGCGGATCATCTCGGTCATGAAGTACTCGACGGCCTCGTCGCGCCTGCCCGCGGCGACCAGCGCCTCCTGGTGCTCGACGTAGTCGGCGGGGGCCGGGGGCCGGGAGTCGGAGACGATGAACGGCGGCTCGTAGAGGTACAGTCCGGTCACCTTGCCGGGCAGGGCGGTGGCCGCGTCGAGGACGAGTCCGCATCCGCCGGACCCGCTGGTCAGGGCCGCGGAGCCACCGGCGATGTCGATCAGGGCGGCGATGTCGTCGATCTCTCGCGCCGGATCGTAGGGCTGCGGGTCACCACTGGCACCCCGGCCCCGGCGGTCGAAGCTGATCACGGTGAAGTCCTCGGACAGCGCCTTCGCGATGCCCGCGACCCCGGTGTGATCCTCGGCGACGTTGCTGACCACGATGATCGCGGGACCCGAACCGATCTTCTCGTACGCGATCGTGGTGCCGTCGGCGGAGGTGACGGCGGGAAGGTCGGACATGATCTTGGCTCCTTGGGGTGATGATGCGTCGGCGTGACGGTTCCGCGGTTCGTCCAGCAGGCGGCCGAGACGGTCGAGAGCCTCGGCGTACCCTTCGGCCATCTGAAGCTCCACCGCCCGTCGCAGCGCCGGCCCGTCGGGAAAGCTCGCCACGACGTCGACGGTGCAGCCGGTGCAGCCGGTGCCGGTGGAGGTGAAGGTGACCGTGGTCGGGAACACGCCGGTGCCGTCGGACTGCCACGCCTCGTCGGCGAACGTGTCGTCGTAGGCCAGTTCGGCGCGGGCGACGACCTCCGTGTACGTGGCGACGGTGCGTACCGGAGCGGCCGATCCGTCCTTCGGCGCGAGCTGGAACCGCCAGCGGCCGCCGGGGTGCACGTCCATCTCGTACACGGTCGCCACCCAGCCCTCCGGGCCCCACCAGCGACTGATCGCCTCGGCGTCGGTCCACGCCCACCAGGCACGATCGACGCCGGCGGCGTAGGCGCGGGTGACGCGGATGGTGTTGTTCGACTCGTCGATCGTGATGCCGTCCATGCTGCCCGCGGACATGTTCACGCCTTTCACTCTTTCGTTTCGTCGGGTCGGTGGTCGTCGGCGGCGAGGAAGAAGCCGAGGCGATCCATCCGCGCCGACCACAGGGCGGCGAAGCCTCGCGTCCAGTCGCTCAGTTCACGCATGGCCTCGGGACGCAGCCGGTAGATGCGCTGCTGAGCCTGTTTCGTCGCCTCGACCACACCTGCCTCGGCGAGCAGACGCAGATGCCGGGACACGTGCGGCTGGGCCAGGCCCAGCGCGTCGACGATGGCGCCCACCGACCGTGGGCCGTCCCTGAGCAACTCGACGATCTGGAACCGGTTCGGCTCCGAGATCACCGTCAACCGCCGCTGCACTCTGTCGGACATGACCCGAACATACATGACCATGTATATACGGTCAAGTGCATATAGCGTTCGTGTGGCGGTGACGCCGCGGTCAGCCGCGCGGTGCCGCGCGGTGCCGCGCGAGGGGGCGGGCGCGACCTCGCGGTGAGTTTCGTCTCACCCCCTCCGGCGGGACCCCCCGGACACGTGCGGGAGTCGCTCAGCGGAGGCTTTCGCGTCTCCGTAACCGGCCGGACACACGGGTTGTCAGGCCTTGACGGCGGGACAGGAACATCACAAGATAGGCAAGGCTTACCTAATTAAGGAAAGCTTTACCTAAAAGGCTGTGTCCAGTCCGACGATGGGAATGCGCTTGAGCATCCTCGGCCGGTCCGGTCCCGCTCTCGCCTCTCCGGGCGAGGCATGGGGCGTTTCCGTCGCCCCTCTCCCGACCGACTGGACCCGCGCTTCCGGCCCGTCCGGCGCACGGCGACCCGCACGCCCCCCGGCTCGGCGCTCGGCCCGTCCCGGGTGCGCCCCCGTCGGCGTGCGCTCGCGGAACTGCCCTTTTCATGACAAGTGAGGCTGAGAAACGATGAAGTTGTGCATGGCGACCGTGTCGATCGGCGGAAGTCTCATCGAGAAGATCGATGCGATCGGGGCGGCGGGGTTCGACGGTCTGGAACTGCTCGACGACGACCTCCGAAGGTCCGGCATGACGCCGCAGGAGTGCGCTCGCCGCTGCGCCGACCTGGGCCTCACCATCGACCTCTACCAGCCGTTCCGGCGCGCGGAAGGGGTTGGGGGGGACGAGTTCCGTGAGGTCCTGGCCCGCTTCCGGCGGGAGCTCGAGGTGATGCGCGGGCTCGGCGCCCCCTCGATCCTGGTGGTGTCCAACACCGACGCGGACGCCGACGGCAGCCGTGACCTGTCGGCGAGCCAGCTGGCCGCCCTGGGGGACGCGGCCGTGGAGCACGGGATGACGGTGATGTTCGAGGCCCTGGCCTGGGGCACCCACATCAGCCGGGTCGCCGACGCCTGGGAGACCGTCCGGTACGCGGATCACCCGAACGTCGCCCTGGTGGTGGACACCTTCCACCTGAACGCCGCGGGAGAGGACGTGTCGGTGCTGGCAGGGCTGCCGCGTGACTCCGTGGGTTTCCTCCAGGTGGCCGACGCGCCGTGGCTGTCGATGGACGTCGTCATGTGGAGCCGCGGCCACCGGTGCTTCCCGGGAGAGGGGGAGTTCGACGTGCTGGCCCCGGTCGCGGCGGCGGTCGCGTCCGGCTACCGCGGACCGCTCTCGCTCGAGATCTTCAACCCCGGATACCGGGAACGGCCGGCGACCGACGTCGCCAAGCTCGGCGCCGACTCCCTGCGGCAGCTCGTCGGCGAGCTGACGAGAGGCGCCGCGGGGCCGGTCGCGCCCGGGAGCGCTCACCGCTGAGCCCGGTAGCGATCGAGGTACTCGGTCGGCGAGATGCCGAAATGGCTCTTGAACACGCGGCGGAAGGCGTTCGCGTTCGTGTAGCCGACCCGGTGCGCGACCGCGTCGAGGGCCGCGTTCGAGCGCAGCAGGATGGCGGCCGCCTCCATCCGGTTGCGGATCCGCCACTGCCGCAGCGTCATGCCGGTCTCGTTCTGGAACATCCGCTCGACGGTGCGCACGGAGGTGTGCACCGATTCCGCGAGTCTCTCCACGCCACGGATGTCGCCGGGGTTGAAGCGCAGCGCCTCGGCGATGGCCCGTGCCGGTTCGCTGGCCGGCATCGGCAGCACGGCGGACAGCACCGGGCTCTCCTCGATCAGGGCGAGGATCTGCCGGGCCAGGTTCGGCGCGGGTTTGATGATCGTGTTCCACGACACCGTATACGCCAGCATGAGCGTCTGCAGATCCCGGTCGACGGTGACCAGGGTGGGTTCGGTCAGCGTGGTGGCGGTGTCGGCGGCCTCGAAGAACAGCGGCATCGTCACCGAGTTGGCCCGGACCGTGAACTCGTGCCGCACGCCGACCGGGATCCACAGCGCGTGCCCGTCCGTCAGCGTGCGACCACTGCCGTCGACGACGAGGTCGGTGTCCCCGCACACCTGCCACAGCAGGACGTGCAGGTGGTCCTCGTACTGCTCGGGGATGGTGACCGCGGGCATCCAGATGCGCCAGGGCGCGGCCGCGTCGCCGTACGTGCGCTGAGACATTTGCACCAGCCTCGGGTTCGGTTCTGTCGCATTCTGCGTGACGTCTGTCGAAATCAGTGCACAGCAGTAAGTTAGGTTCGCCTAACCTTATTCCGGGCGCATGCCGCGTACACACAACCAGACGGCGTAGCCGGATCACTGAGAGGCCCCCATGAACAGCTCCATATTCCGCCGCGGCAGGCGGTGGCACCTGTCCCCCGCCATCGCGCTGGCGGCGCTCCTCGCGCTCACCGGCTGCGCCGCGACCGACGGCGCCGCCAGGAGCGAGCCGACCGGCTCGGCCGGGCCGGCCGACTCGGCCGGCCCGGCGAGCAGCGAGCCGGTGGGCCTGCTCCCGGCGGCCGAGGGCACCACGACGTACCCGCTGACGCTGAAGACCTGGGCGGGAGAGTCGGTCCTCCAGAAGCGCCCCGAGCGGATCGCCGTCATCGGCACGTCCCCCAACATGGACGCGCTCCAGGCGCTCGACGTGACCCCGGTCTACACCCTCAGCGAGGACTCCTACGCCTGGCGCGACAAGGCCTGGACGGAGAAGATCGAGAAGGTGGACACCGCCACCCGGAAGGACCCGATCAACTTCGAGGGCATCGCCGCGCTGAAGCCCGACCTGATCGTCGCCGTCGGAGCGGTCTGGGAGAAGCCCGACTTCAAGAAACTGGCCGACATCGCGCCGGTGCTCGACACCGAGAAGGAGGGCGAGATCCCCTGGCAGGACCTCCAGCGCCTGGTCGGTAAGACCGTCGACCTCGCCGCCGCCGCCGACAAGGTGGTCACGTCGGCCGAGCAGGCGCTCACCGACGTCGCCAAGGCCCACCCGGAGTTCGCCGGCAAGACCATCACCATCGCCAACGACTACGGCCCCCAGTACGGCCTGTCCTACTACACGGTGGCCGGCACCTTCACCGAGAAGGTCATGGTCGACCTCGGTTTCACGGCGAACCCCAACGCGAAGAGGTTCGTCGACGAGGACGTGGTCTCCGACGAGAACCAGGGCCTGCTGGACGCCGACGTGCTGGTGGTCGTCTACGTCAGCGAGGCGGTCCGCAAGGCCCGCGAGGCCAAGCCCCTCTTCACGTCCGTCAAGGCCGTGAGCGAGAAGCGTTACGTCGCGCTCACCCTGGTGGAGGACGAGCCGACCAAGCTCGTCAACGCCGCCGGCACGCAGGTGGAGAACGCGACCTGGGTGCTGCGGGCCGGCGCCAGCGCGACCAGCCTGCCCTGGGCCGTCAAGGTGGTCGCCGAGCAGTGGCTGGCCGGCGCCAAGCTGTCCTGACCGGACCGCGGGGGGCCGGGACCGGGGCCGCGCCGCGGTCCCGGTCCCGGCGTCCGACCGCTACCTGAAAGAGAAGTCCGTGCCGTCAACCTCCATGTACGGGCCGCCCGCGGCGGCCGCCGGCGCTGAGAACGCCGAGGACGCCGCGTCCCGGCCGTCGCTGTATCGCCGCCGCGCGGCGGGGCTGCTGGTCATCCTGGTGGCCCTCGCGGTCGCCGGGCTGTTCAGCGTCTCCTTCGGCGCCAACCCGATGTCGCCCGTGAGGGCGTGGGGAGCGCTGTGGGAACGGGACGGGACCGAGGCGTCCAACATCGTCTGGACCGTCCGGCTGCCCCGGACCCTGCTCGGCGTCCTCGTCGGCTCGGCGTTCGGGGTGGCGGGCGCGCTCATCCAGGCGCTGACCCGCAACCCGCTGGCCGACCCCGGCATCCTGGGCGTCAACGCCGGCGCCGGATTCGCCGTCACCATCGGGGTCGGGTTCTTCGGCCTGTCCAGCATCGACGGCTACGTCTGGTTCGCCTTCCTCGGCGCGGCGGCGGCGACGGTCCTCGTCTACCTGATCGGCTCCGCCGGGCGGGGGCCGGCGTCGCCGGTGACGCTCGTGCTGGCGGGGGTGGCGCTGAGCGCGGTGCTCGGCGGGTTCGCCACGTTCCTGACGTTGATCGACGAGGACACGTTCCGGGCGCTGCGCAGCTGGGGGCTCGGCTCGATCGCGCGCACCGGCCCGGACGAGACCCTCGCCGTGCTGCCGTTCCTCCTGGCCGGCCTGGCGATCGCGATCCTGCTCGCCGGGTCGCTGAACTCCATCGCGCTCGGTGACGACCTGGCGGCCTCGCTGGGCACCAGGGTGGGGCGGGCCCGGGTCCTGGGGGTCCTCGCGGTCACCCTGCTGGCCGGTGGCGCGACCGCGCTGACCGGCGGGATCGGGTTCGTCGGGCTGATGGTGCCGCACGTCGTCCGCTGGTTCACCGGCCCGGACCAGCGGTGGATCATCCTGTACTCGGCCCTGGCCGCCCCGGTCCTGGTGCTGGCCGCGGACGTCGTCGGGCGGGTGGTCGCCCGCCCCGGAGAGATCGAGGTGGGTATCGTGACCGCGGTGATCGGGGCGCCGGTGCTGATCGCGCTGGTGCGGCGTCGGATCGCGAGCGGCCTGTGAACAGGGAGGGCGTCGCGTTCGGGTACCGCACCCGGACCCTGCGGCACCGTTCGTTCTCCGGCCGGGTGAGCGTCCGGCTGCTGACGGTCTCGGCCGCGCTGTTCCTGAGCGCCGTGGGCCTGACCGTCGTCGCCCTCACCCACGGCGACTACCCGCTCACCATCCAGCAGGTGTTCGGGGCGCTCACCGGCGGCGAGCGGGGCTTCGAGCGGACCATCGTGGTCACGTGGCGGCTGCCGATCGCGATCGCCGCCGTCGTGTTCGGGGCGCTGCTCGGCATCGGCGGGGCGATCTTCCAGTCGCTGACCCGCAACCCCCTCGGCTCCCCCGACGTGATCGGGTTCGACGCCGGGTCGTACACCGCGGTCGTGGTCGCCATCCTGGTGATCGGGACGGGCAGCTACTGGTGGATCGCCTTCGCGGCGATCGCCGGCGGGATGGCGACCGCGTTCGTGGTCTACGTCCTGGCCAACCGGCGCGGCGTCCAGGGCTTCCGGCTGATCATCGTCGGCATCGGCGTCTCGGCGCTGCTCGGCTCGGTGAACTCCTACCTCGTCTCCCGCGCCGAGATCGAGGACGCGATGACCGTGGGGTTCTGGGGCGCCGGCTCCATCGCCCGCGTCTCCTGGCCCCCGCTGGTCCCGGCCATGGCGGTCGCGGCGGCGATCGTCGTCTCGGCGGCCCTGCTCAGCCCCGCGATGCGGCGCCTGGAACTCGGCGACGACGCCGCCGTCACCCTGGGCACCCGCCCGGGACCGGCCCGGCTGGGGCTGATCGTGACGGGCGTCGCGACGGTCGCGGTGGTCACCGCCGCCGCCGGCCCGATCGGCTTCATCGCCCTGGCCGCCCCCCAGCTCGCCCGCCGGCTGACCCGCTCGGCCGGGGTGAGCCTGGTGGCCTCGGCCGGGATGGGAGCGACCCTGCTGGCCGGCGCCCACCTGCTCTCCCTGCTCGTCGCCCAGGCCTACCGGCCGGTGCCGGTCGGGCTGATCACGGTGTGCCTGGGCGGCGGCTACCTGATCTGGCTGCTGATCCGCGAGACCCACCAACGGTACGGGCTCACCCTGTGAGCCCCGCGAACCCCGCGAAGGACGAGATGAAGGACTCCCCCGGAACGGCGGACCCCGCGGCCGGTCTTCCCCGCGTCGTCGTCGACGACGCCACCATCGGCTACGACAAGCGCACCATCTCCGACCGGCTGTCCGTGGCGATCCCTGACGGGTCGTTCACCGCGATCATCGGCCCCAACGGCTGCGGCAAGTCCACCCTGCTGCGGGCGCTCGCCCGGGTGCTCGTCCCCCGCAGCGGGACGGTGCTGCTCGACGGCAAGGCGATCGGCTCCTACAAGTCCAAGGAGGTCGCCCGCCGGCTCGGGCTGCTGCCCCAGACGTCGCTCGCCCCGGAGGGCATCCGGGTGGCCGATCTGGTGGCCCGGGGCCGGTCGCCGTACCAGAACCTGATCCACCAGTGGCGCCCGTCCGACGAGGACGCCGTGGTGGCGGCACTGGCGGCCACCCGCCTGACCGAGCTGTCGGGGCGGCTGGTGGACGAGCTCTCGGGAGGGCAGCGGCAGCGGGTGTGGGTGGCGATGCTGCTGGCCCAGGACACCCCGATCATGCTCCTCGACGAGCCCACCACGTTCCTGGACATCGCCCACCAGTACGAGCTGATGGAACTGTTCCGCACCTTCCACGACCAGGGCAAGACCGTCGTCTGCGTGCTGCACGACCTCAACCAGGCCGCCCGCTACGCCGACCACCTGATCGTCATGCGCGACGGGCGGATCGTCACCGCCGGGGCGCCGCGCGACGTCATCACCGCCGAGCTCGTCGAGGCCGTGTTCGGGCTGCGGGCGCTCGTGGTGCCCGACCCGGTCACCGGCACCCCCAGCGTCATCCCCCTGGACCCCCGCAAGGCGGCGGTCCACCCGGTGGAACCGCACGACACCGGCACCGACCACGAACCGTCATCACCGCGCCGACAGGAGAGCACCCGATGAATCGCGACAACCTCCCCAGGTTCACCGGCCCGAACCGGACCGGCGAACTCCAGTTCAACTACATGGACCGGCTCGTCCGCCGCGACCTGCGGGTGGCGCGCGCCGAGGACATCACGCCGCGCTACCGGCGCATCGTGCTCGTGGGCGACGACCTCGCCGACGGGTTCCCGATCGCGCGCTTCGCCCCCGACCACGTCCGGGTGTTCTTCCCCCACCCCGACACCGGCGAGCTGGTGGCGCCGCGGGAGCAGCCCGACGGCAGCTGGCCCAACGAGGGCGGCACCGGCGACCCGATCCACCGCGACTACACCGTGCGGGCCTGGGACCCCGAGGCGCGCGAGCTGTCGCTCGACTTCGTCCTGCACGGCCACGGCTTCGCCAGCCGGTGGGCGAGCCGGGCCGAGGCCGGCGACCCGCTGGTGGTCAACGGCCCGAGCTCGAACTGGCTGCTCCCGGAGAACTACCCGCACTACCTGGCCCTGGGCGACGAGACCGCCCTGCCGGCCATCGCGCGGATCATCGCCGAGGCGCCCGCCGAGGCCCACGTCACGGCCATGATCGAGATCCCCGACGCCGGTGAGGAGCAGAAGCTGACCGGCGAGGCCGAGATCGACCTGCGCTGGATCCACCGCGACTCCGCCCCGGTGGGCGAGGGACACCTCAGCGCCCTGGAGACCGCGGTGCGCGCGTGGCGGCCCCCGGCGGAGGCGGGCACCCTGTTCGCGTTCGCGGCCGGGGAGACGGAGTCGGTCAAGCCGATCCGGCGCTACCTGCGCAACGAGCTCGGCCTGACCAAGGACCAGGTCGTCGTCGACGGGTACTGGAGGCGCGGCGTGGGCGGCTTCGACCACCACGACGCCGACATCGATGACAACTGACGCGCCCGCGGACCGCAGGTGGGGCCGGTTCGAGGCCCCCGCCGTTCCCGACGACGAACCGCGGCTGCGCATCGACCCGGCCTGGTCGCCGGCCCGCCTGACCCGGGCGATCATCGCCTCGGCCTGGAGGTACGTCCTGGCGGGCGCCTGCCTGCGGACACTGTTCAACGTCACGAGCGTGCTGCTGCCCGTCGCGGTCGGCACGCTGATCGACGACGTCGTGGCCCCGGCGGCCACGGGCGCGAGCGCCCGGGAGATCGCCTGGCCGCTGGCCGGCTGGACGGGCGTGATCATCGGCCTGTACGCGCTGATGAACCTCGGCTTCCGCTTCGGCGGGCGCCTCGGGTGGTACGGGGTGCAGCGCGCGCAGTTCGAGCTGTCCCAGCACACCCTGAGACGGGTGCTCGACGAGCGCGACCTGGGCGCGGCCGCGCACCCGCCGGGCCGCCTGCTGTCGCTGACGACGTCCGACACCTTCCAGGCGTGCCAGTCGATCTACGTCATGGTCTACCCGCCCGGCGAGCTGATCGGGCTGCTGGCCGCGGCGGGTGTGCTGTTCTGGGTGCATCCCGCCCTGGGCATCGGGGTCGTCCTGGTCCTGCCCGTCGTGCTGGGACTGATGCACCTGGCCGCCTACCCGCTCCGCCGGCGCAGCAAGGACGAGCAGGCCGGCCTCGCCGACGCCGCCGCCGAGGCCGCCGACCTCGTCGCCGGCTTCCGGGTCGTCCAGGGCCTGCACGCCCAGCGCACCGCCACCGGCCGGTACCGCAAGGTCAGCCGGGACGCGCTGCGGGCGAGCCTGGCGGCCCGGTCGGTGGAGGCGGCGTTCGACGGCGCCAGCGCCGCGATCGGCAACCTGTTCGCCGCCGGGGTCACCGTCGCGGCCGCGCTGCTGGCCTTCGGCGGGCAGATCACCGTGGGGCAGGTGGTCATGGTCTCGTCGATCGCCATCACCCTGATCGGCCCGCTCGACGCGCTGATCTCCGTACAGGGACCGATCTGGGCCATGTCGCAGGCCTCCGCCGAACGCGTGCTCGACCTGCTGTCCTCCCCCCGCAGGACGACCGTCCCGGGGACCGTTCCCGGGACCGTCCCGGGGGCCGCCGCGCCCGGCCGCGCCGAGGCGCCACCGGCCCTGGAGTTCCGGCGTCTCGCCCTGACCGACGGCGTGGTCCTGGACGGGCGGGTCGATCCGGGCGAGTTCGTCGTCCTCGACCTGCCCCACGCCGCCCGCGGAGGGCTCGGCGACCTGCTGACGCTGCGGGCCGCGCCTACCGCCGGAGAGATCACCTTCGCCGGCCTGCCACCCGCGGAGCACTCCTCGGCCCGCTGGCGCGAGCGGGCGCTCGTCGCCCCGCACACCCCGGCGCTCCTGCCCGGGACGGTGCTGGACAACGTCCGCGCCACCGGGGACGAGCCGGTCCCGGCCGACGCCGCGCGGGCGGCCCTGGAGGTGGCGGCGCTGGCCGCCGCGGAACTGCCCGACGGGTACGACACGGCCGTGGGCTACGGCGGATGGCAGCTTTCCGGCGGGCAGCGTCAGCGCGTCGCCCTGGCCCGCGCGGTCGCCGCCGACCCCGAGCTGCTGGTGCTCGACGAGCCCACCACCTCGGTGGACGCGGTCACCGAGCACGCGATCGCCACCGCCGTCCGGGCTCACCGGACCGGGCGGACCACCCTCGTGCTGACCTCGGCGCCGGCCTTCCGCGCGGTCGCCGACAGGGTCGTCACCGTCGGACGGGAAACGAGGATCGATGTCTGAGCCGATGTCCGACCCGATGTCCGGGGCGGTGTCCGGGGCGGTGTCCGACCCGATGTCCGGAGCGGTGTCCGGGGCGGTGTCCGGGGCGGTGTCCGGGGCGGTGTCCGGGCCGGTCGCCGCGGACGCGCGCGGGACGCTGCCGGTCGCCTCGGGCCGCACGGTCGCGACCTGCGTCTGGCGGATGCTCGCCGGCCGCCGCCTGGCGTTGTGCGGCATCGTGGCGCTCTTCCTGGTCGAGGCGGGCCTCGCGCTCGTCTTCCCGCTGGTGATCGGAGACCTGGTCGACACCGTGCAGACCTCCGGCGGAGCCGGCGTGCCGGGGTCGTTCTGGTGGCAGCTCGCGCTGCTCGCCGCTACCTCGGTGGCCGCCGGGGCGGTGACCTGGGTCGCCGTCCGCGCCCTGGCCCATCTGGCCGAGACGGTCGTCGCCGAGCTGCGGGAACGCTACGTCGGGGCGGCGCTGAACCTGCCGCGGGCCACGATCGAGGCCGCCGGCACCGGCGACGTCGTCACCCGCGCCTCCGACGACATCGCGCAGGTCTCCGGCACGCTGCCCGACGTGCTGCCGCGACTGACCGTATCGATCCTGACCATGACCCTGGTCACGGGCGCCCTGGCCGTGCTCGACCCCTGGTTCCTGATGGGTTTCGCCCTCACCGTCCCGCTGTACGCCCTCACCGTACGGTGGTACCTGCGCACGGCCCCGGGCGTCTACGTCGCCGAGCGTGCCTCGGAGTCCGCCCGGGGTCACGACATCCTCGGCACCCTGACCCAGCTGCCGACGGTGACGGCGCACCGGCTCGAACACCGTCAGCTCGCCCGGATCAAGGAGGCGGCCTGGCTGACCGTCAGGTGGGCGATGCGCACCCGGATCGTCCAGAACCGGCTGTTCGGCCAGCTCAACGTCGCCGAACTCCTCGGGCTGCTCACCGTGCTCGGCATCGGTGTCCGGCTCGCCCTCACCGGCGCGACGACGACCGGCGAGGTCACCGCCGCGGCCCTGCTGTACCTGCGCACCATCGCCCCCATCGCGGAACTGCTGTTCCTGATGGACGAGCTCCAGTCGGCCCTCGCCTCGCTCGGACGCATCATCGGCGTCGTCACCGCCCGCGCGGACGCCACCGACGACGCGGACGGCGCGGAGAGCGGCACCGGGACGGGAACCGGCCCGGCCGTCGAGCTGACCGGCGTGCATTTCGCGTACCGGCCGGACCGGCCGGTGCTCTCCGGGGTCGACACCCGGATCGAGCACGGGACGACGCTCGCCGTGGTCGGCCCCACCGGATCCGGCAAGTCCACCCTGGCCGCCCTGGTCGCCGGCGTGCACCACCCCACGGCGGGCGACGTCGTCCGGCGGATCGATCCACGGCGGATCGTCACCGTCACCCAGGAGACGCACGTGTTCTCCGGCACCGTGCGCGACAATCTCACCCTCGCCGCGCCGGAGGCCACCGACGACCAGGTGGTCATGGCGCTGAAGCGGGTCGGCGCCGACCACATCGTCGAGTCGCTGCCCGACGGCCTCGACACCGAGGTGGGCGACGGCGGGCACGCCGTCACGGCCGCGCAGGCGCAGCACCTCGCCCTGGCGCGGCTGGCGCTCGCCGACCCGCTCCTGGTCATCCTGGACGAGGCCACCGCCGAGGCGGACTCGGCCGACACCGCCCTGCTCGACCGGGCGGCGGCCACCGTGACGGCGGGCCGGGCCGCCCTCGTCATCGCCCACCGGCTCTCCCAGGCCCGCGCCGCGGACCGGATCCTCGTACTGGAGGACGGGCGCCCGGTGGAGACCGGCGCCCATGACGACCTGGTCGCCGCGGACGGCCGGTACGCCGGTCTCTGGACGGCCTGGGAGACCGGCCGGCGGTGACCCCGCCGGCCGGCGTCCCGGTCAGGTGTCCTGGAGGCCGCGCAGCACGGTGAGCCAGTGCGTCACGCGCTGGTCCTCGGCGAGCATGATGTAGTCGATCCCCGTCACCCCGGCGCCCCGCCAGGTCTCCACGAGCTCCATCACCCGTACGGAGTCCATGCCCTGGTCGCGCAGGTCGGCCTCGTGGTCGAGATCGCCGGGCTCCAGGTAGAGCAGATCGGCGATGTCGGCGATGGCCTGGTCGTCGGTGATCCTCATTCGTCCTCTTCTCCTCGGTCGAGCAGTTCCACGAGTTCGGGCACCCACCGCTGCGCGTGCTCGTCCTCGACGATGACCTCCAGGTGCCCGGCGGCGACCGGCACCGTCCGCAGCCTCGGCAGGAACGGCGACCACATGGCGGCGAGCCGCTCGGGGTAGTCCTCGTGCTCGGCGTCCTCGGTGGCCGCGACCAGCAGCGCCGGCACGTCGAGCACGCCGTCCGTCGGCGTGGCCAGCAGCGAGTCGGTGCGGGCGGCGGCGACGGCGACCGCGCGCCGCTGGGCGGCGCTGAGCCCGCCGAAGATGCGCTCGCCGCGATCGGGGCCCTCGTTCTCCTGCAGCCGGTCGGCGACGCGGTCCTGCAGGGAGACGTCGGCCAGCAGTTCCGCCATCTTCACCCCGACGACGCCGACCTCCTCGTGCAGCGGGCCCTCGGCGACCGGGATGGCGTCGACGATCCCGAGGCCGCTCACCCGATGGCCGCGCGCGATCAGCTCCTGGGCGACGCCGAACGCCAGGTGCCCGCCCCAGGACCAGCCGAGCAGCCGGTACGGCCCGGTGGGCCGCGTCTGGACGACCACGTCGGCGTAGGCGCGGAAGAGGTCGCCGAGGTCCGCGAAGTCCACCCCCATCATGCCGTGTACCGGGTCCTGGAGGCCGTACACGTCCCAGTCGGCCGGCAGCAGGCCGAGGAGCCGCCGGTACATCGTGGCCAGCCCGGTGTACTCGTGGAAGCAGAACAGGGCCGGGCCGCCGGTTCCCTCGCGCAGCGGCAGCACCACCGCGTCGTGCAGGGTCGGACCGGACGACGCCGCCCGGGCGTCCACGCTCCGGGCGAGCTCCGCGACCGTCTGGTGGGCGAAGACCTGCTTGACGAGCAGGGTGTGGTCGCCCGCGGCGTTCACCCGCGCCACCAGGCGCATCGCGAGCAGGGAGTTGCCGCCGATCTCGAAGAAGTTCGCCGACGTGGAGACCCGTGCGACACCGAGGAGCTCGGCGACCGCGTCCGCGATCAGCGCCTCGGTGGCGGTGCGCGGCGCGACGTACTCCGCGCCGGCGGTCTCGATCTCCGGCAGGGCGCGGGCGTCGATCTTCCCGTTCACGGTCAGCGGGATGTCCGCGACCGCGGCCAGGCCCGCCGGGACCATGTAGTCGGGCAGCAGCCCGCGGACGCGGGCGCGGACGGCGTCGAGGTCGGCACCGGCGGGGTCGCCGTCGGCGGGCACCAGGTAGCCGTACAGCTGCACCGTCCCGGACGCGTCCCTGCGGGCGATCACGGCCGCGCGGGCCACCCGCGGGTCGGCCGCCAGCACGTCCGCCACCTCGCCCGGCTCGATCCGGTAGCCGCGGATCTTCACCTGGTCGTCGGCCCGGCCCAGGAAGTCGATGTTCCCCTCCGGGGTCCAGCGCGCGAGGTCGCCGGTGCGGTACATCCGCTCCCCGGGCTCCCAGGGGCAGGCGGTGAACCGCTCGGCGGTCAGCGCCCCCTGCTCCCAGTAGCCCCGGGCGATGCCGTCACCGGCCAGGTACAGCTCACCGGCGACGCCCCTCAACGTCGGCTGCAGGTTCTCGTCGAGGATGTAGGCGCGGGTGTTGAAGATCGGCCTGCCCACGCTCGAGGTGGGGCTGTCGGCCAGGTCGGCGCCGAGCGCGTTGATCGTGTACTCGGTGGGCCCGTACAGGTTGTAGGACTCCACGCCCGGCGCGTCGCGCAGCTGCTGCCACAGCCGTTCCGGCACCGCCTCCCCGCCCAGCGACACGAACACCACGCCGGGCGCGTCGGCCGACACCGACCGGCCCGCCGGCCGGTCACGCTCGAGCAGGCCGTCGTCGACGAGCAGCTGACCGTAGGAGGGGGTGACGTCGAAACCGTCGATGCGCGCCTCGTCGTAGTAGGCGAGCAGGGCGGCCGGCTCGCGGCGCAACTCCTCGTCGATCACGTGCACCTCGTGCCCGTTGAGCAGCCAGAACAGCTGCTCCCAGGAGGCGTCGAAGGAGAACGACGTGGTGTGCGCGATCCTCATCCGCCGGCCGCCCTGGTGCGCGACGACCCGGTCGAAGATCTCCTCCACGTGGTTGGCGTACATGTTCGTCAGCCCCCGGTACCCGACCGCCACACCCTTCGGGCGTCCGGTCGAGCCGGAGGTGAAGATGATGTAGGCGAGGTTGTCGAGCGAGACCGGGCCGCCGCGCTCGGCCACGGTGATCGCGCCGGTGCCGAACCGGGCGATCCCGTCCCGTACGCCGGGGGCGCCCAGGTTGACGATCAGGCCGGGCCCGTCGCCGAGACGGTGGGCGTCCCGGTCGGTGACCAGCGTGACCGTCGGCCGGGCGACCGACAGCATGTGGCCGATCCGGTCGTCGGGGTGCTCGGCGTCGACCGGCACGTACGCCGCGCCGACGGCGAACACGGCGAACATCGCGATCACCATCCGCTCGTCGCGCGGCAGCAGCAGGGCGACCCGGTGCTCGGGCCGCACCCCCCGGTCCAGCAGCATCCGGGCGTACCGGTTCACCTCCGCGGAGAACTC
Organism: Streptosporangium sp. NPDC023615; assembly: GCF_040640155.1. Taxonomy (NCBI): domain Bacteria; kingdom Bacillati; phylum Actinomycetota; class Actinomycetes; order Streptosporangiales; family Streptosporangiaceae; genus Streptosporangium; species Streptosporangium sp. NPDC023615. The sequence continues at coordinate 35,728 of NZ_JBFABE010000074.1, forward strand.
GCCGAAGGTGTAGCGGCGGTCGCCGGCGACCAGCGCCGTCTCGCCCGGCGAGAGCGAGACCCGGCGCGCCAGCAGGTCGCCGACCGTCGCCTCCTCGACGGGGCGCGCCACGCCGGCGCCGCCGGGCGGGCCCGACTCGTGGGGAAGCAGCGCGGGAACACGGCCGACGGGCTCGGCGAGATGCCCGGTGAGGAAGCGCAGCACCAGCAGGTAGCGCTCCAGGACCTCCTCGGCGGCGGCCCGCCCGTAGGCGTCGAGGCGGAACGAGAGCCGCACGTGCACGGCCGGTGTGCCCGCGTCCTCCCACGGGTTGACCGCGAACGTCAGCGGATAGTGGGTCGCGTCGTTCAGGCCGCCGCCGGTCACCTTCGTGTCGGCCTCGGTGTCGCCGCCCACCTCGTAGGGGAAGTTCTGGACCACGAACAGGGTGTCGAACAGGGTGCCCAGGCCCGCGTCGTCCTGGATCCGGCTGAGCGAGGCGTGGGCGTGGTCGATCACGGTCGCCTGGCCGGCCCGCATCCGCGACAGCAGGTCGCCGACCGTCTCGAACGGGTCGAGCGTGACCCGCAGCGGCAGCGTGTTGAACAGCAGGCCCACGATCCGCTCGGCGCCGGCGAGCTCGGGCGGGCGTCCCGAGACGGTGTTGCCGAACACCACGTCGCCGCTGCCGGTGAGCCGGCCCAGCGTGACGGCCCAGGCCGCCTGGAGCAGGGTGCCGACCGTGCTGCCGGCGGTCCGGGCGGCCGCGAAGACGCGCGCCGCGTCGGCCGGGTCGAGATCGCGGTGCAGGTCGTCGGTCTCGACGCGGCTGTCGCCGAGGTCTCCCCCGGCCGGCCAGACGATCGACGGGCCGGCCAGGTCGGCGAGGTAGTCCCGCCAGGCCCTGTGGGTGGCCTCGGTGTCACGGTCGGCCAGCCAGTCCAGGTAGTCCCGGAACGGCACGGCCTCGACGCGGTCCACCCGGTCCGGGTCCTGGTAGGCCGCCAGCACCTCGGCCATGACCAGGTTCAGCGACCAGCCGTCCATCAGGATGTGCTCGAAGGTCATCGCGAGCGTCCACGCCGACGGGGCGCGCTCCAGCAGCACGAACCGCAGCAGCGGCGGCCGCTCGTGGTCGAACGGCGCCTCCCGCTCCGCGGCCAGGAAGGCCGCCGGGTCGCCCGCCCCCGCCTGCCACTCGGCCCGCGTGACGACCCGGTAGGGCAGCGGCGTGCGGGCCGGCACGACCTGCACCTCGCCCGCGCCCAGCACGACGAAACCGGCGCGGAGGTTGGGGTGGCGCCGCAGCACCGCGGACACCGCCGCGCCCATCCGGTCCGGATCGACGTCGCCGGACAGGTCCCGGGTGACCTGCGAGACGTACGCGTTGTGGTCGCCGGTCTCCCGGGAGCGGACCATGTGGTACAGCAGCCCGCTCTGCAGCGGTGACAGCGGCATCAGCTCGGCGTCGGCGCCGTACCGCGCGCGTACCTGGCCGGCCTCGGCCGCCGTCAGCGGCAGCCGGTCGGCGCGGCGCAGCGTGGGCCGGTCGGTCCCGGCGTCCCCGGCGACCACCCCCCGGGTCGCGAGGTCGTCGAGGACCGTCTCGGCGAGCCGCCGCGCGTCGATCCCGATCCCGGGCGCCACCTCCGTGAGCACCGACACCCGGCCGCCTGCCCCGACGAGCACCGTGACGGACAGGGGTGCGCCCCGGCCGGCGCCTTCGGCGTCCGTACGGAACAGGCCGACCCGCACACCGGGCTCGGGGACGTCGTCGAGGAAGCGGTTCAGGGTGGTGTCGCGCAGCAGGGCCGCGTACTCGTCGGCGCGCCGGGCGTCCCAGGACAGCGCCGCCTCCAGCTCCGGTGTCACCTCGTCACCGGCCACGACGCGGTCGCAGAGGTCGCCCGTGACGACGGCCGGGAGGCGTCGCACCGATCCGGCCGGTCCCGGCTCCTCGAACTCGATCACGAGATCGTCCGTGACGCCGAGCGCCCGCACCACCGCGGCCGCGAGGCGGGCGCGGACGGCGGCCGGCGTCCCGGAACGCACCGGCGCCATGGCGGCGGCGGTTCCGGTCGTGCGTGACGTCTCCCCGGAGGACGGCCGCCCGGTGGACGGCCGCCAGGGCTCGGCGTCGGCGAGGGCGTCGACGTGGTCGTCCCAGAACGGGTCCTCGATCGCCTTGCGCAGGGCGTCACCGTCGAGAGCGGGCGCGCCGGCCCGCTCCGGCGGCACGACCGTGAGGACGACGCCGTCCCGGTACGCCTCGACCAGGCGGGCGGCCAGCGGGGCCAGCGCGTCCAGCACCTCGGGATTCGGGCCCGAGGTGATGAGCCGGCCACGCCCGTCGTCGTCGATGCCGACGGCCAGCGACCCGGCGCCGGGCGACGCGAGCGACAGGTGCTCGGCGGCGGCCCGCCACAGCGGCGCGTCGGCGATGTCGAAACGCGGGATCGCGTAGCGGTAGGCCGGCGCGGTGTCCCCGGCCCGCGCGAGGTCCCCGGCGGGCGCGGTGTCCCCGGCGGGCGCGGTGTCCGCACCGTCGCGGGCGAGCCGCACCAGCTCCGCGAGCTGGACCACCGGGAGGGCCGGATGACGGCCGCCGAGCACCAGGAAGAGGCGCGCGGTCGCCAGCAGGCGCCGCGTGGTCTCGGCCGACATCAGCTCGCGGGCGGCGTCGAGGTGAAGGCGGTACCCGCCCCCGGCCTCCCTGGCGAGGGCGAAGACCAGGTCGAACAGCGCGGGCGGGGCGTTGTCGTCGTCGAGTTCGGTGTACGCGGCCTCGCCGGGCGCGTAGGGCACGAGATGCCGGCCCGCGACGGCGTTCGACTCGTCGTCGAGGTCGAAGAAGGCGGCCATCACCTGGAAGAGCGGGCTCACCCCCGGCAGGCGCGGCGGGTTGACCGCCTCCACGACGCTCTCGAACGGCACCAGCTTGTGCTCGCCGGCCTCGATCGCGCGATCGCGGACGGAGCGCAGGGTCTGTTCGAAACCGCGGTCCTCCGCGATGTCCGCCCGGACGACGGCCGTGTTCACGAAGTACCCGATCAGGTCGTCGAGCTCCGGATCGTCGCGAAGGTCCACCGGAGTGCCCACCGGGACCGCCGGTCCCGCTCCCTCGGCCCAGAGGGCGAGCGCGAGCGCCCCGACGAGCGCGTGCAACGGCGTGGCCGCGCGCTCCGCCAGCAGGTCGAGCAGGTCGCCGACCTCCTCTGCGGCGAGCTCGACCGACACCGAGCGGACCGTCCTGGCCCCGCCGTCGGCTCGCGCGTGATCGAGGGGCAGCGGTGTCTCGGCCGGCAGGCCGTCGAGCGTCTCCCGCCAGTGGGCCAGCTCGGCGGAGAACAGGGAGCCCGGGTCGTCGCGCTCGCCGAGAACCTGCCGCTGCCACACCGCGAAGTCCGCGTACTGCCCGGCGAGCGGGGCGAGTTCGGCCCGCTCACCACCGGTCTCCTCGGTGTAGAAAGCGTCCAGGTCCCGCAGCATCGGCGCGCTGGACTGCTCGTCGGTGACGATGTGGTGACCGTGCACCGCGAGGATGTCGGCCTCGCCGGTCCGCAACAGCGTGAACCGCATCCCGTACGCGGAGGTGATGTCGACGGGCTCGTCGAGAAGGGCCGCCATGCGGTCCCGTACCGTCGCCGGCGGGACCTGCTCCACGTTCAGCAGGCCGGTGCCCGGCGCCGGGTGCACGACCTGGGTCAGCGCGCCGGAGCCGTCGAACGCGAACGTCGTGCGCAGCACCTCGTGGCGTTCGACCAGGCGGCCGATCGCCCGCTCCAGGGCGGCGGCGTCGGCCCGGCCGCGGAACCGGAACGCGTCACCGGCGCGATAGACGCTCTCCCCGGAGACCTGCTCCGTGACCCAGAGCGCCTGCTGCCCGTAGGAGGCGGGGAGCACCTCGGGCCGGGCGACCTCGGTGAAGCGCAGGACGGAAGAGGCGGCCGTCGGCGATGCCTGCGGCAGTGCGGCGAGTCGGGCGATGGTGGGGTGGTCGAAGAGGTTGCGGAGGGTGAAGGAGGCATTCAGGCGCGCGTTGGCGCGGGTGATGGCGCGGGTGGCCAGCAGCGAGTGCCCCCCGAGGCGGAAGAAGTCGTCGTCGACCGTCACCGACGGCACCTGGAGGACCTCGCCGAACACCTCGGCCAGAACACGCTCGGCCCGGGTCCGCGGAGCCCGCCCGACGGTGTTGCCCAGGTCGGGGACAGGCAGAGCTCGCCGGTCGAGCTTGCCGTTGGCGGTCGTCGGCAACGCGTCGAGACGGGTGAAGG
>NZ_JBFABE010000075.1:0-39659 GCF_040640155.1 Streptosporangium sp. NPDC023615
CTCACCGCCCAACACCGCGGCACCACACACTGAACGACACCACCGGTCCCGGCCGGACCCGGCGGACGGGGGGGTTCCCGGTGGGCCGGGTGTGGGGCCGGCCGGCCCCACACGGATCACGGCGTCAGACGACGTGCACCTCGGGCACGTACAGGATCCACCGGCCGCCCGCCTCGCGGAAGGCGCGCTCCTTGGCCATGATCTCCTCGGCGTGGTTCCAGGCGAACAGCAGCGCGTAGTCGGGGTAGGGGTCGGCGAACGCGGCGGGCTCCCTGACCGGGATGTGCGAGCCCGGGGTGAGCCTGCCCTGCTTGGCGACGGTGGTGTCGCAGATGAACGGGACCAGGTCCGGGCCGATGCCGCAGTAGTTGGTCACGGTGGCGCTCTTCGCGGTCGCGCCGTAGCCCACGACCCGCTTGCCGTCCTGGCGCAGGTCGCGCAGCAGGGCGGTGAGGTCGTCGCGGATCCGCTCGACGTTGCGGGCGAAGCCCTGGAGCGTGGGCATGGCCGCGAGGTTGCGCTTGTCCTCGTCCTCCAGCAGCTCGGCCACGGCCGGGGCGGGGGTCCTGGCACCGGCGTGGGCCAGCGTGTAGCGGACCTCCCCGCCGTGCACCGGGAGCCTCTCGACGTCGACGAGCTCCAGGTCGAAGCGGGCGGCCATGGCCTGCACCGAGCGGACGGTGAAGAAGTAGAAGTGCTCGTCGTAGATCTGGTCGAAGGAGGTGCGCTCGACGATCTCGGAGAAGTACGGGTCCTCGAAGACGAAGACCCCCGTGGGGGCCAGCAGCGCGGCCACCCCGCGCAGGATGGACTCCATGTACGGGATGTGGCACAGGGTGTTGGCGGCGTAGATGACGTCCGCCCGCCCGTCGGTGGCGAGGATGTCCCTGGCGGTCTCCTCCTCGAAGAAGGAGGTGCGGACCCGGATGCCCTTGGCGTGGGCCATCGCGGCCACCCCGCCGGACGGCTCCACGCCCAGGTGCCGGACCCCGGCCTCGGCGATCGCCTTCAGCATCACCCCGTCGTTGCAGCCGAGCTCGACCACGAACGGGTCGGTGCCGGTCAGCTCGGTGGCGAGCAGGCGCCGCGCGAGCTTCTCGAAGTGCTCGCGCATGACCGCCGAGCCCGACGACACGTACGGGTAGTCCTCGTGGAACATGCGGTCGCGGGGGATCTCCTCCATGAGCTGCACCATCGTGCAGGACTCGCATATCCCGACGGCGAGCCGCACGAAGAATTCGTCCGCGAAATCCTCGGGACGGACGAACGCGTCGGAGAGCGGCTGGCGTCCGAAGTCGAAGAATTCGGCAAGGGGACCGGCGCAGACACGGCAGCGCGACTGGGAAGACATACTCGGTTCCTCGATTCGATGTGCAGGACAGGGGTGAATCAACTGAAAATCGTAGGGAGATTCGCTTCGGGCATACCGGGGAAAGAGGGCCGGGAGCGTTTGTCCGGGACGGCCCGGTGTTCCCGGCGACCGCTTTCCCGGCATTTCACGGTCATATCGTCATCCGCCGGGCCTGCCGGCGGATCTCGTCGACGAGCCCGGCCTGCGCCAGGGCCTGGCCGGTGTGCTCCGCCTGGCTCGCGCCCTGCCGGACCGAGCGGGCGAAGGACTCCAGGATGTTGACGAACTGCCGGTCGGCCGGGAGCGTCCGCTCCTCGACGTGGTCCTGCCTCTCCAGGCGCACGACCGGGCGCATCGAGTCGGGCGAGGTGTAGGCGCGGTCCAGGAAGAGCGACCCGAGCGACCCCCACAGCGAGTACGAGCTGCGGTAGGAGTGCTCGAACCCGAACCTGATCTGCGCGCTGACCCCCCGGGGCGAGCACAGCAGCGCGCCGCCGTCGACGTCCACCCCGGTGGCGGGGTCGTGGCGCAGGAACGCGCCGCAGACCTCCAGGTCGCCGCCGAGGAAGAGCTGGGCGGCGCGGATCGGGTAGACGCCGACCTCGAACAGGGCGCCGCCACCGAGCTGCGGCCGGTAGCGGAAGTCGCCGGGGTCGCGCGGCGGGATGCCGAAGTCGCCGGAGAAGGAGCGCAGCTCGCCGATGGCCCCCTCGCCGAGCAGCCGCCGCACCTCCTCGTGCTGGGAGTGGTGGGGGAAGACGAGGTTCTCCACCAGCAGCAGCCCGCTGCGCTCGGCCAGGGTCAGCAGCCCCTCGGCCTCCTCGCGGCTGGTGGCCAGCGGTTTCTCGGCCAGCACGTGCTTGCCGGCCCGCAGCGCGCGGCCGACCCACTCGGCGCGCAGCCCGGTGGGCAGCGGGATGTACACCGCCTCCACGTCCGCGCGCTCCAGGAGCGCCGCGTAACCGGTGACCGCCTCGCAGTCGAAGCGCCGCGCGAAGGTCTCGGCCTTGGCCGTCTCGCGGCTGGCGACCGCCACCGGCAGCACGGCCGGGCTGGCGGTCATCGCGGGCAGCATGCGCCGCCAGGCGATGTCCGCGCACGAGAGCACGCCCATCCGCACCGGGGAGTCCGTCACCGCTCCCCTCCCCACAGGCCCTGCAGGCAGGCGACCAGGGTGCGGGCCTGGACGTTGACGTAGTAGCTGTGCCGCAGCAGCCCCGACAGCTGCCCCAGGGTGACCCAGGCGTAGTCCTCGGGCACCTCGACGGGGAAGTCGTCCTCCGCCTCGATCACCAGGTACCTGATGACCGCGCCCATGAAGCGCCCTCCCTCCTCCGACAGCAGTGCCTCGAAGCGGATCCGGGACGGGTCGGCGCCCAGCACGTACTCCATGAAGCGCGGGCGCCGCTCGGCGGGCACCCCCTCGTAGCTCTCGGGCGCGCACTGCAGGGTCGCGGCCAGCTCGACCATGTCGGGCAGGCCGCCCTCCATCCGGGCGTGGACCAGCACGTGCAGCACGCCGTGGATGCGCTTGACGACGAAGGCCACCACCCCCTGGCCCACCGGCACGAACAGGGGCTGGCTCCACGAGCCGACCTCCCGGCCGGCGCCGCTCACCGCGACCGCGGCGACCGTGAAGTACTTTCCCTCCTCGTGGGCGATCTCGTCGCGGGAGCGTTTCCAGCGGGTGATCTGCTCCAGGTCGACGCACCAGCGGTCGACCAGCTTGGTGCTCCTGGCCGCGGTGAACCAGCTCAGCAGGCCGGTGGTGGTGTGCAGGGCGGCCCCGCCGCTGACGACCGAGCGGCGCAGCGCCCCCACGAAGTCGTCGCCGTCGCCGCCGCCGTCGTCGTCGCCGGCCGGGGGCGTGCCGTCGCCGTGGCCGAGCAGGGTCGCGCCGTCGAACGGGACGCACGCCAGCACGGTGCGGGAGTCCATGTTGACGAGGTTGTCGACGCGCAGGAGCTCCTGGAGCTGGCCGACGGTGAGCCAGCAGAAGCCGTCGCGGACCTCGACGTCCTCGTCCGCGGTCACCTCCACGACCATGTTGCGGTTGCGCTTGCACCAGAACCAGGACCCGTGCTCGGACTGGAGCACGTCCACGAGCACGCCACCGGGCCGGGGCCGGGTGAAGTACTCCAGGTAGGGCACGCCCGCGCCGCGGTGGACGCCGACGTAGTTGCTGTGCGTGGCCTGCACCGTGGGCGAGAGCTGCACGGAGTTGATGTTGCCCGGCTCCATCTTCGCCTGCATGAGGAAGTGGACGACGCCGTCGATCTCCTTGGCGAGGATGCCGAGGATGCCGATCTCGGACTGGTTGATGATCGGCTGGGACCAGCCCGCCGCCGGGTCCGAGCGGGTGCTGACCCGCAGCCCCTCCACGGAGAAGAACCGCCCGCTGCGGTGGACCAGGTTGCCGCTGCCCGGGGCGAAGCTCCAGCCGTCCAGGTCCGCGAAGGGGATCCGGGTGACCTCGGCGCGCTCGGCGCGATGGCGTTCGGCGAACCACTCCATGAAATCGGCGAGGGGAAGGACGGCGCTGTCCCTGGCCATGGCCGATTTCGTCAGGCGGGCTCTGAATTCATTATTCTCCCGACGCAGAGAATGTGATATCTGGGGGAGGCTGGTCATGTTCCGACCCTCCGGTCTATGGATCGCACGGCCTTCGCCGGAGAGTAATTACATACACCTCGTTAGTCCATTGTCCTTGTTCTTCCCGGGCGGTTCCAGAGCACCCGGAATCGCTTGACCGCCGGGTTCTCGGAAAATAGCGTTTGTCCCGCTGGCGAGACGGAACGGGGCGGAGCGCCCCCCGTCCGAGGGAGGGTGGCAGCTCGATGGGTTCTTCTGTGAACGGCGGCGGGGACGTCATGGTCGGCAGGGTCGAGCCGTGCCGCATCGTCGAGCTCCCCGAGATCGTCGACCCCCGGGGCAGCCTGTGCGTGGTCGAGTCCGGCAAGGAGATCGACTTCGACGTGAAGCGGGCCTACTACATGTTCGGCATGCCGCCGGAGACCCGGCGGGGCGGGCACGGCCACCGCCGTCTGCGGCAGCTGATCATAGCGGTGCACGGCAGCTTCAAGGTCGACGTGGACGACGGTTTCAACAGGCGCACGTTCGTGCTCGACCACCCCCGGCTCGGGCTCTACATGACCCCGATGGTCTGGCGCGACATGGTCGACTTCGCGCCGGGGACGGTCGGCCTGTGGCTGGTGTCCGAACCCTACGACGAGACCGACTACTACCGCGACTACGACGAGTTCCTGCGGGACGCGCGGAGCATGGCGTGAGGGTCCCCTTCCTCGACCTGCGGGCCCCCTACGAGGAGCTGCGACCCGAGGTGGACGCGGCCGTCCAGCGGGTGCTGAGCTCGGGCTGGTACCTGATGGGCCCCGAGCTGGAGGCGTTCGAGGCGGAGTTCGCGGCCTGGTGCGGCGCCGCGCACTGCGTGGCGGTGGGCAGCGGCTGCGACGCGCTGGAGCTGTCCCTGCGCGCGATGGGCGTGGGACCCGGCGACGAGGTGATCGTCCCCTCGCACACGTTCTTCGCGAGCTGGGCGGCGGTCTCCAGGGCCGGGGCGCGGCCGGTGCCGGTGGAGCCGGACGAGCGCACCCACACCATCGACCCGGCGAGGATCGAGGCGGCCGTCACGTCCCGCACCAAGGTGATCATGCCGGTGCACCTGTACGGCCACCCCGCCGACCTGCGGGCCGTCGAGGACGTCGCGGCCCGGCACGGCCTGCGCGTCCTCCAGGACGCCGCCCAGGCGCACGGCGCCACCGAGCACGGCCGGCGGGTGGGGTCGGGCTCACCGGGCTCGACGGCCGCGTTCAGCTTCTACCCCGGCAAGAACCTCGGCGCCCTCGGCGACGGCGGAGCCGTCGTGACGCAGGACGCGGAACTGGCCGAGCGGCTGCGGCTGCTGCGCAACGTCGGCTCCCGCGAGAAGTACGTGCACGAGGTCGTGGCGGCCAACTCCCGGCTGGACGAGATCCAGGCCGCCGTGCTGCGGGTCAAGCTGACGCGGCTGGAGGAGTGGAACGAGCGCCGCCGGGCCGTGGCCGCGCGCTACCTGGACGAGCTCAAGGGCGTGGGCGACCTGGTGCTGCCCGCGCCGGCCGCGTGGGCCGAGCCGGTCTGGCACCTGTTCGTGGTGCGCACCGCGCGCCGGCGGGAGCTGCAGGAGCGGCTGGCCGCCGCCGGGATCGGCACGCTCGTCCACTACCCGGTCGCGGTGCACCGCTCCCCGGCCTACGCCGGCGAGGGGTACGCGCCCGGATCGCTGCCGCTGGCCGAGCGGCTGGCCGACGAGGTGCTGAGCCTGCCGATGGGACCCCACCTCGACGCCGGCGCGGTGGACGCGGTCGTCGCCGCGACGCGCGAGGCGTGCGCCTGACCCCCTGAGCTCCCGCTCCGGCCCGTCCGGCCGTTCCGGCGGCGCTCCGGCCGGCTCGAACGGGCGGGGACCGGCGTGAACACCCGGGGGCCGGCCGGGCACGGGCCCGGCCGGCCCCCGGTCCCGCCGTCAGGCCGAGCCGCTGTCGGGCTGCTCCAGCCACCGGGGGTTGGCCCGCGCCCACTCGATCGTCCTGGTCAGGCCGTCCCGCAGGTCGGTGGTGGCGCGCCAGCCGAGCACGGCGAGCGCCTTGGAGGTGTCGGGCACGCGGCGCGACAGGTCCTGGTAGGCGGAACCGAAGCCCTCGCGCGGGTCGACCGGGATCGGCTTCTCCCCGCCCGCCAGCTCCACCACGAGCTCGATGAGCTCGCGGACGGTCGTCTCGACGGAGCTGCCGATGTTGAAGCACTCCCCCAGCGCCGCCTCGGCCGTGCCCGCCTCGATCGTGGCGGCGATCGCGTCGTCGACGAAGGTGAAGCAGCGCGTCTGGCCGCCGTCGTCGTACAGGACCGGCGGCAGGCCGCGCAGGGCGCGGTGGACGCTGCGGCTGACCACGAAGCCCGGCCGCTGGCGGGGGCCGTAGGCGTTGAAGTAGCGCACGATGGTGGCGGCGAGGCCGCGCTGGCGCATGTAGGCGAACGTCAGGTGCTCGGCCAGCGCCTTGCTGGAGGAGTAGCTCCACCGGTCGGTGGCGGTGCTGCCGACGACGCGGTCGTCGTCCTCGGCCCACGGGACGGCCGGGTTCTTGCCGAACACCTCGCTGGTGCTGGCCAGCACCAGCCGGGCGCCGGCCCGCTCGGTGAGCTCCAGCACGTTCCTCGTGCCCATGAGGTTGATGTCGATGACGTCCAGGGGCCGGTCGATGTACCGGTCGACGCCGACGACGGCGGCCAGGTGGTAGACGGTGTCCACCTCGCCGGTGATCACACCGGCGAGCGCCTCGGGGTCCCTGATGTCTCCGCCGACGTACCGCGGGCGGGGGCCGCCGTCCGGGCCGCCGTCCGGGCCGCCGTCCGGGGCACCGTCCGGGCCGCCGTCCGGGGCACCGTCCGGGCCGCCGTCCGGGCCGGGCGGGGGCGGCCCGCCGTCGAAGACCGTGACCTCGTCCCCGCGCCGGACGAGGGCCTCGGTGAGGTGGCTGCCGAGGAAGCCGAGACCTCCCGTGACGACGACGTTCGCCATCTCCCCTACCTCCCGATCCCGCGGTAGGCGTACCCGGAGGCGCGCAACAGGTCGATGGTCTCGCGCGGGTAGTAGGCGCGGCCGTCGATCACCGCGCACTCCGGGGCGACCAGCTCGCGGAGCGCCGCGAAGTCGATGTCGTGGAACTCCCGGTGCCAGGCGAGGACGGCCAGGCAGTCGGCGCCGCGCACCGCCTCCTCCAGCGAGGCCGCCTGCGGCAGCCCGAAGAGCTTCTCGGCCTCGTCGGCGTCGACCAGCGGGTCGTACAGGGTGACCTCCACGCCGGCCTTGAGCAGTTCCTCCACGACCGGCCTGACCGGCGTCTCGCGCAGGTCGCCGGTGTTGTTCTTGAAGGCCAGTCCCAGGACCGTCACCTTGGCGCCCGCCGGCGACCGGCCCAGCCGGGCCAGTTCCTCCACGACGAGGTCGCGGGTGTAGTGCGGCATGGAGTCGTTGACCTCGCGGGCCGCCGGGATGGTCAGCAGGTCGATGCCGCGCTCCTGGGCGGAGCGCCAGACCATCCAGGGGTCCTTGGTCAGGCAGGAGCCGCCCACGCCCACGCTCGGCATCAGGATGTTGACGTTGCCGTTGCCCTTGGGGATGGAGTTGGCGGCGGAGATGATGTCGAGGACGTCGACGTCCAGTGCCGCGCACACCCGGGCCAGCTCGTTGGCCAGGGCGATGTTGTGGTCGATCCACCAGTTGTCGGCGAGCTTGACCATCTCGGCCGCCTCCAGGGAGGCCACCGGGATCACCTCGACGCCGATCGTGCGGCGCCAGAACTCCACCGCCGCGGCCGAGGAGTCGGCGCACCAGCCGCCGACGACGATGGGGAAGCTGCGCAGCTCGCGCAGGGCGGTGCCCTCGGAGAGGCGCTCGGGGCAGAAGGCGAGCCCGAAGTCCTCGCCGCAGACCAGGCCGCCGCGCTCCAGCAGCGGCAGCGCCAGGGAGCGGGTCACCCCCGGCGGGACCGTGCTCTTGAAGACCAGGAGCTGGCCGGGCCTGATGTGCCGGCCGAGCTCCTCGCAGGCGCCGCGGAGCTGGTTCTCCCGCATGACGCCGCGCTCGCCGGTGGGCGTGCCGACCGCGACGATCACCACGTCCGCCTCGGAGACGCCCTCGTAGCTCGTGGTGACGCGCAGCCGGCCGCCCGCGTGGCGGGCCACGAGCTCGGGCAGCCCGGCCTCGCTGAAGCGGCAGTGCCCGGCGTTCAGCTCCTCGACGAGTACGGGGTCGGTGTCCACCCCGATCACGTTCACGCCACGGTCGGCCAGGACCGCGGCCACGCACGACCCGACGTATCCCAGGCCGAGGACCGCGGCCGTTGTGTTCTCCCGCTCTGGCAGGAAACGCATGTCATCTCCAAAGGGTCTTGCGTTACCGGGTGAGGACACGACGCAGGCGCCAGACGCCGAGGGCGAACAGGACGGCGGCGTAGCAGCTCAGGATGCCGAACTGGGGCAGGATGTCGACGATGGTGCCGCCGTTCCTGACCAGCTCGGCGAAGGCCTCGTAGGCCCAGGCGTGCGGTGTCACGTGGGCGACGGCCCGCATGGTGGGGCTGAAGGACTCCAGGGCGACCATGGAGCCGCCCAGGGCGGCGAGCCCCAGCCCGAGGACCATGGCGACGGAGATCGCCGCCCCGGGGGTCTTGAACGCCGACCCCAGCAGCATCGCGGCCCCGCTCCCGACCAGGGAGAAGACCAGGACGAGGACGCTCGCCGCGAACAGGTTCCCCCAGTCGACCCCGAAGATCACGGCCGAACCGATCATGATCAGCAGCGCCTGGGCGAGCGCGATGACCAGGCGGCCGAGGGCCTCCCCGGCGACGATGGTGCGCGCCGTGACCGGGCTCGCGTACATGCGGCGGGCCACCCCGAGCAGGCGGGTCTCGACGAGCCCGATCGCGGCGGTCAGCGAGGTCAGGAAGGTGAACATCAGCATCAGGGGCGGGGCCGAGGCGCCGAAGGGGTTGAACCCCTCGGGGAACAGGCTCCGGCCCGTGGTGGTGACGCGCACCTCGACGGTCCCGACGTCCGCCCGGGCGGCCTCGGCCAGGTTCTCCTCGAAGGTTCCGCTCCCCTCCTGCTGCCCGAAGCGGGCGGCGCGCAGCAGCGCGGCCTGCTGGGGGACGACGGAGCGGATCCAGGTGCCGATCTCGGCCGCGCCGGGGTCCTCCTGGCGGGTCAGGTAGCGCAGCTCGACCTGGCCCCCGTCGCGCACCCTGCCGTCGTAGTCGGCCGGGACGATCACACCGGTGCGCAGCCTGCCGCGCTCCACCGCGGTCCGCAGCGCGGACTCGTCGGCGACCCGCTCGACCACGATGCGCTTGCCCGAGCCGAGGGCCTGGACCAGCTGCTCCGACAGCGGGCCGGAGCCGCTCACCACGCCCAGCGTCAGCTGCTGGCTGCCGCCGAACATCTGACCGAGCACGAAGACCATCAGGAACGGCGCGACGATCAGGAAGAAGATGTTGGTGCGCTCGCTGAAGACCCGGCGGAGGTTGACCATTGCTATGGCGAGGGCCTTCACGCGTGCACCATCCTTCCGATGCGGAACAGGGCCAGGGCGCCTCCAAGGACGGCGAAGCCGAGCAGGGCCGCGACCGGGAGGGCCACGGCCTGCAACGATCCCCCGCCGGCCAGGTCGCCGAGCCCCTGCATGAACCATTTGTGGGGGGTCAGGTAGCCGAGCGCGGTGAACCCGCCGAGCTGCGCGCTGGGGAAGAACACCCCGCCGAAGATGCCCAGCACCATCGCCACCACCGACTGCCAGTTCGACGCCTGCTCGGCGGTACGGGCGAAGGTGGCCAGCGCGGTCATCAGCCCGGTGGCGGCGAGCACTCCCGAGACGACCAGCGCGGCCACGCCGAGCGGGTCGCCCCAGCGGGCGCCGATCACGAGCGTGGTGACCACGACGAGGATCGCCATGCTCACGATGCCGACCAGGACGCCGCTGAGCAGCTTGCCCATCACGATCGTGGGCCGGGAGACCGGCGCGGCCAGCATCCGCGTCAGGGTGCCGGCCCTGCGCTCGTCGAAGATGCTGCTGATGCTGAAGACCACGGCGAAGAACAGGAAGAACATGGCCATGCCGGCCGAGTAGTAGGTGGTGGGGTCGAGCTGCCGCCGCAGCGCGGAGGCGTCCTCGCGCAGCGAGACCGGCATGGGCAGCGCGCTCGCCCGCTCGGCCAGCGCGGCGGCCCGCTCGTCGCCGGGCGCCGTCCCCGGCGGGGTGGCCACGGTGACGGCCAGCCGGACCGAGTGCAGCCCGGCGGCGTAGGACTGCGCGACCTCCCGGGCGACCTGGACCGCGACCGGGGAGCCCATGCTGCCGATGATCTCCAGTGTGGCGGGCCGTCCGGCGCTCGCGTCGGCGGAGAAGTTCGCGGGGACGACGAAGGTCGCCTCGACCTCGCCCCGCTGCGTCAGCGCGCGGGCCTCGTCGACGCCGGCCACCGGCCGCAGGGTCACGACGCCCGACTCGCGCATGGGTTCCAGGACCTGGCGGACGAAGCCGGCGTTCCCGGCCCCGGTGTCGGCGTCGACCACGGCGTACCGGGCCTTGAAGTCCTGGTTCGCGCCGCCCAGGACGGTGTTGAGGATGAAGGCCATGCCGAGCGGCAGCACGATCGCGAAGACGATCAGTGTGCTGTCCTTCGCCCGCTGTCGCAGGTCCTTCACGAGTATGGTGATCATTCCGCGCACCGTGGGCCTCCGTTCCCCTCAGTTCCCGTCGGTCCCTGTCAGTCCCGAAGCGCCTTGCCGGTGAGGTGCAGGAAGACGGCCTCGAGGTCGGGTTCGCGAACCTCCGCCGAGCGGACCGTCGCGCCCGTGCCCGCCACGATCTCGAACAGTCGCGGCAGCAGCGCCCTGGCCCCCTCCACGAGGAGGTCGATCCGGGAGCCCTCGCCGGACACCTGGCGCACCTGCGGGACGTCGGCGAGCGTGCGCCGTACGCGCTCCAGGTCGCCGTCCACCTGCAGCGCCACCTGGTCGCTCTCGCCCACCAGGTCCACCAGCTCGCGGCGGGTGCCCTCGGCCTTCATCTGGCCCAGGTCGACGATGCCGACCCTGTCACAGAGGCGCTCGGCCTCCTCCATGTAGTGCGTGGTGTAGAGCACGGCCACCCCGCCGGCGGCCAGGCGCTGCACGCTCTCCAGGATGGAGTTGCGGCTCTGCGGGTCGACCCCGGCGGTCGGCTCGTCCAGGATCAGCAGGCGCGGCCGGTTCAGCAGCCCGATGCCGATGTTCAGGCGGCGGGCCATGCCTCCGGAGTAGCCCGAGACCGCCTCGTCGGCGCGGTCGGCCAGCCCGATCGTCTCCAGCACCTCGCCCACCTTGCTCTTGCCCTGGCGTCCCCGCAGGCCGTGCAGCTGCGCGAAGAACCACAGGTTCTGACGTGCCGTGAGGTCCTGGTAGAGCGCGAGTTCCTGGGGTACGTAGCCGATCAGCGCCTTGGTCTTCATGTTCCGCGCGTCGTG
This sequence comes from Streptosporangium sp. NPDC023615, assembly GCF_040640155.1. Lineage (NCBI taxonomy): Bacteria > Bacillati > Actinomycetota > Actinomycetes > Streptosporangiales > Streptosporangiaceae > Streptosporangium > Streptosporangium sp. NPDC023615. The sequence continues at coordinate 11,413 of NZ_JBFABE010000075.1, forward strand.
CGGCTGCCCGTCGATGACGACGGTTCCCTCGTCACGCTCGACGACGCCGACAATCATGGAAATGGTCGTGCTCTTTCCGGCGCCATTCGGCCCGATCAGTCCGTACACTTCGCCCTCGGCGATGGAAAAACCGATGCCGTCGACCGCGACTATCTGGCCATAACGTTTACGGAGTCCTTCGCACACCAGAATGCTGTCGCTCATACGGCCTGATTCAACACGTCCCGTTCTCGCCGCACAAGATATCGGAGAGGGACCGCGGAAGGCTTTGCACCCGGTCCGCGAATGTTTCGCGGCGTTCACCGCCGCGGGGGGCGACCGCCTCGCGGAAAGGGCACGCGCGCCGGTCCGGGCGGGACGGCCCCGGACGCGGTCCCGGGCGGTGCGGCCCGGTCGCCCGGCGGGCGGGAGGGTCGTGCCCGCGGGGGACGGCGCGAGGCCGTCCCCCGCGGGCACGGAGGCATCAGCAGGTGCTGTTGCTCAGCGAGCTGTGGGGCAGCTCGGCGTACTCGGGCGCAGCGTCGATCTCCTGCAGCTCGAGAATGTTGGACAGATCCATATGACACCTCCTTCGAGGGGTTCGGAAGTTCAGACCGGCCGTGCGGCCGCCTCGGACCGGCCGGGTCCTCCTCTGTGACACACCGTCGTCCTCGCCGGCTTCGGAAAGTGAAACGCTCGCATTTCACGGATTACACGGAAACCGCACCGTGACCCCTGCACCTAAAAGCGATGACGAACGAAAGAGCCATCGAGGCGTCAATCCCGGCCGCTCCGCGACGAAACATAGTTACGAAGCCCCGGAATGCGCAACGGGTCTGTCCTAAAACGGCCATGCGGCCGGTGTTTCCATAAGACGGGAACGATCAAGACCCCGAAGGTTTAGCCGTGACATTATATTTTCCATGCACCACGCCGAGCCGAATACCAGCGGGGACCGGGTAATCACGCTCCAGGAACTGCACGAAGTGTTTCACGAGATGGCGGGGAGCCGGTGCCGGGAGGTCCTCGTGGCGCTCTCCGGGGACCCGCTGGGCCGGTTCCTGTCCGAGCGGGTGGGGGAGCTGCGCGCCGGCGAGAACCGCTCGGTCTCCGTCGTCCGCGCCGGGGTCCCCGGCACCGGGCCGGCCCTGCCGGCGGACCGCCCCCGGGACCGGACGCTGCCCTCGCTCCCGCTCTCGGTCCTGATCGTCGACCGGCGGACGGCGCTGCTGGACCTGCGCACCCCGCCCGGCGAGGCACCCGGCCCCGTGGTCCTTGCCACCGGGCACGGCCACGTCTCCACCCTGGCCTGCCTCTTCGACCACCTGTGGGACAGCGCCCACGCGGCGCCGCCCGCGGAGGGCGCCCACGCGGGGGAGAGGCCCCAGGGACGCTGCCTGGCCGTGCTCGCCCTCCTGGCGGAGGGGCTGACCGACGGCGCGGTCGCGGCCAGGCTCGGGATCGCGGAGCGGACCGTCCGGCGCGAGGTCAACGGGCTGATGCAGTCCACCGGCGCGACCAGCAGGTTCCAGCTCGCGCTGCGTGCCCAGGAGCTCGGCTGGCTGCACCGTCCCGCCGGCGAGACAGCGCCCGGTACCGGACCGGAGGACGGGCCCACCCGTGACCGCGTATCGCTTCTCCATGACCGTTGATGACAGCGTTGACTATCCGGGACGCCCAAACCTAATGTCCAACCGTCAGCGAGATCCGACGGTTCGATCATGCGGGATCATTGCGTCCCGTGATCATCGCCGCCGAGAGAATTCAAGGTGACAGCATCGTGCTCATTCCCCATCTCGAGACTCAGCGGACGACGCTCTCGATCGCGGACCTCTCGGACGGGGTCATCCTCTACGAACTCCTTCTCGGCCTGGGGTTGCACAGCATGCCCCCGCTGAAGGTGTTCCTGGAGCAGCTGAAGAAGCAGAACATCTCCGCCCTTTTCACGATCAAGCTGCGGCAGAGCGGGGAGACCGTGGGATTCGGGACCCTGCACGAGATGGATCCGGCCGGGCACATCCAGATCGGCATATTCACCGACACCGACAAGGCCCGGTACGGTCTCGGCGGTGAGGCCATGATGCTTCTCGTGAATTACGCGTTCGCCACCTGGGAGAACGTCAGGAAAGTTTATTTCGTCACCACGGACGCCAGCATCGACCGGCTCGGCTGGGTCGGGGACCTGATTCCCAGGGAGGCGACCCTCCCCAAGCACATGTTCTTCCAGGGATGCCTGTGGGACGTGCACTTCTATGCCATTTACCGGCGGATCTGGGAGGAGAAGGGCGCCGACGTCCTCACCCGGCTGGTCGAGGGGCCTCCCGCCGCCCGGCCCGTCCGGTCGACCGGCCTGCGCGCGTTCGTCGGCCACCTCAGGAAGCTCGTCACGAGGCCCAAGGAGTACACGCGGTGAGCGACACCCCGACCGGCCGCACGCCACCCGCGTTCGGCGGCGAGCGGCTCCTCGTGATCGGCACCGGCGCCATCGCCGCGATGTACCTGCCGTTCTGGCTCAACTGGCTGACCACGGCGTACAAGAGCCTCGAGGTGCAGGTCGTCCTCACCACGAGCGCGGAGCGTTTCGTCAGCGCCCAGGCGCTGAGCGTGCTCGTCCGCCGCGAGGTCGTCCCGGACCGGTGGCCCGAGGAGACGAGGCCGGACGCCCTGCACGTGCGGCTGACCGAGTGGAGCGACAGCGTCGTCGTCTACCCGGCGTGCCTGAACTTCATCTCCCGGCTGGCCCTCGGGCTGGCCGACACCCCGGCGCTGCTGGCCCTGCAGTGCACCCCCGCTCCCATCGCGATCGCCCCCTCGCTGCCGCCGGGCGCGATGGACAACCCGACCCTGCGGCGGCACCTGGCGACCCTGGCCGAGCGGCGCAACGTCGTGGTCTCGCCGGTGCAGGCGGTGCCGAGCCTGACCACCGGGCGGCGCGACGCGGCGGGGGCGCCCCCGCTCTCGACGCTGATCGGAATGCTGGAGGAACTGCGCGTCTCCCTGTCCGGCGAGGCGTCCGAGGCCGCCGAGGCGGTCTGAGCCGGGCGGCTCGACCGGGTCGGCGGACCGCTCAGGGCGCGGACGGACCGCTCAGGGCGCGGAGGCGGGCGGCGCCGCGGGAGGCGGCCGGGGCGGCACGGCAGCAGCGAGCCACTTGATAGGGAGCACCACACATGCAGGACATGATGCAGATCTACACCCTGGCCGACCCGCTCTTCTTCGAGGAACCCACGCGCTGGTCGGGTGGGGTGGGCTTCGTGGAGAACGCCGGGTTCGGCGTGTCGGGCGCGGCCGTCCCCGACGGCTGGGTCCGCAAGGAGCGCGGCATCTGGGTCTCGCTGCGCCCGGAGGGCCAGGCCGCCGCCGAACAGGGCTGGAAGGTCCACCTGTCGGCGACGCTGGACAACGCCGACCGGCTCTGCTCGGCCGCCTGGGACTACTGCGTCGGGCGCGGCATCCCGTTCAAGCACCTGCGCGACCGCAACATGCTGCTCGTGTTCAACGCCAAGTACTCGCCGCGGGGCTCCAGCGGGAAGCTGGTCACCGTCTATCCGCGTGACGAGGACGAGCTGGAGGCGGTGCTGAGGGACCTCTCGGCCGAGCTGGAGGGCGAGCCGGGCCCGTACATCCTCAGCGACCTGCGCTGGGGCGCGGGGCCGCTCTTCGTCCGCTACGGCGGGTTCAGCGAGATGAGGTGCGTGGACGAGCACGGCGAGACCGTCCTCGCGGTCCGCCACCCGGACGGCACCCTGCTGCCCGACCGGCGCAGACCGGTCTTCGACCCGCCCAAGTGGGTGGACCTGCCGGAGTTCCTCCGGCCGCACCTGGACTCCCGCCGCGACGGCGCGGGCGCCGAGCACCCCTACCTCGTGCGGCGGGCCCTGCACTTCTCCAACGCCGGGGGCGTCTACCTGGCCACCCGGCGCACCGACGGCCGGGAGGTCGTGCTCAAGGAGGCCCGGCCGCACACGGCGGTGGACGCCAACCACCACGACGCGATCACCAGGATGGCGCGCGAGAGCTGGGCGCTGCGCGCCCTCCAGGGCATCCCGGGGATCCCCGAGCTCTACGACGAGCTGGACATCGCCGGGCACCACTTCCTGGTCCAGGAGTACATGGACGGGCATCCGCTGAACGTGTGGTGCGGGATCCACCACCCCGGGGTGGGCAGGGCGGAGCCGACCGAGGAGGAGATCGCCTCCTACACCCGCAGGGCGGTGCGCGTCGCCGAGCGGATCGAGGAACTGATCTCCGCGGTGCACGCGCGCGGCCTGGTGTTCGGCGACCTGCACCTGGGCAACGTCATCGTCAGGCCGGACGAGTCGGTGGCACTGGTCGATTTCGAACTGGCGTTCGACGCGACGGACGCCGAGTGGCGGCCGGGACTCACCGCGACGGGGTTCGGCAGCCGCCACAAGAGCGGGACCGACCGCGACCTGCACGCCCTGGCGGCGGTGCGCCTGGCCATGTTCGTGCCGTACAGCAAGATCACCGCGCTTCAGCCGGACAAGGTCCGCGAGTTCGTGCGGCTCATGTGCGCCGAGTACCCGGTGCCCGGGGACTGGGCCGGGACGATCCTGTCCCACCTGGCTCCCCCCGCCGGGGCCGCCCGCCTCCCCGGCGCCGCCGTCCCGCCGGGCCTCCGGGAGCCGGCGGGCCCCCCGGTGTCCCCCGGTGTCCCGGCCTCCCCGGACGTCGCGGTCTCCCCCGGCGGGGCGTGGCGGCCGGACGGGGGGCTCGCCTGCCTGGAGGAGCCGGTCGTGGACTGGGGGGCGGTGCGCGCCTCCCTGGCGAAGGGCATCCTCGCCTCCGCGACCCCCGAGCGGGAGGACCGCCTGTTCGCCGGGGACGTGCACCAGTTCCTGTCGGGCGGTCTCGGCCTCGCCTACGGCGCGGCCGGGGTGCTGTGGGCGCTGGACGTGACCGGCCACGGCCGCCGTCCCGAGCACGAGCGCTGGCTGCTGGAGGCGGTACGGCGTACTCCCCCGCACCGCCCGGGTCTCTACGACGGCGCGGCCGGGATCGTCCACGTCCTCGACCACCTCGGGTACTCCGACGAGGCGGCCGAGCTGCTCGACCGGCATCCGGTGCCCGATCGCGCCAACATCTCGATGCTCTCCGGGTACGCGGGCATCGGGGCGACGCTGACCCACCTGTCGCGGGAGCGGGACGGCGGGCCGGGCGGGCGCGACCACCTGGCGTCGGCGCTGGCCGTCGCCGACCGGCTGACGGACGCCGTACGGCACGGTGATCCCGGCACGGCCCGCGGCCCGGGACTGCCGGCCCCCACCCGCCCGGTGGAACCGGGCCTGATGAGGGGCTGGTGCGGGGTCGCCCTGTTCCTCATCCGGCTGTTCGAGCGGACCGGCGACCCCGGCCTCCTCGACCACGCCGCGCTGGCCGTGGGGCTCGACCTCGACCGGTGCGTGAGGACCCCCGACGGCTGGCTCGTGGCCGAGGAGGCGGGGGTGCGCACCATGCCCTACCTCGACATCGGCAGCGCGGGCATCGCCCTGGTCATCGACGAGTTCCTCGCCCACCGCGAGGACGAGAGGTTCCGCGCGAGCCTGCCCGACCTGCTGCGCGCCTGCCGCACACGGGTCGCGCTGCAGTGCGACCTCTTCCGCGGCACGGCCGGGCACGTGGCCACGCTGGCCCGGTGCGGCGCCCCCGACGAGGACCTGGATCGCCGCCTGCGGGAGATGGGCCGTCACGCCATCGCCTTCCGGGGGCATCTGGCCTTCCCCGGCACCAACGGCTTCCGGCTCTCCATGGACCTGGCGACCGGCGGGGCGGGCGTGCTGCTCGCCATGTCGCAGGCCGCCGGGACCTGCTCGTCGTTCCTGCCGTTCCTCTCCCCGCGAGCGAGGACCTGAGATGGACGACGCGGCGGCGGTGTCCGTCAGGGGACTGCGCAAGGAGTACGGACGGGTCGAGGCCGTCAAGGGCGTCGACTTCGACGTGGCACCCGGCGAGGTGTTCGGCCTGCTGGGCCCCAACGGGGCGGGCAAGAGCACCACGATCAACATGCTGTGCACGCTGATCCGGCCCACCGGCGGCAGCGCGACCGTCGGCGGGCACGACATCGTGCGGCAGCGCGACGAGGTCAGGCGCGACATCGGGCTGGTCTTCCAGGAGCCCACCGTCGACGGCTACCTCACCGGCGCGCAGAACCTCGGCTTCCACGCCGAGCTGTACGGCCTGCCGAAGAATGCCATCGAGGACCGGATGAGACGGGTCCTGGACATCGTCGGCCTGTGGAAGCGCCGCGACGACCGGGTGCACACCTACTCCGGCGGCATGCGGCGCCGGCTGGAGATCGCCCGGGGCCTGCTGCACTCCCCCCGCGTGCTGTTCCTGGACGAGCCCACGGTCGGGCTCGACCCGCAGACCCGGGCGGCCATCTGGGGCTACATCGCCGAGCTGCGCGAGCTGGAGAAGATCACGGTCTTCATGACGACGCACTACCTGGAGGAGGCCGAGTACTGCGACCGCATCGCGATCATCGATCACGGCGCCGTCGTGGCACTGGACACCCCGGAGGCGTTGAAGGCCACGGTGGGCAGGGACCGGATCCGTATCCACACCGACGACGACGAGGCCGCCGCGGCGGCGCTGCGGGAACGTTTCCTGGTGGAGGTCGTGGCCGACGACGGCGGGCTCGTCCTCTCCGTGCCGAGCGGCGAGGAGTTCGTGCCGCGCCTGTTCTCCGGGCTCGGCGTGCCGATCAGGTCCGTGCAGATGACCAGGCCCTCGCTGGACGACGTCTTCCTCGCCTACACCGGCTCGACCATCCGCGACGCCGAGGACGGCAGGACCGCGGACGTCCGGGACGCCCCGGACGCCCCGGACGCCCCGGACGCCGCGAACGTCCCGGACGCCTTGAACACCTCGAACGCCTTGAACACTGCGAAAACTGCGGACGCCCCGGACACCGCAGACACCGCGGACGCCTTGAACACCGCGGACTCCGCGAACGCCTCGGACACCGTGGACAAAGCGGACGACGACTCCCAGGACGAAGCGCACGACCGCGACGACACCCCCCGAAACATCATGAACGCCCCAGGCGACGACTCCGGTGACATCCGTGGCGAAGAGGTGACGGCCCGTGGCCGCGATTGAGACTCCCCCCGTCCGCGCCCCGCTGAGCGGCTTCGCCCACAACCTGCGCGCGGTGCGGGTGGTGCTCCGCAGGGAGATGATCCGCTTCGCCACCGACGGCAAGCGGATCACGGCCATGCTCTTCCAGGCCGTCATGTGGATCTTCATCATCGGCAGCGGGTTCGGTTCCCTGATGCCGGGGGTCCCCGACGGCGTCGACCTGAAGACCTTCATGTTCCCCGGCGTCATCTCGATGACGGTGATCCTGACCGCGATGTTCTGCGCGTCCTCGATCGTCTGGGACCGCGAGTTCGGCTTCCTGCGGGAGATGCTGGTCGCGCCGGTGAGCCGCACCGCGATCGTGTTCGGCAAGGTCCTGGGCGGCGCCCTGGTCGCGACGTTGCAGAGCCTGGTGATCGTCGCCATGGCCGGGCTGGTCGGCGTCCCCTACGACCCGGTCATGATCGCCGGGCTCGTCGGGGTGATGTTCCTGACCGCCTTCACCATGTCGGCCTTCGGGGTGCTGGTCGCCGCGCGGATGACCAGCATGGAGTCCTTCCAGGGGATCGCGCAGATGGCGATCATGCCCCTGATGTACCTGTCGGGGGCGCTGTTCCCGCTGACCAACCTGCCCGGCTGGATGAACACGCTGACGCTGATCAACCCGCTGACGTACGCGGTCGACCCGACGCGCCAGGTCGTCTTCGCCCACCTGACCGTCCCGCCCGAGGTGGCGGCCGTGTACGGCGCCGGGGTGCGCTGGTCGGGCTGGACCGTCCCGGTGGCGCTGGAGCTGCTGCTGGTCGGCGGCGCGGGCCTGCTCATGCTCGCCCTTGCCGTCGCCCGCTTCAACCGCACCGACTGAGAACCGGGGCCGCCGCGAGCGCGGCGGCCACCGAGGATCGGAGCCGCCGGAACCGCAGCGGCCCGTAACCGGAACGGCCGGCGGTGCGCGCCGCCGTCACCGTCACCGCCACCGCCGCCGCCACCGTCACCGCCACCGCGGCCACCCCGGCCGGTCAGGCGGGCTGCGCGTCGACCGCGCCCAGCAACTCCCTCAGCCGGTCGCGCTGCTCGGCGGTGAGGACCGAGAACAGCTCCTCGGCCACCCGCCTGCGCTCCTCGCGCACCCGCCCGTACAACTCGCGGCCCTGGTCCGTCACCACCAGCAGGGTGGAGCGGCGGTTGGCCGGATCGACCTCGCGGCGGACCAGGCCGGCCTCCTCCAGCGCGTCGACCACCGGGGTCACCGAGCGCGGCACGATCCGCAGCCTCTCGGCGAGCTGCACCATCCGGAGCGGCGGCTCGGACTCGACGATCACCCTCAGCGCCCGCGCCTGGCCGGGGCTCAGGCCGAGCGGGCCGAGCCGCTCGCCGTACCCCCGCCGCAGCCGGCGGCCGACACCGTGCACCAGGTCGGCCAGTTCCGTCTCCACAGCGCCGAACCTATCCCAGTGTGTCCGGGAATGAATGTGAGACAACCTCTGTTTGAGCAAACATCAGAAAGGAGTTCCATGACGGAACCAACCGGGAGTGCCCTACGGCACGAAACACCGCATATGCACGACGAACCCCGCGCGCCCCTGCGGCGCGTCGTCGGCCTGTTCCGCCCCTACCGGGGACGGCTGGCCTTCGTGGGCGCCCTCATCGGGGTGTCCTCGCTCGTCTCGCTGGCCTCGCCGTTCATGCTCCGCGAGGTGCTCGACGACGCCATCCCCAACGGCAGGACCGGCCTGCTGACGCTGCTCGCGCTCGGCATGGTCACGGTGGCCGTCGTCACCAGCGTGCTCGACGTGATCCAGACGATGATCTCCACCGGGGTCGGCCAGCGCGTCATGCACGACCTGCGCACCGCCGTCTACGGCCATCTGCAGCGCATGTCCCTGGCCTTCTTCACCCGCACCAGGACAGGCGAGGTGCAGTCGCGCATCGCCAGCGACATCGGCGGCATGCAGCAGGTGGTCACCTCCACCGCCGCCTCGATCGTCTCCAACCTGACCACCGTGGTGGCGACGATCATCGCGATGCTGGTGCTGGACTGGCGGCTGACCCTCATCTCACTGGCGCTGCTGCCCGTCTTCGTCGCGATCAGCCGCAGGGTCGGCCGGGAGCGACGCCGGATCACCTCCGAGCGGCAGCGGAAGATGGCCGCCCTGTCGTCGATGGTCCAGGAGTCGCTGTCGATCAGCGGCATCCTGCTCGGCCGGACCATGGGGCGCGGCCCCGAGCTGGCCGGCCGGTTCTCCACCGCCTCCGACGAGCTGGCCGACCTGGAGGTCCGCTCCAGCATGGCCGGGCGCTGGCGGCAGTCCACCATCCAGATCATCATGGCGGCCATGCCCGCGGTGATCTACTGGTCCACCGGCCTGACCTCGGCCGTCTCCATCGGTACCGTGGTCGCCTTCACCACCCTGCAGACGGGCCTGTTCCGGCCGTCCGTCTCGCTGCTGCGGCTCGGCGTCGACGTGCAGAGCTCGCTGGCGCTGTTCGCCCGGATCTTCGAGTACCTGGACCTGGAGGTGGACATCCACCCCGGCACCCGCACGCCGGGGACCGTGCGCGGCGAGATCCGCTTCGAGCACGTCGACTTCTCCTACGGCGAGACCCCGGCCCTGTCGGACGTGGACCTCACCGTTCCGGCCGGCACCACCCTGGCCGTGGTCGGCGAGACCGGCTCGGGCAAGACCACGCTCAGCTACCTCCTCCCCCGCCTGTACGACGTGACCGCCGGACGGATCACCGTCGACGGGGTGGACGTGCGCGAGCTGACCTTCGAGGCCCTGTCCGACACGGTCGGCGTGGTGTCGCAGGAGACCTACCTGTTCCACTCCTCGATCGCCGACAACCTGCGCTTCGCCAGGCCCTCGGCCACCGACGAGGAGCTCGTCGCCGCCGCGCGGGCCGCCAGGATCCACGACCACATCGCGTCGCTGCCCGAGGGGTACGACACCGTGGTCGGCGAGCGCGGCTACCGCTTCTCCGGCGGCGAGAAGCAGCGGCTGGCCATCGCCAGGACACTGCTGCGCGACCCGCCCGTGCTCATCCTCGACGAGGCCACCAGCGCCCTCGACACCCAGACCGAGCGCGCCGTCCAGGAGGCCCTGGACACCCTGTCGCGCGGTCGCACCACCATCACGATCGCCCACCGGCTGTCCACGATCCGCGACGCCGACCAGATCGCGGTCCTGGACCACGGCCGCGTCGTCGAGCGCGGCACCCACGACGAGCTCCTGGCGGCCGACGGCCCCTACGCCGCCCTCGTCAACCGCGACCGCTCCCTCACCACCGCCTGAGCCGCACGGCGATGTCGCCGAGGGGGTGTCCTTCCCGTTCTCCGGCCGAACCGGCCACCCGTTCCGGGGTCCCACCGCACCTCGCGCCGCCGGGCGGGGCGGCGGCCACCGTCGGCGTGACCGCCCGGGGGTCCGATGGCCCGCGAAGCCCCGGCAGCCCCGGCAGCCCCGAGAGCCCCGGCAGCGCCGACAGCGCCGCGCATCGGCTTTTTCCCGGCCTCGTCCGGCCGGAAAGACCGGCGATCGATCCGTCGTACCCTCGTACGACGACGACCTGGCCGAACCGGCTGACCGCTCGACGTACACGAGGCGCTCGGGCGGCGGGCCGGACAGGACGGGATCCAAAAGGACACCCTCCGTTCACGCCGGGGGGTGGTCAAGGTCGCCCGGAGGATTTACGTTCCGGCTGATGACCATGTACCGGCCGACTCGGAGGCAAATGATGGATCGTCGAACGCTGTTACGCGCGACCGTCGTCGGGGCGGGAGGCGCGGCGTTCTCCGGAGCGCTGTGGGGACAGGCGTTCGGCGCCGTCGCCCAGCCCGGTCCCAGCCCGTACGGCGGCCTGCTGCCCGCCGACGCGAACGGCGTCGAGCTCCCCGCCGGGTTCACCAGCCGCGTGATCGCCCGTTCCGGCAGGCGGGTCGCCGGGTACACCTGGCACCCGGCTCCGGACGGCGGGGCCTGCTTCCCCGACGGGAGCGGCTGGATCTACGTGTCCAACTCGGAGGTCCCGCTCATCGGCGGCGCCTCGGCCGTGCGCTTCGCCGCCGACGGCTCGATCACCTCGGCCTACCGTATCCTGTCCGGGAGCAACGTCAACTGCGCGGGCGGGCCCACGCCGTGGGGCACCTGGCTCTCGTGCGAGGAGGTCCCGCTCGGCCGGGTCTTCGAGACCTGGCCCGCCGGTGGGCGTTCCGCCGAGGAGCGCACCCGGATGGGCCGCTTCAAGCACGAGGCCGCCGCCTGCGACCCGGTGCGGCAGGTCGTCTACCTCACCGAGGACGAGGGCGACGGCTGCTTCTACCGGTTCATCCCCGACACCTGGGGGGATCTTCGCACCGGCAGGCTCCAGGTGCTCTGCGCCCCGGCCGCGCAGGTGACCGGGCCGGTGACCTGGCAGGACATCCCCGACCGCGACGGCTTCCCGACCGCGACGCGCAAGCAGGTCTCCGCCGCCAAGCACTTCGACGGCGGCGAGGGCTGCTGGTACGACCGCGGCGTCTGCTACTTCACCACCAAGGGCGACAACCGGGTCTGGGCGTACGACGCCGCCGCCTCCAGCCTCGACCTGGCCTACGACGACTCGCTGGTGACCGGCGGGACGGCCCCGCTGACCGGGGTGGACAACATCACCGGCGCGCCCACCAGCCGCGACCTGTTCGTCGCCGAGGACGGCGGCAACATGGAGATCAACGTCATCACCGGCGAGGGGGTCGTGGCGCCGTTCCTGCGGCTGCCCGGCCAGTCGTCCTCGGAGATCACCGGCCCGGCGTTCTCCCCGGACGGCTCGCGCCTGTACTTCTCCTCGCAGCGCGGCACCTCCGGGGAGAGGGCCGGCACCGGCGGCATCACCTACGAGGTGACCGGGCCGTTCCGCACCCGGCCCTGACGCCCTCCCACCGGCGCCCGGGGTCCGGGCCGGGCGCCGGTGACGGGCCCACGGCGCCCCGCGCCCAGTGCTCGACGCCCAGTGGCCCAGTGCTCGACGCCCAGTGCTCGGCGCTGCACGGCGCTCACGGCGCTTCGCGTACCGTCGCGCCGGACGCCGCGCGGACGGTCCCGCGGGCCGTCAGGAAGAGGGCGAGCGCGCCGAGGACCAGGAACACCTGGGCGATCAGGTTGGGAACGGTCGCGACGTCGTGGAGCATCAGCAGCAGGAAGCCCAGGATCGAGTAGGTCAGCAGGGCACCGCCCGCCGACGCGAGCCGGTGCGCCGCGCCCCAGCCCCGGCTCCGCGACCACAGGACGATCACGACCGCGGCGGCGGCGAGCAACGCGACGCCCGTGGGAATGCCCCACCAGTTCTCCGGACGGGCGACGAACACCGCGGACGCGGCGAACACCGCCGCCCCCGCCTGCCACGGGGCCGGTGCCCGCCGGGACACCGGCGGGCGGGGACGTCCGGCGAACGCGCCGGAGGCGGGGGTGCCGCCGGGGTGCCCGGCCCTCGCACCGGGTACATCGGGGACCGCGGCGGGCGTGCGAGGCCGTCCCGCAACGAACGCGGCGGCGACCAGCAGGACCACCAGGGCCGCGGCCACGATCCGCTGCGGCGCCGACGCCATGAATCCGCTCTCGTCGTGGATGCCGCTGAAGATGAGCAGCGATCCCAGGACGAACACGACCCCGGTGACGGCGAGGCCGAACCCGCCCAGCCAGGGAACTCCGGCGCGACGGGGCACCAGGCTCTCGACGAGGGCGATCGGGACGCCGATGCTCCAGATCGCGTGTCCGGCGATGAAGCCGACGGCGTTGTTGCCGCTGATGCCCAGCGCCGGGACGAAGGTGGCGTGCGAGGCGTCGTCCTCGAACAGCGGGGCCGGGTTGAAGAGCGTCTGGTCGATCAGGCCCGCCTCCAGCAGGCCGTACGCGCACCCCAGCAGCAGGATCGTCGGCCAGCCGCGCCCGGTGCGCCGCGCCGCCTCGCGGATGATGATCGCGCCGCCGCCGTACATCGGCGCGAGGAGGAGCAGGCCCCACAGCTCGGAGGCGGGGACGTTGCCGAGCAGGTACTCGGCGACCAGCGGGGACAGCAGGAACAGCCCGAGGGCGGGGGCGATCCGCCGCACGACGCCCCTCCCCCGCCGCGGATCCGGACCGTGGCCGGGGTCCGGGGCGAGGTCCGGGGCGGGGCCGGGAGGGGGGTCGGAGGAGGGCGTCCGGGGCCGGTCGCCGGGAGCGTTCGTGGTCACGGGGACGACGCTAGGCCCGGAGGGCCCGCCCCACATCGATCACAAGAACGGCCCCCGGCCAACTTTGGACGGATTCCAGCGCGACTGGACAATCAGAAATTAGCTCTCATATACCTCTTGTGAGATTGATAGTAAGAAAGGTCTGGTAAATCACTGAGAACCGGGAAAACATGAATAAGCGACCCGCGCGAGCCGGTCGCGACCTTTCCGGCGGACCGGCCTCTCCGCACACGACGAACCGGCCCGGCCCGCGAAGCCGCCGGCGTACGGGGTCCGTGACCGCTCCCCGACGGCGTCCCGTTCTGGGGGGCACGATGGTCGATCTGGGTTTCACCGGGACGAGCAGACCCGCCAACGACTACCGCCTGCTCGGTGTCACCGACGGGGACACCCCCACCATCGCGATGGCGATCCGGATGGTGTCGATCGACACCCCGGAGAGCGCGTACGGCGGCGGCCCTCCCACCGCGCAGGCGGCCCTGGAGCGCGCCAGGGTGCGGCTGCTGGACGGCACCTACGACGCCCTGCCCGAGGACCTGCGCGCCTACCTCGCGTCCAGGATCACCCCCGGCGCGGCCGCGCGGCACCAGGCCGCGGGCAAGGCGGCGGCGGCCGAGCACGAGGCGGCGGTGACCGCCCGGCTGACCCGCCCCGACGGCTCGCGGCGCAAGCTGGCCGTGATCGCCACCGGGGAGCTCATCGAGGGCAACGGCCGCCTGCTGGCCTACACCGCCCCCTGGTTCACCGGCACCGCCGCCGATCCGCTGCCGCCGCGCGGTGACCCGCGCCGGCGCACCTTCAACCTCGACATGATCGCTTCCGGCTGGGCGGCGACCTTCCTGATCTATCCCTCGCTCCCCTCGACGGCCGACCTGAACCTGTTGCTGGCCGAGGCGGAGGCGGCCTGGGCCGAGCGGCGCGGGGCGTGGGCGCGGTTCGGCGAGGACCTGCTGCTGGGGTACGAGTACCGGGCCTGCGTCAAGCTGGGCTCCGGCGACCTGCGCGACGGCCCTGGCGCGGCGATCCGCCAGGCGTTCCAGCGGGTGTGCGTGGACCTGGGGACCATGCGGGAGACCGGCCTGTACGGCTACCACCGGGTGCCGCCCGCCCGCCGCCTGTGGATCTGGGAGACCGATCTGGAACGGGCCCGCCGCGACCTCCCCATCGTCACCTGACCTCGCCCCCCCTCGCCCCCGTCTCAGGCGCCGTCCCGGGTGCCGTCGTCCGGGAGCTGTCCCGCGTGGTGGTCGAGCACCCGGCCGAGCAGCGCGACCAGGTGGCGCCGCTCGTCGGCCGAGAGCGGGGCGAGCAGGTCGTCCTGCACCCCGTCGAGCACCCCGTCCATCCGGCGCAGCCGCGACCGGCCCGCGTCGGTGATCGTCACCGTGTTGCGCCTGCGGTCGGCGGGGTCGGGGGCGCGCTCGACGAGCCCCTGACCGGCCAGCTCGTTGACCGCGTTCACGACGTCGCTGCGGTCGACGCTGCACCTGCGCCCCAGCGTCGCCTGGCTCATCGGCCCGAACTCCTCCAGGGCGGCCAGCAGGCGGTAGTGGTACCCCCGCGCGTCCGTCTCAGCGAATCCCGCGAACACCAGCCGCCGCGCGTGCACGGCGAGCTGGGTGATCAGCCAGCTCGGCTTGGCGGACAGGCGGCTCGGAGGCGACTCCATGAACGGTCACCCTAACAGAATCGTTGGCAGGACCCACAGTTTTCGCTAACGTTGGTCACACCAACAACATAGGCCGACCCGGAGAGGATCGATGACCGTGCTCACGGATCTGACGGACCGCCACGCGCTGACCGACCTGGTGGCGCGCCTCACCCGCTGGCTGGACGACTCCTGTGCCGCGCCCGCCCTCGACGGCGAGGGCCTGCGCGCCGTCTACTCCGAGGACGCCACCGTCCGCAGCCCGCGCGGCGGCGCGCGGGGCGTCGACGCGGTGCTGGAGTACGTGCGGCGGACCACCTCCCCGGGCGAGCACACGCAGCACTTCACCACCGACGTGCTCGTCGACCTCGACGGCGACCGGGCCGACGTCACCGCCAACCTGCTGGTGTACCTCTTCCGTCCCGGCCAGGCGCCCCACCGCACCGTCGGCCTGCGCTACGCGTTCACCGCCGCGCGCCTGCCCGGCGGATGGCGGTTCACCCGCGCCGAGATCACCCCGGCCTGGTTCCAGGGCACCTGACGTCCGCGCGTACGATCTCACCTCATGAAGAAAGGATCGTTCTCCTCCGGCGGCGCCTCCCGGGTCGCGCGACCGGCCTTCCGCGTCGCCGGGGCCGAGGACGTGCCCGCCCTGGTCTCCCTGATCGAGTCGGCGTACCGGGGGGAGTCGAGCCGGGCCGGCTGGACGACCGAGGCGGATCTGCTGGAGGGGCAGCGGACCGACGCCGAGGGCGTGGCGGCCGTGCTCCGGGAGCCGGGCAGCCTCATGCTGCTCGCGGAGTCCGACGGCGAGATCGTCGCCTGCTGCCAGGTGGAACGCCGGGAGGAACACGCCTACTTCGGGATGTTCGCCGTACGCCCCACCCTGCAGGGCGGCGGCCTCGGCAGGACGCTCCTGGAGCGGGCCGAGCGCCTGGCCCGCGACGAGTGGGGCGCGGCCGAGATGCGGATGACGGTGATCTCGGCCCGCGAGGAGCTCCTGGCCTGGTACGTGCGCCGCGGCTACACCCGCACGGGCGAGAGGTCGGCGTTCCCGTACGGCGACGAGCGCTTCGGCGTGCCGACCCGCGAGGACCTCGAGTTCGAGGTGCTGGTCAAGGGACTGACCTGACGGCACGCCGGGAGGACGCGGGACGGGCGAGGGACGGCGCGGCGGGCCGCGCCCCTGGCACGGCCCTCGCAGACGGTAGCGTGATCGGGATGAGCGAGACCTACCTCGAACCCGCGGAGTGGTTCGCGACCCTGCCCAGCGTGTTCGTCTCGGCCGGCATGCTGCTCACCGACGCCGACGACCGGGTGCTGCTGGTCAAGCCCAACTACCGGCCCGGCTGGAACTTCCCCGGGGGGATCGCCGAGGAGGGCGAGGCGCCGCACGACTGCGCCGCGCGCGAGATCGCCGAGGAGCTCGGCGTCTCCGTCGAGCCGGGCGGGCTCCTCGTGGTCCACTGGTCGCCGCCGCTCCAGGAGCGCCCCCGGCCGCTGGTCAACTTCCTGTTCGACGGCGGCGTCCTGGCCGATCCCTCCCGGATACGGCTCCAGGCCGAGGAACTGGACGAGGTGGCGTTCCTGCCCTGGGGCGAGGCGGCCGCGCTCCTGCCGTCGAGCCTCTCCGCGCGCCTGCGCACGGCGCGCCTCGCCCGGGCGGACGGGCACCCCCGCTACCTGCCGGGAGGCCCCGCCGAGACCGCCGAATGAGGGGCACGAGGATCCGCCGCCCCACCGAACCGTTGACCTGGTGATTCACGACGGCAAAAGGGTAGGGCGGCGGTATGAGCGAACTACCCCCAGACCGCGAGGGTCTGAGCGACGAGCAGGCGGTCGAGGTCGCGGAGTGGACCGACGACCGCGGGATCAACCACGAGATCGCCGAGCACGACGACCAGCACCGCGACACCCTTGACGAACGCCTCCGGCGGGAGGCGCCGGACCACGAGCGTCCCCCGCGCGAGGACTTCCGCCTGGTGGCGCCCGACGAGGGCGGGAGCCCGGACGAGACGCCCGAGGAGTACGCCACGGACGTGGGCCCGGACGACGACGACCTGTCCGCCGAGGAGCGTGCCGTCCACATCGAGCCCGACATCGAGTACCGCGACGTCTGACCCCGCGCCGGACCGACCGTGACCCCGGACACCCCCGGGTCCCGCCCCACCGGCGGGACCCGGGGGTGTCCCATGTCCGCCGCCCTTCCCCAGGAGGGGTCCGCGCCCCGGGGCCCTCACGCCCGAGGCCCCGCCGGAGGGGTCCCACGCCCCGGGGCGAGCCCCACCCCACCCCCGGCCCCCGGCCCCGCCCCCCGGCCCCCGGCTCCCGGCTCCGGCGCGAGACGTTCCCGGAGCGTTGACAGAAATCTGTCGGAAACATAAACTCACGGTGTTGGGAAAGCGCTTTCCGGAGCACTCGCCCGGAGGTTTTCCCTCGCCGCGAGGTGGTGGTGCCATGGTCGCCCTCTGATCCGAGTCTCCCTTCTCCGAGCGCGGTGACCGTCCCCGCCTCGCGTCCCGCGACGCCGCGGGCTCACCTTCCGGGCGACCGGCCCCGGCGGGCGAGCACGACCTCGTCGCCGGGCTCCCCTCACCGTTCCCGGCGCACCCGCCGTCCCCGTACATCCCGGGAGGCCCCCCGGAACCTCCGGACACCCCGGGACCACGACCCGCGCGCCGGCGAGCCGCCCATCGCGGCCCCCGTACTCCTCTCCCGGCATGACGCCGCCTGACAGCATGCCGCCGCGACAGCGGCGTGCAGAGAGCAGAGAACACATGTCCCTCCCCACCACCCCGCCCCCGCGGCCCGCTCCGGCGGCACCGCCCGGACCGCCCGGACCGCGCACGGCCACCGCCCCCTTCGCGCGCGGCCCGCGCACGGCGCTCGTCCTGGGCGCGATCGCCCTGCTCATCGCCGCGCTGACCGGCACCACCACCGCCACCGCCACCGCGCGGACCGGGGCGCAGGGCGCGGACCCGGTCGACGCCATGGTCGGCTTCGCCACCGTCAACGCCCTCGGCCAGAACGGCACCGTCGGCGGTGCCGGAGGACCCACGGTCACCGCGACCACGACCGCGCAGTTCCTCGACTACATCTCCCGCCCGGGACCGTACGTCATCCGGGTGAGCGGCCGGATCACGCTGCCCAAGGGCTCCAGCGACGGCATGCACAACGTCACCTCCGACAAGACCATCGTCGGGGTCGGCGCGAACGCCGCGCTGGTCGGCGGCGGGCTGAACATCGGCCTGCCGGTCAGCGACTCCGTCACCTCACCTCCGGCGAACGCCGTGCACAACATCATCATCCGCAACATCGCGTTCTCCGGCGCCACCGACGACATGATCAACGTGCAGATGTTCAGCCACCACGTCTGGATCGACCACAACGACTTCTCCGACGGGGACGACGGCGCGGTCGACATCAAGCGCGGCTCCGACTTCGTGACCGTCTCCTGGAACAGGTTCCACGACCACGACAAGACGCTGCTGCTCTCCCACGACGAGGACGCCGGCCCGCAGGACATCGGCCGCCTGCGCGTCACCTACCACCACAACTTCTTCGACGCCTCCGACCAGCGCCACCCCCGGGTCCGCTTCGCCGGCGTCGTGCACGTCTACAACAACTACTACCGGGACAACAGCTACGGCATCGCGTCCACCTACGACGCCGGCGTGCTGGTCGAGAACAACTACTTCTACAGCGTCAACAACCCGGGCCGGGTCGAGTTCAGCGGCGACCTCGGCCGCCTGGTCGAGCGCGGCAACATCCTGGTCGACTGCAATCACCCCATCGAGACCCGGGGCACGGTGACCGAGCCGCGCACCTACTACTCCTACGCCCCGGATCCGGCGTCCGCGGTACCGACCGTCGTGCCCGCCGGCGCCGGCGTCGGGAAGATCTGAGGGAGACGAAAATGATCACTGACGACCTCGCCCGTCCCGTCGTACGGCGCCGCCGCCGTCCCGTCGCCGCGGCGGCCCTCCTGATCGCCGCGCTCGCGGGCGCGGGCGGCGCCGCCCACGCCGACACCTCCGCCTCGGACCTCGCGTCGGGCTCCGGCGCGGCGGCGGGCACCGCCGGAACGCTCGCGGCGGCCTGCACCGGCTCTCCCCTGGGTTTCGCGTCGGTCAACGCCGCGGGCCAGAACGGCACCACCGGCGGCGCCGGAGGCCCCGTCGTCACCGTGAACACGGCCGCCGCGCTGAAGGACCACGTCGGCCGTCCCGGGCCGTACGTCATCCAGGTCTCCGGCCGGATCCAGGTCTCCGGCATGCTGACCGTGGTGGCCGACAAGAGCATCCTGGGCCTGGGCACGACCGCGGAGATCACCGGCGGCGGCCTCCAGCTCGGCTCGACCACCCGGCCGGGCAACAACGTCATCATCAGGAACATCCGGTTCACCGGCGCGGAGGACGACTCGATCAGCGTCACCAACAAGGCGCACCACGTGTGGATCGACCACAACGACCTCTCCGACGGCTACGACGGCCTGCTCGACATCAAGCGGGAGTCGGACTTCGTCACGGTCTCGTGGAACCACTTCCACGACCACAGCAAGTCGGCGCTGCTGGGCCACTCGGACAACTACACGGCCGACATCGGCAAGCTCCGCGTGACCTACCACCACAACTTCTTCGACGGCACCGACCAGCGCCACCCCCGGGTCCGCTTCGCCGAGCCGGTCCACGTCCTCAACAACTACTACCGGAACAACGCGCTGTACGGCGTCGCCTCCACCGAGAACGCCGGCCTGCTCGTCGAGGGCAACTACTTCCAGAACGTCGCCCACCCGATCCACGTCGGCTACGACAAGAGCGGGCCCGGCCGGGTGGTCGAGCGCAACAACCTCTACGTCGGCTCCGGCACCCCGCAGACGGCCGGCACGGTCGTCGAGCCGCGCACGTACTACTCCTACACCGTCGACGACCCCGCGACCGTCCCGGCGAAGGTGTCCGCCGGCGCGGGCGTCGGAAAGATCGGCTGCTGACGGACCGGGCCGCCGCCCTCCGCAACCCCCGCCCCCCGCTCCGGCGGGCGGCGGCCCCCTCTCGGCACGCCCCGCTCTCCGCACACCCCGCCTTCCGCGTACGTCCCGGCCCCGTGCCCCCCGCACGCCTTACGCTCCCGCACGCCTTACGCTCCCCGCCCCGAAAGGCAGACGCCATGCCCCAGCCCCTGACCGGCCACGTCTCCCGGCGCGCGGCCCTGCGCGCCGTCGCGGCCGGCGCCGTCCTGGCCGCCGCCCTCCCCTCCGTGCCGGCCGGCGCGAGCGCCACCTCCGCCGTCACCGCCGCCGGTTCCGCCGTGGCGGCGGCGCCGGTCGGCTTCGCCTCGGTCGACGCCCTCGGCCGGAACGGCACCACCGGCGGCGCCGGCGGCCGTACGGTCACCGTGACCGATGCCGCGTCGTTCCTGGAGCACATCGACAGCAAGGAAACCCTGATCATCCGGGTGGCCGGCACCATCGAGATCTCCAGCAAGCAGGGGGTGCGGCCCAACAAGACCATCATCGGCGTGGGCACCTCCGGCCACATCACCGGCGGCGGCCTGGACTTCTACCGGTCGTACAACGTGATCGTGCGCAACATCCGCTTCACCGACGCCGAGGACGACGCCGTCAACGTCGGCCGGGAGTCGCACCACATCTGGATCGACCACAACACCTTCTCCGGCGCGGTCGACGGCTCGATCGACGTGGTGCGCGGCGCCGACTACGTCACCGTGTCGTGGAACCACTTCGACCACGCCGACAAGAGCATGCTGATCAGCCACTCCGACGGCGCCGCGGGCACCGACGTCGGCCACCTCAAGGTGACGATCCACCACAACTTCTTCGACAACAGCCGCCAGCGCCACCCGCGCATCCGTTTCGGCGAGCCGGTGCACGTCTTCAACAACTACTTCCTGGGCAACGAGCTGTACGGCGTCGCCTCCACCGAGAACGCCGGCGTGGTCGTGGAGGGCAACTACTTCCAGGACGTGCCGCACCCGCTGTACTCGGCGAGCGGCTACGCCGACAGCGGGCCGGGCCGGGCGGTGCAGCGCAACAACGTCTTCGTGAACTCCGGGACGCCCGAGACGGCCGGGACGGTCGTCGAGCCGCGCACCTTCTACGCGTACACGGTCGACCCGCCGGCCGGCGTCCCGGCGTCGGTGCGCGCGGGCGCCGGCATCGGCGCGCAGTGGGGCGGCCTCTAGTGCCGCCTGAGGCGCCGTCCGCCGTGACGGGTCGACGGTGACCCGGCGGCGCG
The DNA here is from genome assembly GCF_040640155.1 of Streptosporangium sp. NPDC023615. NCBI lineage: Bacteria > Bacillati > Actinomycetota > Actinomycetes > Streptosporangiales > Streptosporangiaceae > Streptosporangium > Streptosporangium sp. NPDC023615. Next base: position 32,603 of record NZ_JBFABE010000075.1, read on the forward strand.
CGGTGAGCGAGCCCGCCTTGCCGCCGGGTAAGCCCGCCTTACCCCGCGCCCACGGCAGTCGCGCCGTAGGGCAAGCCGGTACAGGAAGCGGAGGACGCATGCTGGGCGCCATGACCATTCGTCGATTCGGTACGCTCGCCTCGCGGCTGGGAGCCGCGACCCTGGCCGCCGCGCTGCTCGCGGCGTCCCCCGCGGCCGCCGCCGACGGCGGCCTCGACCGGCAGAGGCTGCGCCAGACGCTGGAGGCCGTGCACGAGGCCGGCATGTACGGTATCTACTCGAACGTCGCGGACGGCCGGCGGAGCTGGAAGGGCGCCGCGGGCGTCGCCGATGTCGAGACCCGCCGCCCGATGCGTCCCGAGATGGCGCACCGGGCCGGGAGCATCACCAAGTCGTTCGTCGCGGTGGCCGTGTTACAGCAGGTCGGTAAGGGCACGATCGAGCTCGACGCCCCCGTCGGCCGCTACCTGCCGGATGTCATCCCGGGTGAGCGCGGGCGGCAGATCACCGTGCGCATGCTGCTCAACCACACCAGCCACATCGCCAACCACACCGGGGTGATCTTCCCGACGGTGGAGAGCCTGGACGCCAACCGCTTCCGCGCCTTCTCGCCGGAGGAACTGGCGCGGGCGGGGCTCGGCGCCCCCGCGACCGGGCAGCCGGGGGTGACACCCGGGGCGTACTCGAACACGAACTTCGTCATCGCCGGCCTGCTGCTGGAGAAGGTGACGGGCGTGAGTGCCGAGCGGTACATCACCGACCACGTCTTCCGCAGGGCCGGGCTGCGGCACACGTCGTTCCCGCGTACGCCGTACCTGCCCGGGCCGAGCTCCAAGGCGTACGAAGCGCTCTACGGGTTCTTCGACCCGCCCAAGGACTACAGCGTCTACGACATGTCCTGGGCCTGGACCTCGGGTGCGGTCGTCTCGACGATGGAGGACCTCAACCGCTTCTTCCGGCTGCTGCTGCGCGGCGAACTGCTCGACGCGGCCCTGCTCGCCGAGATGCGGAAGACCGTGTCCATCCGGTCGTTCTCGGGCGCCGTGTTCGACTACGGTCTCGGGATCTTTCCCCTCGACCTGCCGTGCGGCAGGTTCTGGGGGCACGACGGGAGTGTCCCCGGCATGCAGACCTTCGCGTTCTCCGACGCGGACGGCAGCCGCCGGTTCGCCTTCGGCACCAACCTGAGGAATTACCAGCGGCTCGACGAGAACGGCAACCCGGTCACGCACGCCATCGACTTCGCGATCGGGGACCACCTGCTGGAGGCGGCGTGCGGGCCCGGCGCGGGGTCGGCGGGCAAGGCGGCGCGGCCGCTCTCGCCGATCGGCGTGGACGGGGGCACGGCCACACCCTAGGTCAGGATCGCGACCAGGGCGTGCAGGTCGTCGACGATGTGATCCGCGCCGCCCGCCCCGGAGGCCTCGGGGCGGGCCGCGTGCAGGTGTCCCCACGGCCCCCTGCGGATCAGCGCGGTCCGCATGCCCGCCGCACGGGCGGGCAGGACGTCGTTGTCCAGCCGGTCGCCCACGTAGAGGATCTCGCCGGGCTCGCGCCCGGACACCTCGGCGACGCGGGCGAAGAACTCCGGGGCGGGCTTGGCGACGCCCCAGCCGTCGGAGGTGTGGATCGCGTCGACCGGCAGGTCCATCGCCAGCAGCGCGTCCCGCGCCTGCGGCGGCTGGTTGCCGGCGACGATCAGCCGGTGGCCGAGGGCGCGCAGCGCCGTGAGCGCGGGGCGGACGTCCGGGTAGAGGTCGTCGGCGTCGAAGTTCACCCGCAGGCCGTCCGGCTCGTCGCGCTCCCACGCCTCCTGCTCGGCCTCGACGTCGAAGCCCGGCCGCAGCAGCCGGAAGGCGTCCTCGAACGACCGGTCCAGCGCGGCCATGCCGCCCAGCACGCCGAGCATGGTGAACCGGGTGACGCCCAGCCGGTCGGCCCAGCGCGACCAGATGCGCGTCTCGTCGATCAGCGTCTCACCCACGTCGAACACCAGCGCCCGGACCACGATCTCCCCTTCCGCTCGGGTCCACGATCGTACAAGCCCGTACGCACCTCGCCCGGACGGCCTCACATGGAATACTCAGGGTGCATGTTCGGACACGAAGGGATACAGGTCGATGGCGATGACAGCGTCTCAGCGATCCACCCAGCGCACCGCGCCCCAGCCGCCCGCCCGGCCGGAAGCACCGGACGACCGTCCACTGCCTCGCACCCCGAGGGAGATCTTCGAGTCCCTTCCCCCAGCCCTGTGCCTTCGCGCCGAGATCATCGACGGGAACCTCATCGTGAGCCCATCCGGCATTCCGCAGCACGGCCGAATCGCCATGCGTCTCGCCTTCGCCCTGCAACCCGTCCTGGAGAAGCAGGGCTGGGAGAGCTTCGCGGGAAACGTCGACGTCTGCATCGAGGGGCCGCGCGACACGATGGTCCCCGACTACTGCGTGGTCCCCGTGAACGCCCCCCTCTGGGGTGATCGCGAGATCCTCTCCTCCGGGCTCGTCCTCGTCGCGGAGATCGTCTCGCCCGGGAGCATGGAGATGGACCGCGCCGTCAAGCCCCGGATCTACGCGGGCTGCGGGGTCCCGATCATGATGATCGTCGACCCGGTCGCCTCCCCGCCGATGGTCACCGTCCTCAGCGACCCCGAGGAGGGCACCTACCGGACCACCACTCACACGCAGATGGGCAAGCCGCTCCGGATCCCCTCCCCCGTCGATTTCGACCTCGACACGTCGATCTTCCTCTGACCTCCGTCCCCGCCGCGGCCCCCCTCCGGCCCCGGCGGCGCCGGTCCGAAGGCCCCGGCCGCGCCGGTTCGGAAGAACCCTCGCGCGGGCCTCAGAGCTTCTCCATCGCCTTGCGGATGCGCTTGTCGGAGATCGAGTACGGGGTGCCGAGGGTCTGGGCGAAGTAGCTGACCCGCAGCTCCTCGATCATCCAGCGGATCTGGCGGACGTCGTCGTCGCCCCGGCGGCCCGGCGGGAGCTTCTCGACCAGCTCGTGGTAGTCGTCCTCGATGTCGTGGACCCTGTCCATCCGCTCCCGGTCGCGGAAGGCGTCGTCGTGCACCTTCTCCAGCCGCCGCTCGGCCCCCTTGAGGTAGCGCAGCAGGTCGGGCAGGCGCGCGTAGCCGGTCTCGGTGACGAACCCCGGGTAGACCAGGCCGGCCACCTGCTCGCGGATGTCCTCGACGGCGGGGGTGGAGCGGGAGGCGGGCAGCAGCGTCGAGACGGTGTGCCAGACCTTGAGGATGCTCTCGACCCTGGCGACCACCTCGGCCGCGGTATCGTACAGCTCGGCGCGGACCTTGTCGTACAGGGCGGCGTAGGCCGCCTTGTCCCAGACCACGCCGCCGTACTCGCTCATGAGCCGGTCGACGGCGCAGGTGACGCAGTCGTCGAACAGGGCGGCGGCCCCGGAGTGCGGGCTGCGGCTCAGCGCCAGCTTGGACTGGTTGCCGAGGGTCCCCAGGATGCTCTTGGCCGGTGAGGGGATGTTCAGCAGCAGCATCCTGCGGGTGCCCTCCCACATGGCGCGGCGCTGCTCGGCCTCGGTCTCGAACATCCGCACGGCCACGGTGGCGCCCTCGTCGGCGAGCGCGGGGTAGGCCTTCATCCTGCCCTGCTCGAACGTCCTGGGCAGGGCGTCCATGGCCCAGCCGGTCAGGCCGGACCTCTCCAGGCCGTCGGCGGCCCGGGAGAGGGTCTGGCGGAGCTTGGGGGCGAGCCTGCGCTTGAGGTCGGCCAGGTCCTTGCTCTCGGCGAGGTTCTTCCTGCGGCCGTCGACCACCCGGAAGGTGATCTTGAGGTGGTCGGGGACCAGGTCGGGCTGCCAGGCCTCGCGCGGCACCTGGATGCCGGTGAGGTTCAGCAGCTCGCGTTCCAGCACCGCGAGCAGCGGTTCCCGGGTCGGCTCGGCGCGGGCGAGGACCTGCTTGGCGTAGTTGGGGGCGGGCACGAAGTTGCGCCGGATCTGCTTGGGCAGGCTCCGGATCAGCGCGGTGAGCAGTTCCTCACGCAGGCCGGGGATCTGCCAGTCGAAGCCCTCGACGTTGACCTGGTTGAGCAGCGCGAGCGGGATGTGGGCGGTGACGCCGTCGGCGTCGGTGCCGGGCTCGAACTGGTAGGTGAGGGGGAAGCGCAGGCCGCCCTGGCGCCAGACGTCGGGGTAGTCGCGCTTGCTGACGTCGCCGGCCGTCTCGCTGATCAGCATCGACTTCTCGAAGCTGAGCAGGTCGGGCTGATCGGTCCTGGTCTTCTTCCACCAGGAGTCGAAGTGGCGCCCGGAGACGACGTCGGCCGGGACGCGCCGGTCGTAGAAGTCGAAGAGCGTCTCGTCGTCGACGAGGATGTCGCGGCGCCGGGCCCGCTCCTCCAGCTCCTCGACCTCCTCCAGCAGCCTGCGGTTCTCGGCGAAGAAGGCGTGGTGGGTCTCCCAGTCGCCCTCGACCAGGGCGTGCCGGATGAACAGCTCCCGGCTCAGCTCGGGGTCGATGCGACCGTAGTTGATCTTGCGCTGGGCGACGATCGGCACCCCGTACAGGGTGACCTTCTCGTACGCCATCACCGAGCCCTGCTTCTTCTCCCAGTGCGGCTCGGAGTAGGTGCGTTTGATCAGGTGCTGGGCGAGCGGCTCGACCCACTCGGGTTCGATCTTGGCGTTGACCCGGGCCCAGAGCCGGGAGGTCTCCACCAGTTCGGCGGACATCACCCACAGCGGCTGCTTCTTGGCGAGCGCCGAGCCGGGGAAGATCGCGAACCGGGCGTTGCGGGCGCCGATGTACTCCGTCATCGGCCTGCGCGGCTCGTTCGGCGGACGGCGCCCGCCCCCGGCGTCGGCGGTCTTCTTGTCGATGTCCTTGACGCCGACGTGCGAGAGCAGTCCCGACAGCAGGGACATGTGGATCTTCTGCTCGTCGCCGGGCGTCGTGCCGGGGAGGACGCCGAGGGATTTCGCGGTCTGGCGGAGCTGGCCGTAGACGTCCTGCCACTCGCGGACGCGCATGTAGTTGAGGAACTCGGCCTTGCACAGTCGCCGGAACGCGCTGGAGGAGAGCTCCTTCTGCTGCTCCTGGAGGTACTCCCACAGGTTGAGGTAGGAGACGAAGTCCGACTCCTTGTCTGCGAAGCGGCGATGGTGCTCGTCGGCGGCCTGCTGCTTGTCGGCCGGGCGTTCCCGGGGGTCCTGGATCGACAGGGCGGCGGCGATGACCATGACCTCGCGGACGCAGCCGTTGCGGTCGGCCTCCAGCACCATCCGGGCCAGGCGCGGGTCCACCGGCAGCCCGGCCAGCTTGCGGCCGAGCGGCGTCATCTGCCGGGCCTGGTCGAAGGCGCCCAGCTCCAGCAGCAGGTCGTAGCCGTCCCTGACCTGGCGCTGGTCGGGCGGCTCCACGAACGGGAAGGCCGCGATGTCGCCCAGGCCGATCGAGGTCATCTGCAGGATGACCGAGGCGAGGTTGGTGCGCAGGATCTCCGGGTCGGTGAACTCCGGCCGGGTGAGGAAGTCGTCCTCCTCGTACAGCCGGATGCAGACGCCCTCGGAGACGCGGCCGCAGCGGCCCTTGCGCTGGTTGGCCGAGGCCTGGGAGATCGCCTCGATGGGCAGGCGCTGGACCTTGGTGCGGTGGCTGTAGCGGGAGACGCGGGCGAACCCGGGGTCGACGACGTACTTGATGCCGGGCACGGTCAGCGAGGTCTCGGCCACGTTGGTGGCCAGCACGACCCGGCGGCCGGTGTGACGCTGGAACACCCGGTGCTGCTCGCCGGCCGACAACCGGGCGTACAGCGGCAGGATCTCGGCGTCCTTGCGTCTGGAGAGCGCCTCGGCGGTGTCGCGGATCTCCCGCTCGCCGCTGAGGAAGACCAGGATGTCGCCCGGACCCTCGGCGCAGAGTTCGTCGACGGCGTTGCCGATCGCCTGGATCTGGTCGTCGTCCTCGGCGACCGGCCGGTAGCGCACCTCCACCGGGTAGGTACGGCCGGAGACCTCGATGATCGGGGCGTCGCCGAAGTGCTTGGAGAAGCGCTCGGGGTCGATGGTGGCCGAGGTAATGACGATCTTCAGGTCGGGGCGGCGCGGCAGGAGCTGCTTGAGGTAGCCCAGGATGAAGTCGATGTTGAGGCTGCGCTCGTGCGCCTCGTCGACGATCAGCGTGTCGTACTGGTCGAGGTCGCGGTCGTGCTGCAGCTCGGCCAGCAGGATGCCGTCCGTCATGACCTTGACCAGGGTGCCCTCGCCCACCTGGTCGGTGAAGCGCACCTTGTAGCCGACGGCCTCGCCGAGCGGGGTGTCGAGCTCCTCGGCGACGCGCTCGGCCACGGTGCGGGCGGCGATGCGGCGGGGCTGGGTGTGCCCGATGAGGCCCCTGACGCCCCGGCCCAGCTCCAGGCAGATCTTCGGCAGCTGGGTGGTCTTGCCGGAACCGGTCTCACCGGCCACGATCACGACCTGGTTGTCGCGGATCGCCTCCAGGATGTCGTCCCTGCGCCGGCTGACGGGCAGCGCCTCCGGATAGGTGATCGCGGGGACGCCGTCGCGGCGGCGGGCGACGCGCTGCTCGGCCCGTTCGATGTCGGAGGTGATCTCCGCGGCGATCTTCTGCTGGGCGGCACGGTTCCTGACCTTGCGCGCGCCGTCGAGCCTGCGGCGCAGGCGCCGCTGGTCACGGAGCGTGAGCTCGGGCAAGCGCGCGTGCAGCTCGGAGAGCGGAGATGTCAAAGGAGGCGTTCCCATACTGAGACCCAGGATACTTTCGGCCCGCGAGTGAAGACTCCCCCGTGCCCGCGAGGGCGCACGGGCCGAGGATTCCGCACCCGGGCCGGAACCCGCGGACGGGCCCGACCGTCCATGCTGCCCGAGTCGCCGCGCCGGCGCATCCGGATATCCGGCGGCCGCACGGCGATCGGACCAGGGAACCGGGAAGCGCCGTACGGCGGAGCCGGGGAGCGCCGTGCGACGGGTGCCGGGCACAGGGAGAGGCCCCGCCCTCCCCGGGTGGCCCCGTCCCCAGCGGCCGTCCGGGACCCGGACGGAGCGGGTGGCCGCCGGGGCG